>DASYBT010000026.1:0-67322 GCA_036500585.1 Rhizomicrobium sp.
GTACTCGGGATGATCTTCGCTGGCGGAATTGCCTTTGTTCGGATGCGGCAGCAACTCCAGTTTGCCGTTCAAGCGGCCGATCAGCCGCACCGTTCCGGAGAAGTACATCAGGCCAGCTTGCGATTTCTTGGCGACAAGAGACCCGCAATTCAGTGACATGTTCGACATTGCATTTTCCTTCGCTAGTGTTCGGCGTTCATGCCGATTGCGAGACGCCACAGCACGAGGAAGAACCAACCGATGCAGCCCTTGGTGTAAGACCAGCTCAACGTTCGCCCTCGCGCCGCGCGCTTCGCGCAGAGACGGGTCGATGTTTCAAGGAGGGTCGGGAGCGGACACCGATAGCCTAGGATGACCTGTGCCCGCTCTCCCTCCCTCAAATCCGATGAGCACCCGTCACGATCTCACCGGCAAAGCTCGCTTCCCGGTTCGCTAGGGGCGCGGACGTTGAGGGTGGAAGCTCGCCGTCCGGCCCCTAGCGAAGGGCGCGCTGGCTAGTCTGTGTAACCAACGCGGGCATAGCGTCAGACACAAGGCCTAGCGGTTGGCAAGCCCCGGCGACTCTGCCTATTGTGCTTTGTGAGTCCTGTCTGTGAGGGTCACGCCGATGTCGAAAACCTTGGCTTCACTGCCGCACTTGTCGTTGCGCGATGTCTTAGAACGGGCCATCGGCAAAGAAGACATGATGACGAGAGACGACCTCTCCCGCCGCCTCGGCATTCACGTTTCTACCCTGGATCAGTGGAAGGCCGGCAAACGATTGCCGCGCGAAGATGTGATGCTGTCGCTTTGTGGAATGGCGCGCTTGGAGCCTATGGAGGGACTTGCGTTGCTCAACATCTGGCGGTCGGAAGGTCGTGTGCGCGAGACCTACATCAAGATGCTGCACAGACTCGACCACCACTACATTTTGCGCCAAGGCCAAGATATAGCAGAAACCGGCATTACGGCTCCTACAGTAAAAAAGCCACATAAAACGAGCGGCGAACAAATCCACATGAAGTGACAGCACTCGGTATATTATGGGAAATGCCATCAGATTCGGCGGCGGCCCTGCGGCTTCGTCAAACGGGATGGACCGATAATGAGCTTTGCAGGTATTCTCGCTCCTACGGGGATACTTGGGGACCATCATGCGCAAAACTCTAATCACCGCCAGCCTGTGCGCCTTCGCCGCGTTCGCGCCGGCGCACGCGATTACGGTCACGGTCTTCACCAACGGCTGGGACCTGCGTAGTACTTGTGGTAACCCGCTGACCGCAGGCTTCATCAATCGCGGCCCGTGTCATAACTTCATCACCAATGTAGGCAACGGACTGGCGCGTACACACCGCATCTGTCTCGTCCGTGGCACGACAGATCGTGACCTGGTGATCGCGGTGCAAGACTTCATACGTGAGCGCACCGATCGCTTAAACGCGAGTGCGCGCGAAGTGGCGGCCGAGGCGCTGTCCCGCGCCTATCCTTGCCGCTACTACCGCTGATGCGACGGGGCCGTTGACACTAGAACGAACTCCAATCTGCGCGGCGTGACACATGGGCAATTTGACTCGGGAGACCGGGGCCGAGCCTCGGAAGTTCAGTGGCAGAACTGCAGTTGGAACAAGTGTGAGTGAACGCGTCCAAGCTTGTGTTTGCCCCTTTCGCCGGGTTCATTATCGCCAAGCGCTTGTCGGAGAAGCACCTTGGGCAATAGTAGGGCGAGTCTCCCTGTGGACCGGAGGAATCCTTTTCGCGATACACCGTCGCCCCGGTAATTGTGCGCTCGCGGACATAGTCGCGCGCCTGCTCATCAAATCCCTTCGCGCGTTCGATTTCTGTTTTGAGCGCGTTTAATTCGGTTGTGGCCGCATTGCGTCCCTCTTGAAGCGCGGCGAATTGCTCCCGCGCAGCAAACGCCAGATCGAACATTTGACCGGCAGCGGCTCTCAGCTTTTCTGGATCATTGGAATTGCGCACCTCGCGCGCGATCTCGTAAAGGGAGCGCAATGAGGTGAGCGCGGTGACGCCCTCGGCCAATACAGTCATACCAACTCCTACGTCTGGCACGATTCCCAGAATAGCTGGTGAAGGACGTGGGGAGTCAGGCAATCGAAGGCGAAAATTTACCGCGAGTGTCGTAGGATTCGGCCATGCCCAGGAGAAAACGCATCCCCAAACACGGCGGCCACTACTTTATGCTGGATGTGGAAACATTTCTGCCTGCCGATACCAGCGGCAGACACGGGGCGGTTCACGTGCGGCCTCTTCCCGGCCAAGGTTACGACGGTTGGTTTGTTCAATCCAGCCGCAAACTCGTCAGGGATTACCCAATCGGAACGCGCTTCCGATTAAGAGCAACGACAACTGACAATCATCGCCAAGGCGGCCTATACCTCACCTCTTGGTTTGGCTGGCCGTTTGAAGTGCTTAGTCCGCAGCGAAAAAAGTAGCGCTCGATTCTAGCACTCGTCATTTCTCCCTCGGATACAAAATCATCTGGGTGCAGCGGAACGCGGCGAGCAGCTTGCCGGAATCCTCGCGGATGATCTTCGCGTCCCACACCTGAGTCTGGCGTCCGCCGTGCAGCAGCAGGGCTTCGCCCACAATCGCGCCGGCATTCACCGCGCCCATGAAGTTGCACTTGAGCTCGACGGTGGTGAAGCCGCTGGCGCCGGCTGGCCATTTGGTGGAGACGCCGTAGGCGCACAAGGTATCGGCGAGCGCAACGATTGCCGGCGCCCATAGCGCGCCATTCCCCGCCACCAGTTCGGGCTTCACCGGCAGGCGGCCAACCACACGGCCGGGCGCGCATTCCGTCACCAGGATGCCGAGCAGATGCGGCAGCCCGCCCTTGTTCCATTCGTTCATCACGTCCGGCGTCAGGTCATCGGTCATTGCCACGCCTCCGTTGATACGCAGCTATACTTATTCCTGCGCGGCCGCACTTTCACCCGCGTTTAAGCGGCGCCACCGCAAGGTCTGCGCGATGATGACGGAGCGTTCGATGCGGCGATTGATGTATGTGAGTGCGGCTGTGCGAACCACCTGTCGCGCTGATCGACGAGCGGGTGAACGAGCGCCTGTTCGCCGGCTGGAGCAAGGGCTTCGACAAACTCACCGCCACGCCTGCCAGCGCCGATGTGTTTCGCATCACGCGCGACGCCATCGTCAATTCCGTGCCGCGCGAGCGCGCCCGCGCCATCGCCACGTTCCTGCACACGTTCTACAATGTGAACTCGAACGGCCGCGCCGCCTAGGTGCGGGCGCCAGCCCCCGCGACGGTGTGCCGACGATATTTCAGCAGCACCTCCCGGATCAATCCGATGTAGTGCACCACGAACACCGCGCACGCCTGATAACGATCGGCGAAGGTGACGTCCTTGCCGAGCGCGAAGCTCTTCAGATGCCAGGAGCGGCCCCTGCAATCCATCACCCAGCCGCCGACGAAACGCTGGTCGCCGCCCCGCTCCAGCCACATATCGGCGAGCTTCGGCTCCTGGCGCAGGATTTCGGCAATTTCGGATTCGGTGAGCGCGTCCGGCTGCTCGAGAATGCCCGATCTTTCGACAAGCTGCGCCGTGGAGCACTCGGTCTCGTTGAAGGTTTCAGGAATGTGGCAGATCTTTTCGGCCAGTTCGGAATGCATGAGAGGGTCTCCTTGCCGACAAAACGAATGTGACAGCGTCCCGGCTCCATTAGCGTTTGTGTTGTTCTTTTGAGTGTTGTGGCGGGGCGGCCACTCGCCTCCGCGCGGCGGTTGTGCCACAAACGCGCCGCCAAATTCGGAGCAGACCTCATGCGGATGATTGCCCTTGCCGTGCTTGCCGCGGCCCTGATGACCGGCTCGGCGCTGGCCGATGCCAACAGCGTCTATCTGGCCGCCAATGCCAAGAAGCCCGGCGTGCGCGTGACGGCGGACGGCCTGCAGTACAAGCCCCTCAGCAGCAAGGGCAAGAATCCGACGAAGCCCGGCGCGACCGATTGCGTGACGGTCAATTACAAGGGCACGTTCATCGATGGCCGCGTGTTCGACCAGTCGCCGCCCGGCCAGCCGATCTCGTTTCCGGTGAACGGCGTGATCCCCGGCTGGACCGAGGCGCTGCAGCTGATGCATGTCGGCGAGACGTGGCAGCTGACGATTCCGGCGAACCTTGCCTATGGCGAGCGCGGCGCCGGCGGCGGCAAGATCCCGCCGAACACGCCGCTGCTGTTCACCGTGGAGCTGCTGAAAGTAGCCCCGAGCTGCCAATAGAGGCGCGATGTTGCCCCATTGTCATCCCCGGCCGAGCGAAGCGGTAGCTTCGCGAGGGGAAGGGGACCCAGGTGGGGAGGTCTGCACGACGTCGCCACAGGATCTCGTCCTCTTTGCTTCGCCGCGACAACTTCGGAACCTGGTTCCCCTTCCCTCCCGCGAACTGCGTTCGCGCTCGCCGGGGATGACAAGCGGAGCTACATCCTGAACACGCCGAATTTGGTGTCGCCGATGGGGGCGTTGAGGCAGGCGGACAGCGCAAGCGCCAGCACCCGCCGTGTATCGGCCGGCGCGATGATACCGTCGTCCCACAGCCGCGCGGTGGCGTAATACGGATTGCCCTCGTCTTCGTATTTCTGGCGGATCGGCGCCTTGAAGGCCTCCGCCTGCTCCGGCGTCCATTTGTCGGCATCGCGATGCACGGTGGCGAGCACGGATGCCGCCTGCTCGCCGCCCATCACGCTGATGCGCGAATTTGGCCAGGTGAAGAGGAAGCGGGGCGAATAGGCGCGGCCGCACATGCCATAATTCCCCGCGCCGTAACTCCCGCCGATGATCAGGGTGATCTTCGGCACCTGCGCACACGCCACGGCCGTCACCATCTTGGCGCCGTCCTTGGCGATGCCGCCGCTTTCGTATTTCCGGCCCACCATGAAGCCCGCGATGTTCTGCAGGAACAGCAGCGGAATGCGCCGCTGGCAGCACAGCTCGATGAAATGCGCCGCCTTCATCGCGCTCTCACTGAACAGGATGCCGTTGTTGGCGATGATCCCCACCGGCATGCCGCAGATCAGCGCAAAGCCGGTCACAAGCGTGGTGCCGTAAGTCTTCTTGAATTCGTCGAGCTCCGAGCCGTCCACCAGGCGGGCGATCACTTCGCGCACGTCGTACTGCGTCATCAGGGATTGCGGCACGATGCCGTTGAGCTCCGTGGTGTCATAGGCGGGCGAGCGCGGTTCGCGCAGCGGGATGTTTGGCTGCTTTTCGGTGTTGAGATGGCTGACGATGCGGCGCGCGATGGCGAGCGCGTGGGTGTCGTCGTTGGCGTAGTGGTCGGCAACGCCGCTGACCTTCGCGTGCACATCGGCGCCGCCCAGTTCCTCCGCCGTCACCACTTCGCCGGTGGCGGCCTTCACCAGCGGCGGCCCGGCGAGGAAGATGGTGCCCTGCCCTTTTACGATGATGGTTTCGTCGCTCATCGCCGGAACGTAAGCGCCGCCCGCGGTGCACGAGCCCATTACGCTGGCGATCTGAGGGATGCCGAGCGCGCTCATGTTCGCCTGGTTGAAAAAGATGCGGCCGAAATGTTCGCGATCGGGGAAGATCTCCGCCTGGTTCGGCAGATTGGCGCCGCCGCTATCCACCAGATAGATGCACGGCAGCCGGTTCTCGCGCGCGATCTCCTGCGCCCGCAAATGCTTCTTCACGGTGATGGGATAATAGGTGCCACCCTTGATGGTGGCATCGTTGCAGACGATGACGCATTCGCGGCCTTCGACGCGGCCGATGCCGGTGATGATGCCGGCGGCATGGATGTCGCCCTCGTACATGGCGTTGGCGGCGAGCGGCGAGAGCTCGAGGAACGGCGAGCCGGGATCGATCAGCCGTTCCACCCGCTCGCGCGGCAGCAGCTTGCCGCGATCCGTATGGCGCTTGCGGCTTTTCTCGTCCCCGCCGAGCGCCGCGCGCGCCATCTTCTCCTTCAGCTCGGCAACAAGCTTCCCCATCGCCTCGGCATTGGCTTTGAAGGTTGGCGCGTTGGGCGAGACGGAGGATTTGATAGCAGGCACTTATTTCCAGCTCACCTAATGAAGTTTCCAGACGACTCTGGCCTGTATGTGTGCCTCGACGGGCACTCCGTCCTTCATAGCAGGCTTGTAGCGCCACTTCGCTTTCGCGCACACCGCCGCAACTCGATCCAGTTCGCCGTTCCCACTTGACTGAATGACCTGCGCGTCGCGCACCGAACCATCTGCCCCGACAGTAATTTCCAAGACCACCGTGCCCTCTATTCCAGCTTTGTGCTCAGCGGCAGGATAGCTGCAATCTGGCCCGCTTTCGTCGGCGGTAGCTGCACTACAAAGAAGCAAGCAACCCGCCATGGCAAAATTCGCGAATATGACTCTCATCTCTAGGCCTGCATGCGTTGGCACCGATTCCCTCCGCCGCCAACATACAGAAGCCCTCGCCCCCACGCATGTGCTGATCGCGCGTTACCTCCCCCTCTGTGGGGAGGTCGAAATGCCCGTAGCGCAGCGGAGGCATTTCGGGTGGGGGGCGGTACTGACACCGCATAGGCTCAGAAATCGCCCCCCACCCGACGCGATTTCGCTCCCGCTCATCGCGTCGACCTCCCCACAAAGGGGGAGGTAGATCGCTGGCTTACCCCTTCCGCTTTTCGGAGGCGATGGCGTGCGCCGCCTTCAACAGATCGGTGAGATAGCGCACCTCCGCCTCCAGCCGGTACTCGGTGTGCTTGAGCACCCATTGCTTGGCCGGGCCGGCATGCGCTTTCGCTTCAGCGCCGATGCGGTGGCGCTCGGCCAAAACCGCCTTCACGGTTTCCAGCCGCTTGGCCAGAATCTGCGGCAGCTGCTTCTGCAGCCTGGCGTCCATCCGCGTGAGCGCGAGGTCGAAGGGATCTGGCTTGAACCAGATCTCGCTCAGGCCGGCGCGCCGCAGCTGCGCCAGCACGCGGCGGCCTTCCTCGGTGATCTCGTAGACCTGCCGTGTCGGCCGGTTGCCCGCCTGCTCGCGGCCCGCTTCGCGCAGCAGCCCCTCGGACGCCAGCCGCTTCATCGCGCCGTAAACCGCGCCGACGGAAATGTCGGTCCAAAGCGGAACCTTCATCTTCTCGGCGATGGCGCGCAGCAGATGGCCGTGCATCGGGCCGAATTCGTCGAACGACGAGAGGATGAAAAGACGGATGGAGGACATATATTGCTCTCGTGAGAGTATTCGTGTTAGAGTGATCTTACAGCACAACCCGGGCAGTATGCCCGGATTCTCGCGAAAGAGAGCAACGATGTCTCAGACCCAGCCGAAATTGCGCGGCGCCTTCACCTTCCCAGGCACCACCCTCACCGTCCGCCGCATGGGCTATGGCGCGATGCAGCTGGCCGGCCCCGGCGTGTTCGGCCCACCGAAAGACCGCGACGCCGCCATTCGCGTGTTGCGCGACGCGGTGGCCGCCGGCGTCAACCACATCGACACCAGCGACTTCTACGGCCCGCACATCGTCAACCAGCTGATCCGCGAGGCGCTGCATCCCTATCCGAAGGATCTCGTCATCGTCAGCAAACTCGGCGCGAAACGCGGCGCTGACGCGTCGTGGCTTCCGGCGTTCTCGCCCGCGGAATTGGAGAACGCGGTGCACGACAATCTGCGCCATCTCGGACTCGAGGCGCTCGATATTGTCAATCTGCGCATTCCCGGTGCGCTGCACGAACCGGCCGAGGGTTCGATCGAAGCGACGTTCGCCACGATGGCCGAACTGCAGCGCAAGGGCCTCATCCGCCATATCGGCCTCAGCAATGTCACGAGCGCGCAGGTCGCGGAAGCGGGCCGCATCGCGCCGGTCGTTTGCGTTCAGAACAACTTCAACGTCGCGCACCGCGATGACGACGCGCTGATCGACGAGCTCGCCACCGCGGGCATCGCCTATGTGCCGTTCTTTCCGCTTGGCGGGTTCACGCCGCTGCAATCCTCCACCTTGTCGGATGTCGCAAAGCGGCTTGACGTGACGCCGATGCAGGTCGCGCTGGCGTGGCTGCTGCAGCGTTCGCCCAACATCCTGCTCATCCCTGGAACCTCGTCGCCCACGCACCTGCGCGAGAACCTTGCCGCCGCGGACCTGACGCTGCCGCCGGATGCCCTCGCGGAGCTGAACGGCATCGCCGCCCAAGCGAAACACTAGGAGCGCGCCATGAGCCTGAGAGACAAACACGTGCTGGTGATCGGTGGCGGCTCCGGCATCGGGCTTGGCATCGCCAAGGCGGCGGCAAGCGAAGGTGCAAAGGTCACCATCGCCTCGCGCGATGCGAAGAAGATCGCCGAAGCGTCGAAAAGCTTCGGCGGAACCGCGGCGAGCATCGACGTCAGCGACGAAAAAAGCGTCGCGCAATTCTTCAAGGTCCACTGCGGCTTCGATCACATCGCCTTCACCGCCGGCGAATGGGGCGGCCTGATGCCTGGCGCCCTCGCCGATCTCGATCTGGCAGCGGCGGCGCAAAGGCTGACCACACGGTTCTGGGGCGCGGTCGCCGTGGCCAAGCATGGCGCCACCAAGCTGCCGCCGGGCGGTTCCTACACCCTCACAAACGGCATGCTCGCGCGCAGACCGATGCGGGGGATGCCGATCGTCACGGCCGGCGCCTGCGCGGTGGAAGGATTGTCACTCGGCCTTGCCGTCGATCTGGCGCCGGTGCGCGTGAACTGCGTCTGCCCAGGCCTGATCAAAACCGAAATGTGGGACAGCTTTCCCGACGGCTATCGCGACGTGCTGATGGCGATGACGCAAAGACAATTGCTGCAGCGTCCCGGCACCACCGCCGAAGCGGCGGAGGCCTATCTCACCTGCATGCGCAACGGTTTTCTCACCGGGCAAACCATTTGCGTCGAAGGCGGAGCCGCACTGGCATTCTGACCATCCTGTTCAAACAACCAAGGAGAGTCTCATGCGAGTCTTCGTAACCGGCGCGGCCGGATTCATCGGCACAGCCACCACCAAAGAATTGATCGCGCACGGCCTTCAGGTGATCGGCCTCGCGCGTTCCGACGCGAACGCCGATGCCCTCAAAGCGATAGGCGCCGAAGTGCATTGGGGCACCTTGCAAGACCTCGATAGCCTGAGGGACGGCGCGGCGAATGTCGATGGCGTGATCCATCTCGCCTTCATTCACGATTTCTCGAAATTCGCTGAGAACGGCCAGATCGACAAGCGCGCCATTGAAACCATGGGAGGCGCACTGGAAGGCACGAACAAGCCGTTCCTCGTCACATCGGGAACAGCCCTCATCGCGCCGGGCGAAGTGGTCACCGAAGATATGCGGCGCGACGGCGCGAGCCTTCCGCGCGTGTCGGAACAGGCCGGCTTGGCGTTTGCCTCGCGCGGCGTGCGGGCGATGGCAATCCGGCTGCCGCAGGTGCATGGCGAAAAAGGCAAAGCCGGTTTGCTCAGCTATCTTGTCGAAGGCGCGCGCCAGAAGGGTGCCGCCGCCTATGTCGGTGACGGCAGCAATCGGTGGTCGGCGGCACATCGTTTGGACGTGGCCCGCCTCTACCGGCTGGCGCTGGAAAAAGGCACAGCGGACGGGATCTATCATGCCGTCGGTGAAGAGGGCGTGCCCATGCGGGAGATCATCGATGTGATAGCCCGTGCGCTGAAGGTGCCCGCGGTGTCGATCAAGCTGGAAGAAGCCGGCGACTATTACGGCCCGCTGGCAATGTTCGCGGGCCTCGACATGCCGGCCTCGGCGCAAAGACGCAAGCCGAGCTGGGCTGGACTCCGAAGGAGATCGGCCTGATCGAGGATATCAGCCAACCGGGCTATTTCGCGGGCTGACGGTAGCCGTCGGATAGCGTCTTCAGGAACGCCACGATATCTACTTCCTCGTCGTCCGTCAGGTGCAGATTTCCGGTCCTCTTGTGATCGACATTGTCCGGCTGCGCGGGCGCCGGCCAGCAGGTAACGCCCACCACGCCCTGACCGTGCTTGCACCGCGGCAGCACATCGCGCGTGTTGTAGAAGTGCACGATCTCCTTGAGGTCGGTGAAGGTGCCGTTGTGCATGTACGCACGCACAAACCCCTTGCGCGGCAGGCGCGCGACATTGCGCAACGTCGCAACCTGGAACGCGCCTGCGAATTGCGGCGCCAACGCCTGCCAACCCGGATTGGACGATTGCGCGAGAGTCGCGCCGAGCCCGTTGTCGACATAGTCCCTGCCGAGCGGGTTCACGACCAAGCCTTTGCCATTGTCGGCGTTCTCGAAGAAGAACGGATTGTTCCTGTTCGCCGGCAACCCGAGATTCACCGCAGTGAAATTGGTGAAGAGCGGTTTTGACCCCGACGAATCGTGACACAGGTTGCACTTGGCCTTTGTGTTGAAGAGCGAAAGGCCGGCGGATTCGCGCTTGGTAAACTGCGCCTTTCCGGCCAGCACGGCATCGAATTTCGACGTAAAGGGGGAAACGTCCGGCGACGCCTCGAAATCCGCGATGGCCAACACCAGATTCCGGTAGGCCGTCTCGACCTTCGTGCGATCGCCGTCGGAAAGCTTGAGCCGCGTGAGGCTTCGTCCTTCTCCGGCCCGGCCGCAAATTTTCCCGGCGTTATGAGGCCATTCGATAGACAGCCAATTGCTCCCCCACAGTGCCGTGAACAAGCTCGCGTACGGCGTCAGCGCCACGCGATAGACGGCACAAGCCGTATCCG
Source organism: Rhizomicrobium sp. (assembly GCA_036500585.1). GTDB lineage: Bacteria > Pseudomonadota > Alphaproteobacteria > Micropepsales > Micropepsaceae > Rhizomicrobium. The sequence goes on from DASYBT010000026.1 coordinate 10,669, forward strand.
GCAGCGCCATTTCGACGGGATTGACGAACGGTTGCATCGCCTGGTCGGCAGCGGCGCTGCCCGTGATTTCCCCGGTTGCGCGCAAGTCCCAGAAATTGCCGCCGACAAAGTCGCCAGTCTTGGCGCGATAAGACAGAACCGGCGCAAAGGCGGCGTAGGCGGCGCTGATCGGGACGCGGTTACCGGTTCGGATCGGAACCGAACCGGGAAAGGAACCGACGCTCTGGTTGATCAGGCTGACACCGCCGGAAAAACCCGCCGAAGGCATGTGGCACGTGGCGCAAGCTTCATTCTGCTTGACGGAGAGGCTCTTGTCGAAGAAGGCGAGTTTACCGAGCGCAATTTCCTGCAGCGCCGGCTCGCTGAGCGTTTTTTTCGATTCCCGGAGCGCCTTCTGCTCTTCCTTGTCGACAACCTCGGCGAGTTTGAGCGCATCGAGGTCCGTGTGCATCGTCCTGGCGTAATCGACGATCGGGCACTTTGTGTATCCGCGGCATTTGTCTGCGTGAGCAGGAACGATCGCCAATCCCGACAGGATCGCGGTCAAGGCGCCAACGCGCCACCCTGTACTGGCCACGATACCCCCGCGGAGCCGATCACCGGATGGAAGAATGCCGCTCGAATCTTAACAATCTCAGGCGAAGCGGTCCTCGGTCAATGCGCGGGGCCGTTTTCGGCAGTGAAGCTTTGCAGGAGTTCGTCGAAGGTGAGGGTCTCGCTTTCCTCCGAGACGGCGAAGTTGTTGATCTCGATTCCGCCGTCGCCGAAGAACGAGACTTCGTGAATGCCCTCCTCGGTGCGCACCAGCACTACGAGGGCTTCAGCATCCGAGCTCAGCATGAAGCCGGCGCCGAGCGAATCGAGATGGGCGAGAAACTTGAGCAGTTGCTGCAGGGGATTCATGTCACACCAGCTCCACCGCAATGGCCGTGGCTTCGCCGCCGCCGATGCAGAGCGAGGCGACGCCGCGCTTGCCGCCGCGGTTCTTCAGCGCATTGAGCAACGTCACCATAATGCGCGCGCCGGACGCGCCGATCGGATGGCCGAGCGCGCAGGCGCCGCCATTCACATTCACCTTGGCATGATCGAGGTTCAGGTCGCGCATGGCGATCATCGCCACATTGGCGAAGGCTTCGTTGATCTCGAACAGATCGACATCGTCCTTCGTCCAGCCCGCCTGCTTCAGCACCTTTTCGATGGCGCCGACCGGCGCGGTCGTAAACCACTTCGGCTCATGCGCATTGCTCGCCTGCGCCACCAGCCGCGCGATTGGGTTAAGGCCGCGCTTGTCGGCCAGTGCCGGGCTTGTCAGCACCAGCGCCGCGGCGCCATCGGAAATGGAGGACGAATTCGCCGCCGTCACGGTGCCGTCCTTGGTGAAGGCTGGGCGCAGGGTGGGGATCTTCGCCGGATCGGACTTGGCCGGCTGCTCGTCGACCGAAACGACCGTCTCTCCCTTCTTGCCGGCGATCTTCACCGCCACGATCTCCTCCTTGAACGATCCGTCACTGCTGGCGCGCTTGGCGCGGTTCAGCGACTCGGTGGCGAAGGCGTCCTGCATCTCGCGCGTGAACTGATAATGCCGCGCGGCATCCTCGGCATACAGGCCCATCGCTTTGTGCTCGTACGCATCCTCGAGCCCGTCCAGCATCATGTGGTCGTAGGTCGTCTGATGGCCGATGCGATAGCCGCTGCGAGCCTTGGTGAGCAGGTACGGCGCGTTGCTCATGCTCTCCATGCCGCCTGCCACGACGATGTCGGCGCGGCCGAGCGCCACCTGGTCGGCGCCGATCATCACCGCCTTCATGCCCGAGCCGCACACCTTGTTGACGGTCGTGGCGGGTGCCGTGTTGGGGATTCCGGCGTAGATCGAGGCCTGCCGCGCCGGCGCCTGGCCGAGGCCGGCCGGCAGCACGCAGCCCATCAACGTCTCGCTCACATCGCCAGCGCCGATGCCCGCCCGCTCGACCGCCGCGGCGATGGCGATGGCGCCCAGTTCCGGCGCTTGCTTGGGCGACAACTCGCCTTGAAATCCGCCCATCGGGGTGCGCGCACCGGAGAGAATGACGACGTCGCTGGCCATGGCCTGATCCTCCATCTTGCGGCGTCCTCCTACCCCCTTGTTGCATTGCAGCACAAGGGCGAATGCGGATTGCGGGACTCTACCGGATCAACTGAATATCAATACCGAGCTTGAGATCGGCCCAGGAACGTTCCGCCGTCAGCGTAGGGATGCCTTCGCGCGCCGCCACTGCCAGGCACGCCCGATCGCCAAAGGACAAACCGTGTTCTTTGGTTTTGACGATGAGCGCGCCGGTTTCCAACGCGAGTTCCTCATCGAAACCGAGGATGGTCAGATCGAGTATCTCGATATCGGCCTTGACGGCCGCGAACGGATGCCCCTTGCGCACCAGCACACTGACAGCCTCGGACAGGTTGACGGTGCAGATCGCCGCATCGGCAATGTATGGCCGCACGACATCGGCGCCGGGTTCTTGCTGCAGATATGCGAGCAAGGCGGATGCGTCCAGCGTCACTCGCCGCACAGGCGGTCCTCGCGCTCGCGCTGCAGCCGGCGCTCTTCGCGCAGTTCGTCGACAAGGCTGGCCCCTTCCGGCACGGAACTCCGGACTCGCGCCTGAACCAGGCGGGTCAGCGCGTCCACATCCTGCAGGAGCAACTCGCCATCGTCTTCAACGTGAGCCCAGATGATCTCCCCTTCCTCCCAGCCAAGCGACTCGAGCATGTCCGGCGGAAGTGTAAGTTGGCCGGTCGGCTCCAGCCTCACCTTCACGGTTCGCTTGAACTGTTTCGGTACCGCTGCCGCCGCGTCCTGCATACCGGGCTGGCGCCCTGCGTCGGACGATTTGGTTTCGAGATCGGCGGGCCAGTCCGGGGGGACCGGCCCGAGGGCCGCCCGCGCTTTCCGCTCGTCATCGACCAGCACATTGCGGACGTGCTGATAGCGGATGCCTAGAAAATCGGCGATCTGCTGACGGGTGTAACCCTCGCGCGCGAGCACACGGATCTTGTCGGCCTTGGTTGAAAATGCGGCCGTAACCCGCTGCATTTGGTGCCGAATCCTAGCGTCGTCCGATTGCCGCATAACTGATAAACCATCTAACTACTTACTTGACTGTCTGCAGAGTATCTATTAGATTTCAGAAGTCAAGGAAGAAGGTGTGTTGTGATCGGTTCGCAAGCAATCGAAACGGCCGAGGTGAAGCGGCGGCGGGGGGCGCGCCGGCGGGGCAATCGCAATGCGCTGAAGCACGGCCGTTACGGGGCGGTTTCCGTCGCCGCGCGTGCGCGGCCCGCCGGGCAGCGACCTCGCGCGCCCTGCCCGCCTCTCGGCCGACAGCGCGACGCAAAGAACAATCGGGCGAGAATTTTTCGGCAAACCAAGAGATCAATTCCCCGGCGCCGGTCGAACCGAAGCGGCGCGGCGGCCAGCCCGGCAACCACAATGCCATGAAACATGGCTGCCGGACGGCCCAGACGCGCGCCTTTCAGCGGGAGATCCGCCTCTTCTTGCCCGCATGCGCTACCCATGGCGTTGCTCCGCGCGTCCATGGCCGAATGCGAGTTGGAGCGGGAGGCAGAGGCGATGCCAGATTCACACCGTCTCTTCGAACAGTTCGCGGCCGATGAGCCAGCGGCGGATTTCGGATGTGCCGGCGCCGATCTCGTACAGCTTGGCATCGCGCAGCAATCGCCCGGTGGGGAAATCGTTGATATAGCCGTTGCCGCCCAGGCACTGGATCGCCTGCAGCGCCATCCAGGTGGCGCGCTCGGCCGCATAGAGGATCGCGCCTGCCGCATCCTTCCGTGTCGTGTGCCCGCGATCGCAGGCCTGCGCCACCGCGTACACATAAGCGCGCGCCGCCGACAACGTTACGTACATGTCGGCGATCTTGCCCTGCATCAGCTGGAACGAGCCGATCGGCTGGCCGAACTGCTTGCGGTCGTGCAGGTAAGGCATCACCACATCCATGCAGGCCTGCATGATGCCGAGGGAGCCGGCCGCCAGGACGGCGCGTTCGTAGTCGAGCCCGCTCATCAGCACGCGCGCGCCATTGCCCTCGCCGCCCAGTACGTTCTCCTCCGGCACTTCGCAGTCTTCGAAGATGAGCTCGCAGGTGTCGGAGCCGCGCATGCCGAGCTTGTCGAGCTTCTGCGCGGTGCGGAATCCCTTCATGCCCTTCTCGATGATGAAGGCGGTGATGCCGCGCTGTCCGGCAACCGGGTCGGTCTTGCCGTACACCACAAGCGTATCGGCAACCGGCCCATTGGTGATCCACATCTTGGTGCCGTTCAGCACGTAGCGGTCGCCCTGCCGCTTCGCCCGCATGCGCATCGACACGACATCGGAGCCGGCGCCAGGCTCGCTCATCGCCAGCGCGCCGACATGCTCGCCGGAGATCAGCTTGGGCAGATAGCGCAGCTTCTGCTCGTCGTTACCGTTGCGGCGGATCTGGTTGACGCAAAGATTGGAATGCGCGCCATACGACAGGCCAACCGAAGCCGACCCGCGGCTGATCTCCTCCATCGCCACGCAATGGGCGAGGTAGCCGAGCCCCGATCCGCCCCATTCCTCTTCCACCGTGATGCCAAGCAATCCCAACTGCCCCATCTCCGGCCACAGGTGGCGGGGGAATGTGTTCGATCTGTCGATCTCGTCGGCGATCGGCGCGATGTTGTCGGACGCGAAGCTGCGCACCGTGTCGCGCAGCATGTCGACCGTATCGCCGAGGTCGAATTCCAGCATCGGATAAGTATTCGGGATCATCGTGTCGTCCTATGGGAAGCCGGGCGCGCGCGATGCTATAGAAGGCCGGGCTGCAATTCACCTGCCGGACATGAGCGACGTGCCTTCCGCCATCCGCCACTGCGACGGCTGCACCATGTGCTGCCGGGTGATGGGCATCGCCGAACTCGACAAACCGGCCGGCGTGTGGTGCCCGCACGCGGTGGTGGGGCGCTCCTGCCGCATCTACGAAGCGCGGCCAACGGAATGCCGCACATTCAATTGCCTCTACCTGCTGGATGAGGAATTGGATGAACGCTGGAAGCCGAGCGAGGCGAAATTCTGTATCGTGCGCGATGCAGGAAAGAAGCGTCTTATTGCGTACATGGATCCGCATCGCCCGGATGCCTGGCGGCGTGAGCCCTACCATTCGCAGTTCCGCGCCTGGGCAAGGGAAGCCGCCCCGCTCGGCCGCCAGGTCATCATCGGCATCGGCGAGCGGCGGATAGCGCTCCTGCCCGACCGAGAGATCGATCTTGGCCGCGTCGGACCGGAAGACTTCATCGTCACCCAGCGGACGGCGCGCGGCTGGGAAGCGTTCGTCGAGAAGCGGGAGCCGGTCGCATGAGTGCCGCCGGCAACCGGCAAACGAAGGTTGCCGTGAAGGACTGCGGCGGCTGCACGTTGTGCTGCAAGGTCATCGGCATCAAGGAATTGAACAAGCCGCAAGGCGTGTGGTGCCCGCACTGCGTCGCGGGAGAAGGCTGCGGCATCTATGCATCGAAGCCGGCGGAGTGCGGCACCTTCGTGTGCGGCTGGCTGTGCGAACCGGCGTTGGGCGAAGAGTGGAAGCCGAGCCGCTCCAAGATCGTGCTGACGACGGAACTGGGCGGCCGCCGCATCGTCGCGCACATGGACCCGCAGCGCCCCGATGCCTGGCAGCGCGAGCCCTATCGTAGTGCGCTCAAGGAATGGGCCCGCAACGGCCAGCGCACCGGCGCCGAAGTGGTGATCTCGATCAATGGCCAGCGCACACCGCTGAAAGCGAACGGCGCGTCGCAATAAGGAGCCGGTTTTCTGCACCGGCAGCGCGATGGAACGCGCGGGGCGCTTGTCGCTGGTCAGCGGAGTTTGGCAAAGGATGGATAGCAGCCCCATATTTTGCGCATGAATTGCATTGACTTTCTCTATATTGTATGAGAACAGAGGCAGATATTGATTCGGTTAGTGATTCGCCCCCGATTCGTGCAGGGGCTGTTCACGGCTGTTAACGGAACGTCCACAGACAACCCTCCGCCGGTACTGAAATCCCATCGTAAGCGCTTGCGAACGCGGGCGAAAAACCCAATCTTCCAGTCATCATGAAAGCTCAGCGCGCGTCAGGTTTAAGCGCGGGTTCGCGGGACCGGGTTCGCGCCCGAATCTCCGCTGTTCTCGGCCCCACCAACACCGGCAAGACCCATTTCGCCATCGAGCGGATGGTGGCGCATCGCTCGGGCATGATCGGCCTGCCGCTCAGGCTGCTGGCGCGCGAGGTTTACGACCGCATCTGCCGCGTGAAGGGCGCTGCGGCATGCGCCTTGGTCACCGGCGAAGAGAAGATCGTGCCGGCGGAGGCGAAGTATTTCGTCTGCACCGTCGAAGCCATGCCGCTCGATTTGCGCATGGCGTTCGTCGCGGTGGACGAGATTCAATTGTGCGCCGATCCCGAGCGCGGCCACGTCTTCACCGATCGCCTGCTCAACGCGCGCGGCGAAGACGAAACCATCTTCCTCGGCGCCGAGACGATGCGCGGCGCCATCCAGCGCTTCGTGCCGGAGGCGCATTTCATCACGCGGCCGCGCTTCTCCGATCTGGCCTATACGGGATCGAAGAAGCTCACCCGCCTGCCGCGGCGTTCGGCGATTGTCGCGTTCTCGGCGGATGATGTGTACGGACTTGCCGAGCTGGTGCGGCGGCAGCGGGGCGGCGCCGCCGTGGTGCTCGGCGCGCTGTCGCCTCGCACGCGCAATGCGCAGGTGGCGCTTTATCAATCCGGCGATGTCGATTTCCTGGTGGCGACCGACGCCATCGGCATGGGCATCAACATGGATGTCGACCATGTCGCGTTCTCCGCGTTGGAGAAGTTCGACGGTATCGGCGTCCGCGGACTGAAGCCGGAAGAGATTGGCCAGATCGCCGGCCGCGCCGGCCGCCACATGAACGACGGCACGTTCGGCGTCACCGCGGAAGCGGAGCCGCTGGAAGAGGAAACCGTCGCGCGCGTGGAAAGTCACCGTTACGAGCCGGTGCGCGTGCTGCAGTACCGCAATTCCGCACTGGCGTTCCATTCGCTGGATGCGCTGCTTGCAGCGCTCGATAAACCGCCACCGACGCGCGGCCTGGTGAAGGCGCGGCCGGCGATGGACTACACCTCGCTGCGCATCCTTGCCGGCCATGAGGAGATCGCCGACATGGCGCGCGCGCCCGCGGCGGTAAAGCGCTTGTGGGACGCCTGCCAGCTGCCGGATTTCCGCAAGCTGTCGCCCGACGAACACGTGAAGCTGGTCGAGCAGATCTATCGCCATTTGATGAGCGACGAAGGCGCGCTGCCGGAGGATTGGCTGGCGCGCCAGGTCGAGCGGCTGAACGAAACGGAAGGCGATGTCGCCACCTTGTCCGGCCGCCTGGCGCAGATACGCACCTGGACCTATGCCGCGCATCGCCCCGGCTGGGTGCGCGATGCGTCACACTGGCAGGAGAAGACGCGCGAGATCGAGGATCGCCTGTCGGACGCGCTGCACGAGCGGCTGACGCAGCGCTTTATCGACCGCCGTACTTCGGTATTGATGCGCGCCTTGCGTGACGATGACCTGAGGGATTTCCGGCTGGATGAATCCGGCGGCGTCGAACTGGGCGGCGAAGTTCTCGGCAAGCTGGAAGGATTTCGCTTCACACCCGATCCGCGCGCCGAGGGCATTCATGGGCGCACCTTGCGCGCCGCAGCCTTGCGGGCGCTCGAAGGCGAATTCGCCGCGCGCACCGATCGTCTGGCGAATGCGGACGATGCCGCCGTCACGTTGAGCGAACATGGCCGGCTGTGGTGGGAAGGCGCCATCGTGGCGCAGCTGACCGCCGGCCATAGCGCGCTTGCGCCACTCGTCAGTGTGCTGACGGATGAGAACTTGAAGCCGGAACTTCGCGAGCGGATTCAGACGCGGCTGGATCGATGGCTGGCGCAACGGACCGAGACGCGGCTTGAGCCGCTGATGGCGTTGCGCCGCGCCGCCGACGTGAAAGCTGGTTCGGCCGTGGCGCTGATGGCGGAGGCGCGCGGCATCGCGCACCAGCTGTGCGAGTCGCTGGGCTCGCTGTCGCGCGACGACGCCGAGTTGCCGCCGGATATCCGCGCGGCGCTGCGCGACCTGCGCGGCTTTGGAATCAGGTTTGCGCGCCGCTCTATTTATCTGCCGAAGCTGATCCGGCCCGACGCCGCCGCTTTGCTGGCGCTGCTGTGGGCCGTGAAACGCGGCCTCGATCACATTCCGCCGGCGCCGCAGGCCAGCCTCACCTCGTTCGAGATCGACGAAGGGACGCCGCACGGATTCCTCGAATCCGCTGGCTTTCGCGTCATCGGCAATCGCGCGGTGCGGCTCGATATCCTCGACCGCCTCGAAGACGAGCTGGAGCTTGCCGCCAGGGAAGGCCGCAATGCCGACGCCGTGTCGCTCAAGCTCGTCTCGTTCCTCGGCACGGATACGGCAAGTTTGGAGCGCATCCTCGGCAAGCTGGGCTGGCGGAAGATCCAGGTCGCCGGCCAACAACCGACGACAGTGTGGCGGCACAAAACGGATCGGCCGCCGCCGCAACAACAGCGCCGCAATCATCCGCACAAACATAAGCCCGAGCGCGAGCCACAGGTGAAAATCGATCCCGATTCGCCGTTTGCAAAGCTCGCTGGGCTCGTCGCCGCAAAATGAGCGAGACGCTTCGCATCGACAAATGGCTGTGGCACGCGCGCTTCTACAAGACGCGGGCGCTGGCGCAGTCCGCCGCCGCATCGGGACGAATCCGCCGCAACGGAAGCCGCATCGAGAAGGCCGGCAGCGAAGTGAAGCCCGGCGATATCCTCACCCTGCCCCGCGGGCGCGAGGTGCTGGTTATTCGAATCCTCGCCTGCGGCATCCGCCGCGGGCCAGCCACAGAGGCGCAGGGCCTCTACGAGGTCGTCCCGGACAGCACGCTTGAAAGGAAACCGGCAGCCGCTTAAGTCACGCTCGGCGCCGGAACCCACTGCCGGCCTGGAGCATGGAATGACATTTGTCGTCACCGACGCCTGCATCAAGTGCAAGTACATGGACTGCGTGGAAGTGTGCCCGGTGGACTGCTTCTACGAAGGCGAGAACATGCTGGTGATCGACCCCGATATCTGCATCGACTGCGGTGTGTGCGAGCCGGAATGCCCGCCCGAAGCCATCAAGCCCGATACCGAATCGGGCCTGGAGCGCTGGCTGGTGCTGAATTCCGACTATGCCAAGAAGTGGCCGAACATCACCCGCAAGGGCACGGCTCCCGCAGATGCGAAGGAATGGGAAGGCAAGGAAGGCAAGTTCGAGGCGTACTTTTCCGATAAACCCGGCGAGGGTTCATAGAATTTTCTGAGCTGGTGCGGCAAATTAACAAAACAGCGGATTTGCCCTCCTCTGATGTAACACCCTGATTTCGTTCACTATTTTCCTCCTACGGATGAAAATAAATCCTTTGTTTTCAATAGCTTGATCGAATCGGGCTTCACAAATCCGCAATTTTCTGATAGGGTGTCATTTGTCGGCACCGGCAGGTCAAAAGCGCAATTTTCGCGCTCCCACCCTGCCCACGCGAGTTCCGATGCGTCGCCCCGGAGAGCCCCCGAATCCGGCCGGAACGCATCGGGCGTCGAGGGTGCCCAGTCAAGAGAACCGGGGTTTGGATACTGCGTTGCAGTGCGGCGGACGCTTGCGCCCGCCCAGCGGCAAAGAACGGACAAGGGAATGACTACAACGGCGCTAGTGAAGAAGAAGGTTCCGGCGAATTCCAACCGGAAGCACGAATTCAAGGCCAACGATCATGTGGTGTATCCCACCCATGGCGTCGGGCGGATCACCAAGGTCGAGGAGCAGGAAGTCGCCGGCTACAAGCTCGAGGTGTTCGTGATCACCTTCGACAAGGACAAGATGACCTTGCGGGTGCCAACCGCCAAGGCCAAGGCCGTGGGCATGCGCAAGCTCTCCTCGCCGGACACGGTGGCGAGCGCGCTGAACACGCTCAAAGGCCGTGCCCGCATCAAGCGCACCATGTGGTCGCGCCGGGCGCAGGAATACGAAGCGAAGATCAATTCCGGCGATCTGGTTGCGATTGCCGAAGTGATCCGGGACCTGCATCGCGCCGGAGGTCAGCCGGAGCAGTCGTATTCCGAGCGGCAGCTTTACGAAGCCGCTGTGGCGCGGATGGCGCGCGAACTGGCGGCGGTCGAGCGCATCGACGAGCAGTCGGCGGTGAAGCGGCTGGAAGGCGCGCTGCTGAAGAAAGCAGCCTGAGGCAGCTTTCGGAAATCGGAAGTCAGAAATCAAAGGCCCGGATCACCTCCGGGCCTTTTGTTTGTGGAATCGGTCGCCGGTCGCAATCCGGTTCTTGTAAAACAACGTTTATCGCCTGCGGGCGAATATCTGTGGGGTATGGAGAGACGCGGTGTCCTCATTTAGCCATGCCGCCGTTCGGGAGATCATCGGCGGTCTCGACCTGGAAGAATCCAACCGGCAGTTCGCCGAACACTGGCTGTCGCTGTGGGAGGGGGATGAGCTGCCGCCCAGCAGCCGATTCAATCCAGCGCAGCTGAAGGCCTTTCTGCCGGGGATCCTCAAATTCGAGGTGGTCCCCGATGCGCGCGTAACCGTGCGGCTGGCCGGGACGGGGTATCGCTTTGTGCTGCAAAAGGATCCGACCGGCGCAGACTGGATCGAAGCGGCACCGCAAAGCCATCGCGCCCAGCGGCTCAGGATATTCTCGACCGTGGCGCGGGGCGCGGTCCTTGTTGCGCACCGGCGCATCGCCATGCTCGGCGGCGACGACTTCATCAGCGAAGAGGTTCTGCTCCCTTTCGCACCGGACGCGACCGGCGCCGTCGCCGTTTTGGCGCGCGTAAATTTCAAAGCGGATCAGTTCGCCCGCATCCGGTCGATGGTGCAGGTCACGGGCGATCCGCTGGATCACAAATTGGTACCGTTTCTGCAGACATGAAGTTTGGTTGGAAAGCGTTTGCAGGTGCGGCACCATAGGCCGCGGCCGCTTGTGCCCCACGTGAGCAGATACCAGCCGATCAGCGCGCACAGAATCGCCGGCAACAGCAGCCACAGCGAAACCAGGATCGCAGCGACGGCGATCAGCACGAACAAGCCGCCGGCCCACAACAGCCGATCGCGATGACGGGCAATGAGTGCACCGCCGCAGTTCGGGCATTGTGTCGGTAACGCGGTCATTCCGCGCTGGAGTGGAATTGTGACGCGGACTTGATGATCTCGATGGCCTCCGGCGCGGCAATCTCGATCTCATAGCCGTTCATGCGGTCGATGTAGCCGCGCACGCGCACCCATTTGCCGGCATAGCTTTCGGGATCGATCCCGTCGGCGCGAAACGCTTTCATGTCGTCTGGCGCGATCATCGCCGTGAAATCCGTTCTCCAGTCGCGGCCGAAATTGAGATAGCCGCGGCTGCCGCGCACCGCCGCGCTCACCACTTGCCCCTCGACGATCTGAAAGGTGCCGAGATCGGCGTTGTGCAACGATGTCGGGCTGCGGATGGCGTAGGCCGGCGAAGCCCACAGGCCGCGGTTCGCGTCGCGCGCCTCGGCCTCCGCGGCATAGAGCGCGCTCGCACATTCGCGGCGGTCCGGGGCGATGGAGACGCGTGCCAGCCCCCGCCGCAGCATCGCGGCCTGTAGCCAAGGCTCGTCATCGGAGAGCGGAAAGATCACTTGCGCGCGCAACCGGCCGTAGCGGTCCTCCTTCTGGTCCTGCGCGCGCAGCTGCACATGACGGCGGGTCGCCCGATCGCCGAGTTCATCCAGCGCCTGGGTGCGAAATGTGTCCGGCGCATTGTCCGCCTTGCCGCCGGGCAGCAGCAGCCCTTCGAGTTTAACCGCGCGGCCGTCGGTCAGTACCAGCACGCCGTTCTGCTCAACCCGGGTAACCTGCGCCTGCTTCACCTCGACCGGCGGCAGGCAGCTCGGCAGCGGCGCCGCCTGCACAGCACCAGAAGCCAAACAAAACAATATGATAGGGATAAATCTTGTCATGGCGGTTACGATTTTGCCTCGCGCGTGCGCGGCATGGAAGTGCCACCCGCCGTCCTGGTTGTGCGTTTAGGCAACGCAATCTTTTGAGGTTTTTCGTGGCAGCCGCGCCCCCGCCCAGCGCAAACTTCATCACCGACATGCGGCTGCTGCTGGTCGATAGCGGCATTCGGGTGATCGCGGCCACCGTCATTCTCGCCATCGGCTGGATCCTGGCAACCTGGGCGAAGCGATGGACCACTCGCGGCCTTGCCCACCTGCCGCTCGACCTGACCTTGAAGCCGCTGCTGGCATCGGTCGTCCGCTATGTCATCCTGGTCCTTACCCTGGTGCTGGTGTTCGAGCAGTTCGGCGTCCAGACCACCAGCCTGCTTGCCGTGATCGGCGCCGCCGGGCTGGCGATCGGACTCGCCTTGCAAGGGACTCTCGCCAACGTTGCCTCCGGCGTAATGCTGCTGGTGCTGCGTCCGTTTCGCGTCGGGCAATTTGTCGGGGCCGCCGGCCAGAACGGCACGGTGCAGGAGATCGGCCTCTTCACCACGATTCTCATCACGCGTGACCTGATTTATGTTTCCGTGCCGAACTCGGCGATCTTTAGCGGCGTGATCACCAATTTCACCCGCGAGCCGCTGCGGCGAATCAATTTCACCGTGCGGGTCGATTTCGTGAACGACCTCGAAAAAGTGGAGCAGACGATCCTTGCCGCGCTCGAGGGGAACAATCACGTCCTAAAGGCGCCGGAGCCTTGGGTTGGCGTGTCGGAGCTGCAGGAATATGCGGTGCAGATGTTCGTGCGCTGCTACATCCACAGCGAAGATTACTGGAAGGCCCTACCCTCCATTCAAAGATGCGTGAAAGACGCGCTGGATGTGTCGGGCATCCTGCTGGCGGTGCCGCGCCAGGCGCCGATCATCCGGGATGAGCCGGTGCAGCCTGGAAGGAATGCTCCACGCGAGCCGGTTGCCAGCTGATCGTGCCAAATGTTATTGTACGAGAGTCTCTGGCGTTTCGGCGGAGCAGCCCATGGATCGTTATCACCTCGTCAAGATCGCAATCGTTGCGTTCGCCATCGCTGTAGCGGTTGCGGGCACCAGCATGGGAACGCAGCAGGGCCAGCACCGTGCCGTCACGGCGGAATCGCCCTACAGCGCGGCAGTGCAATTGCAGGAGACCGGTTGGCGGGTCGCAACCTGCCTCGGCCGCACCATCCGGCACATCATTCTGCGCGCCTGATCCGGCTTCAGACTGTTCGGTACCAATCGACGCCGTCCGCATCGCGCGTGCGCTCGATCTGCCCCCGCGCCATCAGGCAATTTAGATGTGCAAGGCTTTCGCCGGTCGCCATGCCGACATTGCCGCTGGTGATGCGGCTGCGGAACAGCGCCGGAAACACGTCCACGGCGCGTTTCGGCTCGACGCATAGCGCGAGCAGCTTCGCCATGCCGTCTTCGTGCATGTCGATCAGCTCCTGCAGGCGCAAGCCCACGCCGCGGAACGGCTCGTTGTGCGATGGCAGGATGAGCGTGTCCCCCGGCAGCAGGTCTCGCAGCCGCGCGCAGGAGTCGAGCCAGTCCTGTAGCGGATTGGCGGTTGGCTCGGTCGGGAACAGGCTGACGTTGGACGAGATGCGCGGCAGGATCTGGTCGCCGGCGATGAACAGCCCGTCTTCGCGGCACCATAGGCAGGCATGCTCCGGTGCATGGCCGCGGCCGACAACAACCTCCCACTCGCGCACGCCGATGCGGATACGCTCGCCTTCCTGCATGCGGCGATAGGCGTTCGGCAGCTCGTAGACAGCGCGCCCGAAGCCGCCGAAGCGTGTCTTGTACTCGTCGAGCTGCTGCTCGTCGAAACCGGCGGCACGGTAGAAGCGGATGCCTTCGACCGGCGCCTCTTGGCCGGTGTCGGCGACGAGCGTGCGGCACATGAAGTAATCGGTCCGCGTCATCCACATCTCAGTGTCGAAGCGGCGCACCAGCCATCCGGCAAGACCGGCATGATCCGGATGCAGATGCGTCACGATCACCCGGCGGATCGGCTTGTTCTGCATCGGACCGGAAAAGAGCTGCTTCCAGGCGTCGGCCGTCTCGCCGGTATTGATGCCGGTATCGACGACGGTCCAGCCGTCGCTATCTTCCAGCAGCCACAGATTGATGTGGTTCAGCTGCATCGGCAGCCGCATGCGCACCCACAACACGCCATCGGCAATGGGAATCGCCTCGCCGGTTTCGGGGCGGGTCGGGAAGGGATAATCGAGATTGCTGCCCGGCCGCGCCGGGGCTTCGCTCACGCCCAAGTGATGGACTTTCAATGCCGCTCGCACCGACTATGGAGAGCCATGTTGCGGTGCGTCAAGCGGCGCCGTGGCGGCTTGCGGGGTGACCGTAGCCGTGGCCTATAACGACACCCGATTTGGCTGAAAAGGGAACGCCGCCGCATGACCGCCGCCATGAACACCCGCGACCGCTACGGCAACGTTGCGATGACCTTGCATTGGCTGATCGCGCTGCTCCTGATCGGCAATCTGTGCAGCGGATTTTTCCTTGCCAACATCATGGACGATGACAATCCGTGGCACTTCACCTTCATCCAGATCCACAAGTCGGTGGGGCTCACCATCCTGACGCTGAGCGTGCTGCGGCTTGTGTGGCGATTGGTGAACCCCATTCCGCCATTCCCGCCGGGCATGAGCCTGTTCCTGCGCATCGTGGCGCGCGGCACGCATTATCTTTTCTATTTTCTCATTATCGCCATCCCGCTGGCGGGCTGGGCATGGGTCTCCTCGTCCACCAAGGGGATTCCAACCCATTATTTCGGGCTGTTCCCGTGGCCGAACATTCCCTTCCTCGCCGATCTGCCGCGCGCGCAGAAGATTGCCAATGGCCATATGTTCCATGCCTTTCACATCTACCTCGCCTACAGCGCGGCGCTCCTGCTCGTGCTGCATGTGGCCGGCGCGCTGTATCATCAGTTCTTCCGCCAGGACGAAGTGCTGCGGCGAAACTGGTTCGGCACGCGGATCGAGGGACGTACATGACGCGGATCGCGTTGGCGCTGCTAGTTGTTGTTGCGGCGATTTCGCCTGCCGAGGCGGCGCACTGGAACGTCGATAGCGCGAAGAGCAAGCTCGGCTTCACGGTCATCTGGAACAAGCAGCCCTTCACGGGCGTGTTCAAATCGTGGAAGGCCGATATCGATTTCGATCCCGCCGATCTCGGTCACGCCCATGTCGTGGCCACCATCGATACCGGCAGCGAAACCTCCGATGATTCCGATACCGACGACGGCATCCACGGCGGGGCCGGCTTCGCCGCCTCGCAGTTCCCGACCGCAACCTTCCGCACCACCGCGATCACGCACAAGTCGGGCAACGAGTACGTCGCCGCCGGGACTTTGACGATCAAGGGCATTTCGCGGCCGGTCACCCTGCCCTTCACGCTGACGTTTGCCGGCGCGACCGCGCACATGCTCGGCAGAGCGCAGGTGACACGCACGGAGTTCAAGGTCGGCACTGGCGAATGGGCCAAGCCCGACCCGGTGGCGTTGGACGTGACGGTGAACGTCGATCTGACGGCGACGAAATCGGGCACCTGACCGCGAGCCATGCCCGCGCTACAATCGGTGCGATGAACACCGGGTTTTCCAACACCGTCCCTGCCGACGAGACAGGTATTGCGCGCGCGGCGGAGATTCTGCGCAGCGGCGGACTGGTCGCATTCCCGACCGAGACGGTGTACGGCCTTGGTGTCGACGCAACGAACGACCGCGCGGTAGCGAGCATCTTCGAAGCCAAGGGACGGCCGCGCTTCAATCCCCTGATCGTGCACGTGCCAGGAATGGCAGAAGCCGAGCGATTGGTGGTCTTCTCCGCACTTGCGCTGAAGCTGACGGAACATTTCTGGCCCGGTCCGCTGACCCTGGTTCTGCCGCGAAGGCCGGATGCGAAGCTGTCGCTGTTGGTGAGCGCGGGGCTCGACACGGTCGCGGTGCGCGCGCCCGCCAATGGGACTGCCCGCAAGCTGCTCGCGGCAGCCGGAATGCCGCTGGCC
Organism: Rhizomicrobium sp.; assembly: GCA_036500585.1. GTDB lineage: Bacteria > Pseudomonadota > Alphaproteobacteria > Micropepsales > Micropepsaceae > Rhizomicrobium. Next base: position 26,771 of record DASYBT010000026.1, read on the forward strand.
GCGCCAAGCGCCAATCGCTCCGGCCATGTAAGCCCGACTCGAGCCGAGCATGTCGCGGAAGACTTTCGCGACCGCATTGATCTCATTCTCGACGGGGGAGCCGCAGCGCATGGCCTTGAATCCACGGTGATCGGATTTGAGAATGAGCGGCCGGTGCTGCTGCGCGCCGGAGCCATCGCGCGCGAAGAGATCGAGCGGGTGATCGGCGAGCTGGGCGCGCCCAGGCACGATCGCATTTCCTCGCCCGGGCAGCTGAACAGTCACTACGCACCGACGACGCCCCTGCGCCTGAATGCGCGTGACGTGCATGCCGGAGAAGCGCTTCTCGCGTTTGGTGAGGCAGAACTGAAAGGCGCGGCGACGACGCGCAATCTCAGCCGGACAGGCAATTTGAGGGAAGCCGCGGCCAACTTGTTTTCCATGCTGCGCGAACTGGATCATGCGAACGCGAGCGCCATTGCCGTCATGCCGATCCCGAACGAGGGGCTCGGCGAAGCGATCAATGATCGGCTTCGGCGCGCCGCAGCTTCGCGAGATGACGCATGAGTATCGCGCCGGAAATCCTTTCGCGCCTGAAGGAGGCCGTCGGTTCAGGAGGCTTCACCGAAGACCTGCAGGAGATTGTTCCCCATGTCGTGGAATGGCGCAGCAAATATCAGGGCCACACGCCGCTGATGCTGAAGCCGAGGACGACGGCTGAAGTCAGCCACGCCCTTACGATCTGCAACGAGACCCAAACGCCCATTGTGCCGCAGGGCGGTAACACCGGCCTCGTCGGCGGACAAATTCCGCTGGGCGGCGAAATTCTGCTGAGCCTGTCTCGCATGAACGCCATCCGACATGTCCATCCAGAGGGGATGTCCGTAGTCGCTGAAGCGGGCGTGATCCTTGCCGATTTGCAGCGAGCGGCTGGGGAGGCTGGCCGCTTGTTCCCGCTCAGTCTCGCCTCGGAGGGCAGCTGCACCATCGGCGGCAATGTTTCGACCAACGCCGGTGGGGTGAATGTGCTGCGCTACGGCAATGCGCGCGAATTGGTTCTCGGGCTGGAGGTCGTGCTCGCGGATGGCCGCGTGCTCGACCTGCTGCGCACATTGCGAAAGGACAATACCGGCTATGATCTGAAGCAGATTTTCGTCGGCGCGGAAGGCACGCTCGGCATCATCACCGCGGCAGCGCTCAAGCTGTTTCCGTTGCCGTCTGAGCGCATCACGGCGTTCGCCGCCGTGCCCGACGTACAATCCGCGATCGGTCTGTTGAACGCCGCGCAGGACTCGACCGGCGGGCTCGTCTCGGCCTTCGAACTCATGCCACGCCTCGGCCTTGAGCTTGTGCTGGCACACATTCCACAGACCACCGATCCATTGGCGGCGCCGTCGCCATGGTACGCGCTGATTGAAGTTGCGAGTGCCGGCGCGGTCGATATGCGAACGCCAGTGATGAAAGCGTTGGAGGACGCGATGGAGAACGGCATCGCCACCGACGCGGTGATCGCCTCGAACGAAGCGCAGCGTCAGGCAATGTGGCGATTGCGGGAGAGTCTGTCGGAGGCGCAGAAACTCGAAGGCGCCTCCATCAAGCACGACGTTTCCGTGCCAATCGCGGCGATGCCGGAGTTCCTGCGCCGCGGTATCGCTGCGGTTCAGCAGATCATACCCGGCGCGCGGCCGGTGCCGTTCGGTCATCTCGGCGACGGCAACATCCATTTCAACTTCAGTGCGCCGAAGGGCGGCGACGAGGCGGCATTCCGCGCGCGCTGGGATGACGTGAATCGTGCCGTGCACGACATCGTGCGCGAGTTCGGCGGCTCGATCAGCGCCGAACACGGAGTTGGCGTTCTCAAGCGCGAGGAGATCGTGCGCACCAAGACCGTCGCCGAGGTCGACATCATGCGCGCGCTCAAGCGGACGCTCGATCCCAAGAACATCCTCAATCCGGGAAAAGTCGTCAGTGTCTGATTACGCCGGTTTCGGCAGAACCGGCTTGGGTTGCGGCGCCGGCAACACGATCACCTTTGCGCGCATGTTCGACAGCGCGCTCATCGCCGCCGTGATGACGGTCGCGAGATACGGCATGCACTGCACCGCCAGCATCCCCATCCACAGCACAGCCGCGGGATCGTCCCAGCCGCGTGTCGTGAAAGTGGCGGCAATCGCGAGAGCGCCGAGAATCAGCAATGTACATTCCTGCCAGGCGAGGCGGAGCGCCTGCCCGAGCGCGGCCGCGTCCTCGCATTTCGGCGTGCGCAGGAACGGCTTGTTCGATGTAAAGACGCCGGCCCACACCGCCTTGGCGACGGTATGCGTCAGCGCAAGGCCGGCCGTTGAGGCGTACATGGCACCGCGCACGCCTGAGCCGACCTTCTTCGGGTAAAGCAGCAGGGTCTTGGCCATCTTCGCCACGAAGAGCGCCAGTGCCGTAGCCGACAGCGCGGCCATCGGCACTTCGAAGTGCCGCGGCTCCAGAGCCATCAACAGCGACCACACCAGCGCGAAGATGGTGACCAGGAATCCGAGACCGTCGGAAATCCACGGCAGCCACCCCGACAGAAAATGATAGCGTTGCGCCCACTGCAGCTTGCGGCGGCCGAAGAAAATCGCACCGGCGTGCCGCTTCATGATCTGCATGGCGCCGTACACCCAGCGATAGCGCTGCGTCATGAACGCGCCCAGCGTATCCGGCGTTAGTCCCTTGCCGAGACTTTGCGGAATATAGGCCGCGCTGTAGCCGGCCTCGAACAGCTTCAGTCCGAGCTCGGTGTCTTCGGTGATGCACCAGGTGCTCCAGCCGCCGACCTGCTCCAGCGCCGATCCGCGCACGATAGTCATGGTCCCGTGCTGGATGATCGCGTTGTGCTCGTTGCGCTCCACCATCCCGATGTGGAAGAAGCCGCGATACTCCTCGTAGCACATCGCCTTGAACGTGCTTTCGGCGGCATCGCGATAATCCTGCGGTCCTTGAACCAGCGCGACGTCGGCCGACGCGAAATATGGCAGCGCACATCGCAGCCAGAACGGCTCGACCTGATAGTCGCTGTCGATCACCGCGATGAACTCCGCGGCCGGATCGGTGAGCTTCAACGCCTCATTGAGTGCGCCGGCCTTGAAGCCCTTCACGCCATCCATATGGACGAAGCGGAACCGGGGACCGAGCCTGGCACAATGCGCCTCCACCGGCAGCCACACATTCGGGTCGGGCGTGTTGTTGTCGAGCAGGATGACTTCGAAATTCTCATAGTCGAGCCGCGCCAGAGCATCGAGCGTCTTGATGACCATCTCAGGCGGTTCATTGTAGGTCGGTACATGAATCGACACGCGCGCTGCCATCTCCGGAATGGCGGCCGGCACCGCACGGCGCTCCACCCGCCACAAGCTGGCGACGAGCTCGATACCTTCGGTGAGGATCACCGTCGCCGCCAGAAGCACCAGCGGCACCATTGCGAGGATGATGATGAGATCGCTCGGTTCGATGTATTCAAGGGTGATGGCATCGATGACGATCAGCAGGCCGGTCGTGACCAGCGCCACCAAAGCGCCCATGAGGATGTAGCCGGGCTGGCGTACGCGCGGCATGCGGATCAGGATCAACAGGCCCAGCAGCAACGAAAGGATCGCCGCGCCTGAGGCGTAGGTGCGCCATTCCGGAAAATTGCGCAGCATGCCGGCAAATGCGAACTTTGGATGGCCTTCGGCATCGAACAGGCCCCAATAGGCGCCGACCGCGCCTTCGCTGCCCGCCTTCCATGGCTGATCGAAGCCTTCGATGATGTAGTAGTCCCAGCCCTTCTGCATCGCGAACTGGACGAAACTGCGGACGTAATACGCCTCGTTGGCGAGCGACGGCTCGGCATATCGCCGCGTGCGTCCCTCGGAGGGCCAGCCGGACTCGCCGATGATGATCGGCTTGTCGGGAAACTCCTCTTCCATCTTGACCATCTGACGCGCGTCGAAGTTGAGGGCGTCGTGGATGGAGATGCCTTCCCAATAAGGAAGGAGATGAACGGCGACGACGTCGACATACTTCCCGACCTCGGGATACATGAGCCACGTCGCCCAGGTTTCCGCTGTGGTCACCTTGATGCGATTTGGCAGCGCCTCCCGCACGCGCTTGATGTAAGCGCCAAGCTGATCCGGGCTGACGTAGCCGAACATGATCGACTCGTTGCCGACAAAAACGCGGTCAATGGTGCGGCGGTTATTCAGCGCCGTGCGGATGCAGAGCGTGATCTCTTTCTCGTTCTCGTCCGGGTTTGGGCCGATCCAGCAGCCCAGCGATACAGTGAGCCCGTGGCGCCGCGCGATCTCGGGCACTCGGTCGAGGCCGTGCGCAACGGTGTAGGTGCGAATGTGACCCGTAACCTGCGACAGCTCGGCCATGTCCCGGTCGATCTGCTCCGGGGCGACCCATTTTGCATCACGCTCGGTGAATTCATGGCTTGGATCGTAGGAGACGCCGCGCACCTGGCCGTCCCAGTTGGGCGCGATCACTGCGTAATCGCGACTCGCCCAAAACAGGACACTGGCGCCTACCACCAGCGCAAGCGCGACGAAGATCCGGACGTGGCGTCCGGAAATTCTGCCGGTCAGGCGGCCAACCATCTCGACTCCCGGTCTGAAGCGCCTGGGCAACGCGCCAGGCGGCGCCCTATATCCTGAACCACTACTGCGATCGATCCTCATCGCCCTGTTTCGGCTCTGGCGGCGCCGGAGCCACGGAAATCAGGTGCAAATCGAAGACCAAGGTCTGCCCTGGCGGAATGACGCTGCCGGCACCGCGGTCGCCATAGGCGAGCTGGGGCGGGATCACCAGCTCCCAGTTGTCCCCTTCGCGCATCAGGAGCAGAGCCTCGGTCCAGCCGGGAATGAGCTTGTTGGCTGGGAACTGCGCAGGCAATTCCGGCTCGGTGGCATCGAAGACTTTGCCGTTGATTAGGCTGCCCTTGTAGTCGACGGTAACGATGTCGGTAGGAGTGGGCCGCTTGCCAAAACCGCTTTGAATGATTCGGTACTGCAGGCCGTCGGTCGTCACGGTGACACCGGGCTTGTTTTTGTTCGCCGCCAAGAACGCAGCATTCGCCGCCGGACTGAGACTGCTGTCGACGGCCGCCGCTGCCGCAACACAGGACAGCGCGAAAAACCCAGCGGCAAAAATGGCCAAACCCTTCATACCCACGCCTCCTGATGATCTGAAACGACAGAGATACAAGCCAACAGATTGGATTCAAGATATTTTGGCCTTAACCACAGGAGATGGCAAAAGCGTGGCCTCGCGTGGCAGTCGGTGCAGTGGTCTGGCGCGGGCCCAATCAGCTCCTCTTGGTCCGGCGGGGGCAACCGCCGCGGCACGGCGAATGGAGCATCCCAGGCGGCGGAGTCGAGGCCGGCGAGACGCTGAAAGAGGCGCTGGCGCGCGAAATCTATGAGGAAACGGGCCTAAGCGTCGAAATTGCTGAAATGATCGATGTCGTGGATGCCATTGGGCTGGCTCCGGATGGCGGTCTCGAACATCACCACATCCTGATCGATTTCACTGCCCACTGGCGCGCCGGCGAAGCCGAGGCTGGTTCCGACGTCACGATGTGTGAATGGGTCGAGCCTGCGGCGGCCCTGTCGCGGGTCGCGTGGGAGGAAACACGGCGAATCATCCGCCAGAGCGCGCTCGCCGCCTGGCAGCTCCACCTTTGATGTGGTGATTGCAGACCCACGCACCGCTGCCTAGGATTCGACGACACGCAAATCGAGGCGGCTTTCATGTTCAAACCCTTCGACCTTAGCGGAAAAGTCGCGCTCGTGACGGGCGGCAATGGCGGCATTGGACTCGGCATGGCTGATGCGCTGGCCCAGGCCGGTGCCGATGTCGTGATCTGGGGCACGAATGAACAGAAGAACATCGCGGCTGCTGGCAGCTTGCGGAAATACGGTCCTCGCGTGCTCGCGCAGCGTATCGACGTCTCGCACGAGAGCGAAGTGGTGGACGGGATGAGGGCCGCCGTCACGGAAATGGGCCGGCTCGACTGCGTGATCGCCAATGCGGGAATCGGCGCATCCGCGCCGTCGTTCTCCGAAATGACCTTGGAGACCTGGCGCCGGGTGCACGCGGTCAACGAGGAAGGCGTGTTCTTCACCTTGCGCGAGGCGTGTCGCCATATGGTGGAGCGGGCGAAGTCCGGTGATTCGGGCGGCTCGCTGGTGGCCGTCGCGAGCCTTGCCGGGCTCGAAGGGGCTGCGCGCAACGAAGCCTACAGCGCCACCAAGGGTGCGGTGATGGCGATGACGCGCTCCATCGCCGTGGAGCACGCGCGCTATGGCATTCGCGCCAATGCGATCGCGCCGGGCTGGATCTCGACCGACATGACTCAACGGCTGAAGGACATGCCGGCGTTCAACGAGAAAGTCCTGCCGCGGGTGCCGATGCGCCGCTGGGGCGAGCCTGCCGACTTCGGGGGTATCGCCGTCTACCTCGCAAGCGATGCCTCGCGCTATCACACCGGCGACACCTTCGTGATCGACGGCGGCTACCTGGTGTTCTGAGTCGACCGCTTACGTATCTTTGCTGAATTAACCCCAAAACGCACAAAGGCCACGAAGGGGTTGCGCGATGGCGTCATCCAGTCAGGTATTCGAGCCAATTCCGCGCCGGACTGAAGAAGTAGCGCGCGATGTGGTCCATGGCGCAGTTGTTGTGGAGGTAAAATCGGTAAACCTACTGGCGCCTATCCATGATGCACAGTTGCTAACTTACCTCCGGTTGTCGGGAAGAAGACTGGCCTTCTGATCAACTTCAACGTTGTGCGGCTGAAGCAGGGCATTAAAAGGCTGGTGCTATAGCGCTTCTCGTGCTCCAGCGCTTCTTAGTGCCCTTCGTGCTCCTAGTGGTGGATACTGCGCCAAGGGCGGCGCAAGAATGAACGCAAGCAAGCGCTGATGCCGCCGTGCGGATCGGCGGCACCGATTTCGAGACCCTGCTCAGCCTCGATGCCGTCATGCCGCTGCCGCGGACATTCAGACCCCTACTAAGGGTAAACACCGCTCCGACTGTCACTCCTACGAAAGTGCGGAAATAGGAGTATTAGCTGGCGCATCAAGGTTATTTGACACGAACCTGTGTTCGTTGTATGTTCCATTGACTGCAAGAGGAGGAGATTCATGGAACGAAGCGACCTGGCAAATGGCGACAAGGGAAATTCGATGGCCCCGGCGGATGCGCAGATCGGTCTTCGGGGCTTGCATAACGGCATCGCCGATATGGTCACGCTGCCCCTGGAGGACCAGGCCCATCTGATGTTTTCCACCATTGCCCACGCGGCGATGGAGTGCATGGGTGAAGCGACCGTCCTGCTCATGCCTCCGGCGGAGCCGGCTGGGCCGCCGCTTCAGCCCCATGAGCTGCGCCTGCGCCCGCGCCAGCCGCGCGTCAAGGATGCGCGGCGCTATGCCGAACTCCATCACCTGGCCCGCTTGAGCGAAGCCGGCTCGCGCCTGCTCGACGCCTACACACGGCTGAAGAGCAACAATCGTGCGCTCACATTGAGTTGCGCCCATCGCGAGCGCCAGGGGGACGGTTCCATCCTGGAGACGCGTCTCTCTTACCGTGCCGCGGCGCCGGCTGCCGCCCTGACGGCGGAGACCGGCAAAGCGGAGAAGGGGCCGACCGCTCCGCCTGCGCGAAAATGAGGTTCCAATGCACAAATCGCGAAAAGCCGTTCGATTGAAACCTCTTGTCTCGCGCCGCCGCACGGCGAAGGCGCGGGCCGCGGCCGGCCTTGCGCCTCGACGCAAAGGCGCACAGCTGGACAACGACAACCGGCTCGTACACGGGCGTTACTCCCGCGCTTTTCGCACCCGTCACGGGAATATCCGCAATCTCTTGCGCGAGACGCGCATCGTCATCGCAAAACTGACCGCAAAAACAAGCGAGGTTCGCGGCGCCGACGCCGCGGCTCTGGAGACTGCAGCCACGCAAGGCAAGCCACCCTCGCCCTCTGCACGTGCCGATGGAGCGGATACAGTCGCCGAACGTAACTTGGTGAGTGAGCTATCATGACCATTCGCACGCCGATCTGCGACCTGCTCGGGATCAAGTATCCGATTCTGCTCGCCGGCATGGGCGGTGTTTCTTACGCCGAACTGTGCGCCGCTGTTTCGAACGCAGGCGGATTCGGCACCCTCGGCATGGCCGGCCGCTCACAGCGCGAAATCCGCGAGGAGATCGCAAAGGTCCGCGACCTCACGGACAAGCCGTTCGGCGTCGATCTGCTGGCCGCGGTGCCGGAATCTCTGGAACGCGCAGCCGACGCCATCATCGAAGGTGGCGCGGCAGCATTCATCTCCGGCCTCGGCGTGCCGCCGCCGCATCTCGTCAAGAAATTCCACGACGCTGGACTGATGGTGATGAACGTCTCGGGCACTGTGCGCCACGCCAAGGCAGCAGAAGCCGGTGGGCTGGATGCCGTTGTCGCGCAGGGGACCGAAGCCGGCGGGCACACCGGCCGCATCGGGGGGCTCGCGCTCATTCCGCAGATGGTGGACGCGGTGCACATTCCGGTGATTGCCGCCGGTGCCATTGTGGACGGCCGCGGCCTCGCCGCCGCTCTCGCGCTCGGCGCCCTGGGCGTGTGGATGGGCACGCGGTTCATCGCATCCGGCGAAGCCCACGCCGGTGCGCTTTACAAGCAGGTGATCGTCGACGCCGACGATGAAGCCACCATCGTCACGCGTGCCTATTCTGGCAAGCCGATGCGCGTGCTGAAGAACGATTATGTGAGAGACTGGGAACGCCGGCCGCAGGATATCCAGCCTTTCCCGCAGCAGGCAATGGTGTCGATCCAGGCCGGCGTCATGGGCGGCATCGGCGGCGAAATCGACGGACTCGATCGTGACCGCTCCGCCTTTGCGATGGGACAAGGCGCCGGCGCCATCCACGATGTGAAATCGACCAGCGCCATCATCGAAGACATGATGGCCGAAGCCGAGGAGATCATCGGCAGGTTGGCGAAGCTCTCACAAGCGGGTGCCTAGAGCGTGCGTCACGAGATGGGCGAAAACCGCTACGCCGAAAATCGTTACTATGACACCGGAAACCTTGTTGATGATCGTCATCACGCGATCGTCGATCTTCTTGTGGAACAGGCCGGTGATCGTCGTCAGCGTGAACCACCAGAAGGTCGACCCGGCCACCACACCGACCACCAGGAAAGCCGCGCCATAGAAGCTCGCCTCCTGGCCGGCCAGGCCAGCCACGCCGGCGAACATGGCGGTGAACGCGAGCATCGTTGCCGGATTGGTGATGGCAAGCGCAAACGTCGAGGCCATGGCGCGCATCAACGGCAACGTACGCTTCTCCTTGTTGTCGCAATTCTCCTCGATGCGGACGTTCGGCGGCTCCATATAGGTTCGCGCGCCGAAGACGATGAGCATGAAGCCGCCGGCGATTTCGAGAATGGTCGAATGGCCACGGATCAATTGCGCGATGGCGGTGAACCCGAACGCCGTGATGCTTCCGTAGATGAGATCGGCGAGGACTGCGCCCAGTCCGGAGATGAAGCCGTGCAGCGGATCGTAGGCGAGCGTCCGGCGGACGCAGAGCAGATTGACCGGGCCGATGGGAATCGCCGCGATCAAGCCGATGAAAAACCCCGAACCGATGATGATGATGTAGTCCATGCTAGCGATGCGCTCGCATTGCCTGCCCTACCCTGCTCATGTGGCAAGATCGACGACAACTCGGCCGCGGACTTGACCGGCGAGAATGTCGGCAGCAGCCTGGAACACATCTTTCAGCGCGATCGTGTGGGTCATTGCCGCGAGCTTGGTGCGATCAAGGTCGCGGGCAAGCCGGGCCCAGGCCTGCACACGCTTCTCCCTCGGCAGATACACCGACTCGATCCCCCGAAGGGCCACGCCGCGGAGAATGAACGGGGCGACGCTGGTTGGCAAATCCATCCCTTGCGCCAAACCGCACGCTGCAACGGTCCCGCCATAGCGGGTCGCGCCAATCACGTTGGCCAGTGTTTTCGAGCCGACGCAATCCACGGCACCGGCCCAGCGCTCTTTGGAGAGCGGCCGCGGATCGCCGGCGACTACTTCACGGGGAACGATTTCGGCCGCGCCAAGCGACTTCAGGTAAGCTTCTTCCTGAGTTCGCCCCGTGGAGGCGATCACGTGATATCCAAGCTTGGCCAGCAGCGCGACGGCCACCGATCCCACGCCACCGGCCGCGCCAGTGACCACGACAGGGCCTTTCTCCGGCGTGACACCCCCATCCTCGAGCGCCAGCACGCACAGCATTGCGGTGTAGCCCGCCGTGCCGATCGCCATGGCTTCGGCGGCAGAGAATTCCTGCGGCCTCTTGATGACCCACTCGTGCTTCACGCGCGCCATTTGCGCATACCCGCCGTAGTGCGTCTCGCTGAGGCCGTAGCCGTTGATCAGCACTTCGTCGCCCGGCTGAAACTCCGCGCTCTGCGTCTCCACCACAGTGCCTGCGAGATCGATCCCTGGAATCATCGGAAAACGACGCACAACGGGGGCGCGATTGGTGACGGCGAGGCCATCCTTGTAATTGACGGTGGAGTGCGAGACGGCAATCACGACATCGCCCTCCATCAGATCGGAGAGTGTGAGTTGTGTCAGCTCCGTGTGCTGAACGTCCGTATCTTTGCGGATCAGGACGGCCGTGAATCGATTGCTCATTGGCACTTTCAAATTGGGAGTGCTGCCAATCATGGCGGCGGTGAGGCGCGAAAACCACAGGAAAACGGCAAGCGCGTCAAGCGCACGTGAAGAGCGGCGCGAATTTGCCAAGCACTCTCGACAAGCGGGAACTTACCCATCACGCTTTTTATTAAGACTCATGGAGCAACCTGAGGAAGCTTGGGAGATCGTTCGAGCGAGCGTGAACATGAGCAGATTTGAATTGTCCTTGCGCGGATACCGGCTGATGACCGCCGAGATACTTTACCACATGCCGGATCATCCTGAGCTGCTGCAGACCTTCATCTGGCAGGAACTCGATCTGGCGCCGAAACTTCCGGTGCTCAACAAATTCCTGCACTTCTGGGAGCACAGCATCGAGGGCCGCCTTCACACCGTGCGGGTGGCGGCGCGCGGACTGATCGCGCCAACCGAACTGAAGCACGCCGGCGGCGAATTCACGTTGAACTAAGGCAATAGGCAGTAGGCAACCGGCAGTCGGTTTGTCGCACCACCTACTGCCCTACTGCCTGTAGCGTCTCCACGAACCGCACCGGTTCTCCCCTGCCTGCCGCGAGCAACGCGCCATCACGCATGACCGTTTGTCCGCGGATGATGGTGGCGACTGGCCAGCCGGTCGTCGTCATGCCGTCGAACGGCGTCCAGCCACATTTTGATGCGATCCAGGAATTTTCGATCCTGCGGGTCGCCTTCAGGTCGACAATGGTGAAGTCCGCATCGTAGCCGCGGGCGATGCGACCCTTTCCGGCAATGCCGAAGATTCGCTGCGCGCCGGTGCTGGTCAAATCGACGAAGCGCTCCAAGGTCAGGCGGCCCGCGTTGACGTGGTCGAGCAGGATCGTCACCAAGGTCTGTACGCCGGGCATACCGGATGGCGTTTCGGGATAGGTGCGCTCCTTCTCCTCACGCGCGTGCGGAGCGTGATCGGAGCCGATGACATCGATCAGCCCTTCGTTCACTGCGCGCCACAGCGCATCGCGATGCCGGCTTTCGCGGATCGGCGGATTCATCTGCGCGTAGGTGCCGAGCCGCTCGTAACATTCCGGTGCCGACAAGGTCAGATGCTGCGGCGTGGTTTCGACCGTGGCAAGGTCCCGAGCATCGGCGAGCAGCGGCAATTCTTCTTCCGTGGTGACATGCAGCACATGCACGCGCCGACCAGCCTCGCGTGCCAGCCGCAGCACGCGTTCGGTGGAAAGCCGCGCCGTCTCGACATCCCGCCAGAACGGGTGGGTGCGCGGATCGCCGGATTTCGCAAGGCTCTTGCGCTCGCGTAAGCGAGCTTCGTCTTCGGAGTGCACGGCCATGCGGCGGTGTCCTGCCTTCAACGCCGCAAGAATATCCTGCTCCTCGTTCAGCAGCAGCGTGCCGGTCGACGAGCCGAGAAAGGCCTTCACGCCGGCGACGCCTTGCATCTGCTCCAGCGCCGCCAGCGCGCCGACATTCTGCGGCGTGGCGCCGACATAGAACGCGTAGTCGCAATGCATGCGTCCCTTTGCACGTGTGAGCTTATCCTCGATGGCCGCGCGCGAGGTGGTCGGCGGATGGGTGTTGGGCATTTCGAAGACGGCGGTCACGCCGCCGAGAACCGCCGCGCGGCTGCCGCTTTCCAGATCTTCCTTGTGCTCGTTGCCCGGTTCTCGGAAATGCACCTGGCTGTCGATCACGCCCGGCAGGACATGGAGCCCATTCGCTTCGAGGACCTCCGTCGCCTTGACCGCGCCGAGTGATCCGATGGCGATGATCTTGCTGCCGCGAACGGCAACATCGGCTTCGCCAGTTCCATTGGGGGTGACGCAAGTCCCGCCGCGGATGAGAAGATCGCATTCCATTCTGCCCTTCCTAGACGAGCGGCGAGCGCCAAACAATTGACGATCCAAACATCATCCCCCACAAGCGCGCGGCATGATCCTTTTCGCCACCCAGAACTTTCTACCGTCGATTGGGGGCACACAGCTTTATGTGACCGGTCTGGCGGATGCCCTGGCGGCGAAGGGGCATGGCATCGAAGTGTTCTGTGATTCGGCAAGCGGCGCCGCGGCGGCACGCGTGGATTCGGCCCGGCAATACCCAATTCGGCGATTCGCCGGCCCTCGGCCGTTCATGCGGCGGCGGAAGGCGCGCGCCGTTGTCGAGCGGATTTCCCGAGGGGGTGCAACTGCCCTCATCACCGACACCTGGAAGAGTCTCGAGCACCTGCCGGCGAACGCGTTGGCCAACGTGCGCGTGCTGTGCCTCGCCCATGGCAGCGAATTCCTGCAGCCGCCGGGAAGTTCCAAGGAACGGCTGATGATCGCATGTCTGGCCAAGGCCGACGTTATCGCGGCCAATTCGCACTTCACCGCCGAACTGGTGAAACCATTCGTGCGCGATCCGCCGAAGGTTCGGGTTCTGCTGCCCGGCGTTGACCCGCCGGCCGGCGCATCGCGAGCACTTGCGGCGCGCGATGACACTGCGCCGCCTCGGCTCCTGACGATCGCGCGGCTCGAAGCGCGCAAGGGCATTGACGCGGTCCTTCGCGCCCTGCCTTCTCTGCCTGCGAAGTATCCGGCACTTCGTTACGACGTGATCGGCAAGGGCGCGGATCGCGCGCGCCTGGTCGCGCTCGCCGAGAAGCTTGGCATTTCGGAGCACGTACGGTTTCGCGGCTATATTTCGGAAGACAACAAGGCCGACCTGCTGTCGCGCGCGACCCTGTGCTTGATGCCCAACCGCCGTGAGCCGGGATCGGTGGAGGGGTTCGGAATGGTGTTCGTGGAAGCGGCCGCTTTCGGCGTGCCGTCGATCGCCGGAGCCGACGGCGGTACATCGGATGCGGTGCTGCATGAGCAGACCGGTCTTATCGCCGATGGAGAAAGCGATGAGGCTGTGCGGGCGGCGATTTGCCGTCTGCTGCCCGACCCGACAGAACGCCGCGCCATGGGCGAAGCGGCACATCGGCGCTTCTGGGACGAATTTGCGTGGGACACTGCGATCCATCGCTTTGAGGCGGCGCTGATCGATTGATCGCGTGTCCGCCACCGCCTAAATCGTAAGGATGCCCATGCCGCTCGCCGATCGCACTGTCCTTTCGACTTCGGGGCCGGAAACCAAGACGTTCCTGCAGGGTCTCGTCACCAATGACGTGACGAAGCTATCAGCGGAACATCCGCTTTATGCCGCGCTGCTGACACCGCAGGGCAAGGTCCTGTTCGATTTCATCCTGAGCGAGCGCGATGGCGAGGTGCTGATCGATTGCGCGGCGGCATCGGCGGAGATTCTGCTCAAGCGCCTGACGATGTATCGCCTGCGGGCGAAGGTGGAGTTGAAGCCGCGCGACGATCTGGCCGCCTTCTGGAGTACGGACGAGTTTCCCGGCGCATTGCCCGATCCTCGTCTGCCGGAGCTCGGCTGGCGCGATATTGCGGCCCGGGGCGATTCCAGTGACGGCGCGGCGGCGTATGCGGCGCATCGCCTATCGCTCGGCGTGCCGGAAGGCGGCGATTTCGGCTCGGACAAGGTCTTTGCGTTGGATGCCGGCCTTGAGGAGCTGCATGGCGTCTCCTTCGACAAAGGTTGCTACGTCGGCCAGGAGCTCACGGCGCGCATGAAGCATCGCGGCACGGCTCGCAAGCGGCTGCTGCCGATCGCCTCCTCCGACGGTCGCACTTTGCCCGCCGCCGGTTCGGAGGTGCGCGCCGGGGAAACCAGCCTCGGTGAAATCTCTTCAACCTACGGACCGCAGGGCTTTGCGCTCATCCGACTGGATCGATGGCACGAGGTGGGCCCGGTTCAGCCCCACGCCGGTGACCTGACCATCGCTATCTCCAAACCTGCATGGCTCGGCCCCGTCGAAAGCCCTTGACGGCTCACCGTTGAAGGACAGAGTCGCCCCGGCATTCCCCAAGGGAGACTTGCAATGCTGCATCATGTTTCCGTCGGCGTTCGCGATGTCGCGCGCGCCGCGAAGTTCTACGATCCGGTTCTGAAGGCGCTCGGCTATAAGCGGGTGATGGATTATTCGCCCGGCGCCATCGCCTATGGCGAGAGTCGCGACAGGCCGGAGTTCTGGATCGGCTTGCCGCACGATCAGAAGCTGCCGTCCGGCGGCAACGGAGCGCATGTGGCGTTCGCCGCGAAATCGAAGGCGGCCGTGCAGAAATTCCATGCCGCGGCACTCGCCGGCGGCGCCAGCAACAATGGCGAACCCGGTCCGCGTCCGGACTACGGTCCCGCTTATTTCGGCGCCTTCATCTACGATCTCGACGGCAACAAGATCGAAGCAACCTTCATTGCGGCACCGAAGGCAGCCGCCCCTGCCCGCAAAGGCTCCAAGGCAAAGACGCCGTCGAAGGCGAAGAAGGGATCGAAGGCGAAGAAGAAGTCGCGCCGGTGAAGGCAAGGGTCCGCTGCAGCTGGCCGGGCAGCGATGCGCTATATGTCGCGTATCACGACGAAGAATGGGGCGTGCCGGAATACGATCCGCGCGCCCTCTACGAAAAACTCATGCTGGATGGGTTCCAGGCTGGGCTTTCGTGGATCACAATCCTGCGCAAGCGAGAGAATTTCCGCCACGCCTTCGCAGGATTTACGCCGGAGAAGGTGGCACGCTTCGGCAAGCGTGAGATCGCCCGTCTGCTCAAAGATGAGGGCATCATCCGAAGCCGCGCCAAGATCGAGGCGGCGATCCGCGGCGCGCAGACCTGGCTCGACATCGAGGAGAAGGAGCCCGGCGGCTTCACCGATTTCATCTGGAAGCATGTCGACGGCAAAATGATCGTGAACCGCAGGCGCGAGGGCCACGCGCCGTTCGTGAAGACAAAGATGAGCGAAGTGCTGTCGAAGGATCTGAAATCGCGCGGCTTCAACTTCGTCGGACCGGTCATCGTTTACGCGTTTGCGCAGGCCGTGGGAATGGTGAACGATCACGCAGTCGAGTGCTTTCGCCATGCCGAATGCGCCAAGCTCGGAGCGAAAGTGCAGAAGCGATGAGTTGGCCAGACGCGGTCGGCATTTTAGGATCGCTGCTGATCGTCATTGCCTATTTCGCCAATCTGCGCGGCACACTTGTGACAACTGGCGCGGCCTATTCCCTGCTCAACCTGATTGGCGCTTCTCTGATCCTGTTTTCCCTGTGGTGGGCGTGGAATCTGCCCGCTGCGGTGATGGAAGGCTTCTGGGCTGCGATCAGCGCGTATGGATTGATACGGGTCGTGCTCGTCGGTCAACGCCTACGGTGAGATGAGACGCCGGGATCCGGAAGCAAGATACCATTCGGCAGCTTGCCGGTGTGCCAGAACACGTCGATGGGAATGCCGCCGCGGGGATACCAGAAGCCCGCGATGCGCAGGAATTTCGGCTTGATAGCTGCCGCAATGCGCTTGCCGATCGCGACGGTGCAGTCTTCGTGGAAGGCGCCCGTGTTGCGGAAGCTGGCAAGAAACAGCTTGAACGATTTCGACTCCAGAATGGATCTTGCCGGCACGTAATCGACGATGAAATTCGCAAAGTCCGGCTGGCCGGTAACCGGACACAGGCAGGTGAATTCCGGCGCTATGAAGCGCACGACGTAATCCGTATCGTTGTGCGGATTGGGCACGGCATCAAGCGTCGCTTCGTCCGGCGATTGCGGCAGCGCCACCTTGCTACCCAATTGAAGATCGCGCTTCGCCATCAGCCGTGCTCCTCATGGATGCAGCTTTGCCCATACGAGGGACGGCGGATCTTCACCCGCGCCACTTCCGGAAGCTTCGCCTTTGCACGCCGGTAGATGAACTGCGCGAGGTTTTCCAATGTGGGGTTGTTCAGTCCCTCGATGTCGTTCAGCAGCTGGTGATCTAGCTCGTCTCGCAATCCGTCCAGGACCGCCTTCACTTCGCCGAGATCGCGCAGGAAACCTGTCGCCGGATCTGGTTCTCCGCGCAAGGTCACCTCGACATAGAAGGAATGGCCGTGCAGGCGCCGGTTCTCAGGCGCACCCGCACCGAGATAATGCGCGGCATCGAAGCCAAATTCCTGCGTCAGTTCTATCATGGCGCGGGCTTGTGGACTGGCCGCGCCGCCGGGGTCAACCCCCGGGCTTCTTCTCCAGTTCGGCGCGGGTCCGCTCGCGCAATCCGGCGAGCGCATCGGTCCATTTGATCAGCTCGTGCAGCAACGCGTCGGCACCCTGCTCGTTGAATTCGTTCGCCGTGAACGCCCCGTCCTTGAGCTGACCGTACACGTTCGGCAACCAGACGGTTTCCGGAATGGGCATCATCTTGAGCGTGACAATGGTGGGTTTGATGGCGTGCGTGGAGCGGCCGCCACCGGAAATCCCGCCATAGCCAACGAGGCCGACGGCTTTGTACTGCCACTCCCAGAACAGGTAATCGAGTGCGTTCAGCAGCGACGGCGGCGGGCCGTAATTGTATTCCGGGCTGACAAAGACGAACGCATCCGCCTCGTTCACGCTAGCCGACCATTTCTTCGTGTGGTCGTGCTCGTAATGCCGGCGCGACGGATGCTGCGGCTCGTCAAGGACCGGCAGGTTGAAGTCGGCGAGATCGACGAGATGCGCATCGAACTTGCCGTGCTTCGCCGCGAATTCGTGGAACCATTTTGCGACCGAAGGGCCGATGCGCGTCGGTCTGGTGCTGGCGATCAGGACGTGAAGGCGCGGTGCCATTGCAGTCTCCTCGGGGCTGGTTACAAACCGTAACCCGCACTACATTGGTGACTGCAATGGAACGCGCAAGAAGGCACAAGGATGTCACGCGGGCACAAACATGTCACCGGGGATTGCCGGGCAATCAGCGCCCTTTTGGCGCGGATCGGCGACAAATGGTCGGTTCTCACCGTCAGCCGCCTAGGCGCCGGCCCCGTGCGCTTCAATGAACTGAAGCGTACAATCGGCGGAATCTCGCAGCGGATGCTGACCTTGACCTTGCGCAACCTGGAGCGCGACGGTTTGATCACACGCACCGTCTTTCCCACCGTTCCGCCGCGGGTGGATTACGCGCTCACGCCGCTTGGACGCTCCCTGCTGGTGCCGGTGAGCGCCCTCAGCGAATGGGCGCTGCAGAATCGCATAAAGATCGAAGAGGCGCAGCAGGCGTTCGACAGCGGCTGCACAGCGAACGGCAAGAAACCTCTCCGACCGCGCGAAGCTGTCAATTCGCCCAGCTCATATCGAAGCGCCCCGTAACCGGCACGCCGTCGCGGTTCACCATTTAGAAGCTGCCGGACCAGTCCGCTTGGCCGTTGCGCCCACTCCCACATC
This sequence comes from Rhizomicrobium sp., assembly GCA_036500585.1. Classification (GTDB taxonomy): domain Bacteria; phylum Pseudomonadota; class Alphaproteobacteria; order Micropepsales; family Micropepsaceae; genus Rhizomicrobium. The sequence goes on from DASYBT010000026.1 coordinate 44,720, forward strand.
CCACGGGAGCACGCGCGCCGCGGCGTTAAGGCGCGGCTCAGGAAGATTCTTAATCCGACATTCCCGAAATGCCCACGAAAAATTCAGAAGAGAATCATTGCGCTCGTGCAATTCGACGCGGGCCTTTCGGGTTGATTGCGACTGCGCAATGTTCAAATCTCGCGCCCTCTCGTCGCTCCATTCAGGGCTAGCGCACGTGGAAGACGCCGACATTCTCGCCTTTGTCGGGGCAACGGTGAAATCCGTTTGGGCACTCGAACTCCTGCTGCTGATGCGGCATGAGCGCTGTCGCGCATGGCACGTGCCGCAGTTGGTACGCGAATTGCGCGCGAGCACACTGGTGGTGGCCGAAGCCCTGAAAGGTCTGCAGAGCACGGGACTGGTCGCCACGGATGAAACTGGGGAATGGTGCTATCGTCCGGCGTCCGAGCAATTGGACGCTTTCGTCGAAGGGGCGGAGTCGTTGTACGCGGCAAAGCCGGTTGCCGTTATTAACGCAATTGCCACCGCCCCCAGCGAAAAACTCCGCATCTTCGCCGAAGCATTCCGCTTGAAGGACTGAGGGGCATGACGATTTGGGCATCCGCTGTCTACCTGCTGTGTCTCCTGACCAGCGTAATGTGCGCCTGGCTCCTGATGCGGAGCTACGTGCGGCACCGTACACGCATGTTGCTCTGGAGTTCGGCGTGCTTCGCTCTGCTCGCCGTGAACAATCTCATCATGGTGCTGGATATCGTGGTCTTTCCCAGCATGGATCTCAGCATTTACCGGACGATCGCCAGCCTCGCCGCAGTGGCCACGCTTCTCTATGGTTTCATATGGGAGATCGACTGATGAATCCCGTACTGCCAAGTTTCCTTTCCGGGCTGGCGACCGCAGGCTTCGTCCTTGCCGGTCTCTTCTTTTTGCGATTCTGGCGCCGGACGAAGGATTACCTGTTCGCTGCCTTCAGCATGGCATTTCTGCTGCTTGCCGCGAACCAGGCCATCGCGACCCTCGCGAACATTCCCGACGAATATCAGAGCTGGATTTATTTGCTGAAGCTCGCGGCCTTCGTGATCCTGCTGATCGCCATTATCGGCAAGAACCTGACGCGGCGCCCGATCGGCCGTATCTGATGTTCGTTGCTGATCAGGCCTATTTATGCGCCTCACGCCACTTCTTGACCGCGGCCAGGGTGAGCGCGACATGCTGACTGGGATCCAGGTTGGTGTACGCCAAGAGGATCTTTCCGTCCGGGGCAATGACGTAAGAAGTGCGGTCTGACCATTCCGGCTTCTGCTTCAGGGCCGCATCGTAGGCCTTGACGACCTTCTCGTCCGGATCGGCGGCGACCGCGAACTTGTTGCGGCACTCCACCGAGGAGAATTCGGTCACGCGATTGGCGTTGCCAGCGGTCACTCCAATCACGGTCGCGCCCAGGGCGGCAAACTTGTCGCTGGCTTCGGCGAAGTCGTGCGCTTCTTGCGTGCAGCCGGTCGTGAAAGCGGCGGGGAAGAAGTAGAGCACCACCGGACCCTTCTTCAGTGCGTCGGCCAGCGAGAACGTGAACTCCTTGCCGCCAAGCGCCGCTTGGGTCGTGAAATCCGGCGCCTGGGTGCCTATGGACAAGGCCGCAGCTGCCGGAACCGCCCCCACTGCAACCAGCAAACAGGCGCTCGCGATGATCGATTTCATGGCTTTCCCTCTCCAGGATTAAACGGGAGCATACCCCAGATGACTCAGACGAAAAAGCAGCAGGTATTATTCCGCATTGAATGTCATAGCGGGTCGATACGGCCATCCGCCCGATAGCCAAACTTCTGCATCGCCTCTCTATGATCCCGCACCAAAGCTTCTCGGAGCACGTCATTCAAGTCTCCCTCCTCCCGCCAGGCTTGCGGCCGGCCAGCACGGAAAAATGCGCGGGCTCCCGGTGGCCGCTCCCTGAATCCGTGCTCACGCTCCTCAGCTTGCAGCCTGTCAAAACTCGTTTCCTCGATGGCCGCTGCGACATCGGCTGCGGCAAATGCAAATCCGGCCGCCGCAATCAACTGCGGAAAGATCGTTTGTGGATTTGCGTGCAGGTCTTCGTAGCGGATCGCGACCACATTGTACGGCGAGGCTTCCGTCCACGACCGCACATTTCCGCTCCAACTTCCGATGTGAGGTTGCAAAGCGGTCGAAAGACGATCGGTTTGTGCGGGCCACGCGTCCCGTGCCGTCGACATCACTTCCACCGCTGCCTGCACCGTGATGTCCGAAAACCGCGCGTAGGACACCGCGACATCGAACGGGTGCCGTACCAGATAAATCACGGACTGCACGCAGTCCGGCGGCAAAATCCAATCGCCGCTGCGCGCCGACCGTCGCGCGCAATCGTGGACCTTCGTCAGAGTCCGCTGGAGCATTTCGTCATTGAGCTGGCGGTAGACGAGCGGCAGAAACTCATCCAACTCTTCCGGCAACAGATCGGCGGCATCCGCAGGCGCAATGGAATCGAACATTAGCCTGCGGGGGTATCCCTGAAAACCATGGCTCAGATCGTTGATGGAAAATGTATCACGGCCGCCATAGAGCAGCTTTTCCAGAACCAGCCTCACCCATGTGTTACCTGACTTCGGATAGCTGGCGATCAGAACGAGGTTGCGGCTCATTGCAGGGCCAGTTCGAGATATTCGGCGATTTCGGTGATGGGACGACTTCGCGCACCCCGAAGCAGATAAGCGCGCGACTGCTGGACGAGATGGGCCAGCGTTTGCGCGCCTTCGCTTGCGGCGCTACCGAACCGCGGCTTGTAGACATATTCCGCGAACACCGCGCGCCGCGTCCCGGCTGGCTGATTTACCGGTTCAAAACCGGCGACCGGAGAAACACTGAACTTCGCGATCCACGGGAGAGGCACCGGCGACTTGGCAGAAGCGCACGCGAAGGCAAATCGATCCGCTCCCTGGCGCACGCGCTGCAAGCCCGCAGGCTCGATGCCGAGATTCTTGCAGGAATCCTTCCAAAGCTTGACCGAACTGTCCGACGGCCACGCAATGGGTCCGACCGCGCTCATGCTCACACGTGTGATTCCGTCGGCGACCAGCAACCAGCCGCGGCGGCACATTTCGGCGGCCAAGGTGGATTTGCCGATTGCGGAATGCCCGCAAATCGCGATGGCCGTTCCGCTCGGCGCGAGCAAGGTGCACGCATGCAGCGGAAGCTCGCCTCGCTGATGGATGAGGGCCGCACGGGCTTCCTGATGGGCAAAAAGGGAGATCGCTCCCGGATCGGCTCCGGGGAACGGTGCGACATCCACAGTGACGCCACCGCAAATCAGATAGCGGGCGACGCCGGGAACTTCGAACTGCAGCATACCCGGCGCCCGCCATAGCTTCGGACCACGACGTGCCGAATCCGGCGGATCGGGCAACGCCTCGATCCACCGAATCTGCGCGTCCGGCACGCCCGGGACAGGTCCTTCCAAGGGCACTCCGGACTCCAAGCAGAACCCCGGTCGCGATTTGCTCCCACGCCGGTCTTGTCGGCAACGGAATTCGGGGGGTCTCGGCCGCGACACCGCGACAAATGTTATATTATTGCGCCCTCTCCGCCCCCATGCTAAACGCCACGCGCGCGGGCATTAAGCTTCGCTCACGCGAGTGAAATTCTTCGCTCAATCAAAAGGTTAAGCACTCGCCGGCAGAGTGGCGCGGTCTCCTGCAGGGACCGGCCACACCGGCGAAAACGAGGCGCGAGTGGCTGCAGAATTTTCTCACGAGGCGGGCTTGGCCGGGCGCTATGCGCTGGCTGTTTTTGAACTCGCGCAGGAAGAAAAGGCCGTGGACGCCGTGGCGCAGGATTTCGCGGCGTTCAGGAAGATGATGAACGACAGTCCGGACCTGATGAGGCTGGTACGCGCGCCGGTGTTTTCGCGGGAAGAGCAGGCTGCCGGCATGAACGGCGTCCTGCACCGGATGGAAGCTGCGCCGCTCACGCGTCGTTTCATTCTGCTGCTGGCTTCGAAGCGCCGCCTCTTCGCGCTTGCCGACATCATCCGCGCCTTCAACAATCTCGTGTCAAAGCAGAAGGGCGAAGTTGAGGCGCAGGTGACGAGTGCCCGCGCCCTGTCGGACGATCAGGTGGCGGAGCTGAAGGCGATCCTGAAATCGAAACTGTCGCGCGAAATCCGCCTTGATGCGAAGGTCGATCCGTCGCTGCTCGGCGGACTGATCGTGAAGGTCGGCTCGCGCATGATCGACTCTTCCATCCGCACGAAACTCAACGGCATGCGCATGGCAATGAGGGGCGGCTAACGCCGCCGACATTCAGAAACCAGAATTCAGAACCAGAAAGGAACAGAAGCAGGAACCCACGTCAGCGAATCAGCAATTCTGATTCTGACTTCCGATTTCTGATTTCTGTTCGAGGACGAAGGGACGAGAACATGGATATCCAGCCCGCCGAAATTTCTGCCATCCTGAAGCGCGAGATCCAGAACTTCGGCGCCGAAGCCGAAGTCTCCGAAGTGGGACAGGTCTTGAGCGTCGGCGACGGCATCGCCCGCGTCTACGGACTGGACAATGTGCAGGCCGGCGAGATGGTCGAGTTCCCCGGCGCCATCAAGGGCATGGCGCTGAACCTCGAGAATGACAACGTCGGCGTCGTGATCTTCGGCACCGACGAGCACATCAAGGAGGGCGATACCGTCAAGCGCACCGGCGCCATCGTGGACGTGCCGGTCGGCAAGGGGCTGCTCGGCCGCGTCCTGGACGGTTTGGGCAATCCGATCGACGGCAAAGGGCCGCTGACGGATGTGGCCGAGCGCCGCCGCGTCGACGTGAAGGCGCCCGGCATCATCCCACGCAAGTCGGTGAGCGAGCCGATGCAGACGGGTCTCAAGGCCATCGATTCGCTCATCCCGGTCGGCCGCGGCCAGCGCGAGCTGATCATCGGCGACCGCCAGACTGGCAAGACCGCCATCGCCATCGACACCATCATCAACCAAAAGGGCATCAACGCCTCCGATGACGAGAAGGCGAAGCTCTACTGCATTTACGTCGCCATCGGACAGAAGCGCTCGACGGTCGCGCAGATCGTGAAGACGCTCGAAGACGCCGGGGCGATGGAATACACCACCGTTGTTGCCGCCACCGCTTCCGAGCCGGCACCGCTGCAATATCTCGCGCCGTTCTCAGGTTGCGCCATGGGCGAATGGTTCCGCGACAACGGCATGCACGCGCTGATCATCTACGATGATCTTTCCAAGCAGGCCGTCGCCTACCGCCAGATGTCGCTGCTGCTGCGCCGTCCACCGGGACGCGAAGCCTATCCCGGCGATGTGTTCTACCTGCACTCTCGCCTGCTCGAGCGTGCCGCGAAGCTGAACGCCGACAACGGCTCAGGCTCGCTGACCGCCCTGCCCGTCATCGAGACGCAGGCCAACGACGTGTCCGCCTACATTCCGACCAACGTGATTTCGATCACTGACGGACAGATATTCCTGGAGAGTGATTTGTTCTTTCAGGGCATCCGGCCGGCCGTGAACGTTGGTATCTCCGTCTCGCGCGTGGGCTCGTCGGCCCAAATCAAGGCGATGAAGCAGGTGGCCGGCTCGATGAAGCTGGAGCTGGCGCAGTACCGCGAAATGGCGGCCTTCGCGCAGTTCGGCTCCGACCTCGATGCGGCGACGCAACGTCTGCTCAACCGCGGCGCGCGCCTGACCGAGATGCTCAAGCAGCCGCAGTACTCGCCGATGGCTGTCGAGGAGCAGGTGGTTGTCATTTTCTCTGGCGTGCGCGGCTATCTCGACCGCATTCCGGTGGGGGACGTACCGCGCTTCCAGACCGAATTGCTGCGTTCCATCCGCGCCAAGAACCCGGACATCCTGTCGTCCATCCGCTCTGAGAAGCAGATCACGCCGGACAACGAAGCGAAGCTGAAGGCGGCAATCGAAGAGTTCGCGAAGGGCTTCGCCTAAATGCCGAGCCTGATTTCCTTCCGCCGGCGGATCGCGACGGTCACCTCGATCCGCAAGATTACCAAAGCGCAGCAGATGGTGGCTGCGTCCAAGCTGCGTCGCGCGCAGGAAGCCGCGGAAGCTGCCCGCCCCTATGCCGAGAAGATGAGCGCGGTGATCGCCAATGTGGCGCAGGGCGTACGTGGGCAGGCGGGTGCCCCTCGCCTCCTCTCCGGCTCCGGCAACGATCAGGTTCATCTCCTGATCGTGGCGACCGCCGACCGCGGCCTGTGCGGAGCGTTCAACACCAACATCGTCCGCCTTGCCCGCCAGCGCATCCAGCAGTTTCACGCGGAAGGCAAGACGGTGAAGATTCTCTGCGTCGGCCGCAAAGGCCGCGATCAGCTGCGCCGGCTGTATGGCCCGATGATCCTTCAGACCATCGACTTCGTCGGCAAGAAGACCATCGGCTTCATCGATGCCGCCAACATCGCCCGCAAGGTGCTGGAGATGTTCGACCACGGCGAGTTCGATGTCGCGACCATTGTCTATTCGCGCTTCAAGTCCGTCATCAGCCAGGTGCCGACGGCGCAACAGCTCATTCCGGCGCCGATCGAAGAACTCGCCGCCGGCAGCGTGACCCAGCAATACGAATATGAGCCCGACGAAGGCGAAATCCTGACCGCGCTGCTGCCGCGCAATGTCAGCGTGCAGATCTTCCGCGCGCTGCTGGAGAATGCCGCCGGCGAAATGGGTGCCAAGATGAGCGCCATGGATTCCGCCACGCGCAACGCGGGCGACGTCATCAACAAGCTGACCTTGCAATACAACCGCACGCGTCAGGCGATGATCACCAAGGAACTGATCGAGATTATTTCGGGCGCGGAAGCGCTGTAGGAGCCATGCCATGAATGCGATGACACAGAGCAACAAATTGGGCCGCGTGACCCAGGTGCTGGGCGCCGTGGTAGACGTCCAGTTCGACGGCGGCAATCTGCCAGAGATCATGAACGCACTCGAGACGCAGAACCGCGGCAACCGGCTGATCCTCGAAGTGGCGCAGCATCTTGGCGAATCCACGGTCCGCACCGTGGCGATGGACGCAACCGAGGGTCTCGTGCGCGGCCAGGATGTGAGGGACACCGGCGCACCAATTTCGGTTCCCGTCGGTGAAGCGACGCTCGGACGCATCATCAACGTCATCGGTGAGCCGGTGGACGAAGCCGGCCCCTTGAACACCACCGAGCGCCGCGCCATCCATCAGGAAGCGCCGGCCTTCACCGATCAATCCACGGAAGCGCAGGTTCTCGTCACCGGTATTAAGGTGATCGACCTGCTCGCGCCTTATGCGCGCGGCGGCAAGATCGGCCTGTTCGGCGGCGCCGGCGTTGGCAAGACGGTGCTCATCCAGGAGCTGATCAACGCGGTCGCCAAGAACCACGGCGGCTACTCCGTGTTCGCCGGCGTGGGTGAGCGCACGCGCGAGGGCAACGATCTCTATCACGAGATGATCGAGTCGGGCGTAAACAAGGACCCGAAGAAGGGCTCAACCGAAGGCAGCAAGTGCGCATTGGTGTACGGCCAGATGAACGAGCCGCCGGGCGCACGTGCGCGCGTCGGCCTCTCCGGTCTGACCGTCGCCGAGCACTTCCGCGATCAGGGGATGGACGTGCTGTTCTTCGTCGACAACATCTTCCGCTTCACGCAGGCCGGTTCTGAAGTGTCGGCGCTGTTGGGCCGCATTCCCTCGGCAGTGGGCTATCAGCCGACCTTGGCTACCGACATGGGCGCGCTGCAGGAGCGCATCACGACAACCACAAAGGGCTCGATCACCTCGGTGCAGGCGATTTATGTGCCGGCCGACGACCTGACCGACCCGGCGCCCGCCACCTCGTTTGCCCATCTCGACGCCACGACTGTGTTGTCGCGTGCAGTGTTCGAGAAGGCGATCTTCCCGGCCGTCGATCCGCTCGACTCCACCTCACGCATGCTCGATCCGCGCGTCGTCGGCGAGGAGCACTACAATGTCGCCCGCCAGGTGCAGCAGATCCTGCAACGCTACAAAGCCTTGCAGGACATCATCGCAATCCTCGGCATGGACGAGCTGTCGGAAGACGACAAGCTGATCGTCGCGCGCGCCCGCAAGATCGAACGCTTCCTGTCGCAGCCCTTCTACGCCGCGACAGTGTTCACTGGCATTCCCGGCATCAGCGTGAAGCTGGAGGACACGATCCGCAGCTTCAAGGCTATCGTGAACGGCGAATACGATCACCTGCCGGAGCAGGCGTTCTACATGGTGGGTACCATTGAGGACGCCGTCGCCAAGGCGCAGAAGATGGCGGAAGAAGCGTAAGTCATACTTCGGGGGCGCGCGTTCCGCGCACCTCAGCATGACGAGCAGTTGGAATGCGTCATCCTGAGGTGCGAGCGCAGCGAGCCCCGAAGGATGAACAGGAACGGAATATGGCTGATAAAGTCCCCTTCGAACTGGTGTCGCCGGAGCGGCTGCTACTCTCCGAAACCGCCGACATGGTGACCCTGCCCGGCACCGACGGCTATTTCGGCGTGCTCTACGGCCACATGCCGCTGATCACCACCTTGAAGCCCGGCGTGATCGACGTCACCGGCGGGATGATGGGAGATCAGAAGTTTTTCGTCCTCGGCGGCTTTGCCGAGGTCTCGCCAACGAAAGTCACTGTGCTTGCCGAAGAAGCGATGCCGATGGCCGATGTCGACGCGGTCGGCCTCGACAGCCGGATCAAAGACGCCGAAGAAGACGTCGTTCTCGCCAAAACCGAGACCGATCGCGCCCGCGCGGTCGATACCGTGGACGCACTCCGCGCCCTCCGGTCTGCCATCTAATTGATTCCATGTGAGTTTCCTGGTCTCCTTGCGGGTTTCCAAGGCGAAACCGCATTTGCTATAAATCGTTCTCAATCCGTCGGGGGCAAACGGATCGGTGGCATGATGACGAACGGAACCGTCTATTCGGCCGGCTGGACCATGGACGACATTCCATGGGAGCGGTTCGATGTCTCGAAGATCGAGCCGGGGCTGCTTTGCGCCGTGAAGGCTGCCGCCCTCGTCGAGTTCAACGCGCCCGACTACGTCACCTATCTCAAACGAATCTTCGCCGGCGCCGACGCCAAAACCCTTTCCGACATCGAGCGCTGGGGCGAGGAGGAGATTCAACACGGCCGTGCACTTGCCCGGTGGGCCGAGATCGCAGATCCCTCATGGTCCTTCACGGAAGCGTTCACCCGGTTCCGCGCGGGATATCGACCGCCCCATTTCGTCAGCAATCATGCGATCTCCGTCCGCGGCTCGCGGCGCGGCGAGATGATCGCGCGCTGCGTCGTCGAGAGCGGCACGTCGTCGTACTACAGCGCAATCCGTGACGCGACCGAGGAGCCGGTGCTGAAGGACATCGCCGGCCGCATCGCCGCAGACGAATTCCGCCATTACAAACTGTTCCTCGAGACGCAACTCGCCCAGCCCGAGCCAGATTTACCGTTCTGGAAAAAGCTGATCGTCGCCATGACGCGGGTGAACGAGTCCGACGACGACGAACTCGCCTATGCCTATTACTGCGCCAATGTCTCCGCCTCCGAAGAAGCCGCGAAGCCCTACGACCGCGCGGCCTATGTCCGCGCCTCCTTCGCACGAAGCGGGGCGATCTACCGCCGCCATCACATCCGCAAGCTGGTGCAGATGGTGGCGAAGGCAATCGGGGCGAGCCCGAACAGCCGACTCACCGAAGCTGTCGGCATGCTCGCGTGGCGCATGCTGCGGATGCGTGCCGGCTTGAGCGCCCGCGCCACGGCCGCCACCCTTCCCGCTTAGATTTCCTAGCTGAAGATTGCTTTACGCCGGGCAAGACTTTCCGCGGGCCACAGCTTGGACGAGTCGTAATAAGCGTCGAACACCTGCGCCGGTTGTCCAGTTGTGGCGCCGGGCGCATCTCCGGGCAACGCGATCCACGGCTGCTTGGAGCGTGTGTAGATGTGGACATCGGGCGGCAGGACCGACGGCTTATCCAGCGTGCCGATGCGTACGAAACGGATTTCGCGGCCACCGCCATAGTTGCTCCACAGCGCGGTGCCGCATTCTACGCAGCGGTAAATGATGTGCGGCCGACCGGAGTCGGTCGGCTGCGGATCTTCACGCGGCTCGCCCTGCAGCACCTGCACGCGATCGGCCTCGATCAACGCATTCAGCACGAAGGCCGAACCGGTCTGCCGCTGACAATCCTTGCAGTGACAGCAATGGACAAACATCGGCTGACCCGCCAGGCGATATCTGACCGCGCCGCATGCGCATGAGCCGGACAATTCCGCCATTCCACAGCCTCCGCAAAACCGAGCCGTCACTACAGCGGCATCTCAGCGCCCGTGCTTGCGCCGAGCACATAGGCGCCCGGCGAAGTGCGAGGTTCTGGAGTGCAAACGACGCCCAGCCCGCCCGTCGGCGAGTTGGGCGCGCACAAGATATCAATCGCCGTACGGGCCCGCGTAGCGGTCCTCGCGGTACTCACGCCAATCGGCGCGAACTTCGCTAATTGCCGAATCGGCGCGCGACAAAGCATTGTCCCGCGCCTCGCGCAGGCAAGACCGGCTGCTGGTCAGGGGATAAAAGGGATAGGCTTCGTGCAACTGGCCGCATACGTCGTACGCGGCGTGAACGACGCGGCGGCGCAATTCGCGGGCGCCGGCGCGCGTGCGCAGATCGAGGTCGTCATAGCGTACCGGAACGGATAGAGAGACTTTCTCCGGCGGCAGGTCGAGCGACCGCCGTGCCGAGCCTTCCTCGCGGAAGCGCGGCGCCTGCACCGTGACTTCTTCATTGGGACCGTATCCTGCCGCGTCTGGCGGCGGCAGTCCGTAATTCTGTGCGGAGCCTTGCGCAGCGACCAAAACAAGTCCGGCCGCGCCGGCCAAAAATCCGAGTTTCAGATTCATGATCTCTCTCCGTTTCGCCCCTATGGAAAACGAACATGCGACAGAATTGATCCTGCCAAATCACGCCGCCACAGAATGGTCATACGGAGTTCCGCGTTGCGCGGCCATCACACTGTGCGTTTCACCAGCATTTGCTTGAGATCGCCGATGGCCTGCGCGGGATTCAACCCTTTGGGACACGTTTCGGCGCAATTCATGATCGTGTGGCAGCGATAGAGGCGAAACGGATCTTCGAGATCGTCGAGCCGCTCGCCGGTGGCTTCGTCTCGGCTGTCCTTGATCCACCGCGTTGCCTGCAGTAGCGCGGCGGGCCCGAGATAACGCTCGGAATTCCACCAGTAGCTTGGACACGAGGTGGAACAGCATGCGCACAAGATGCACTCGTAGAGTCCGTTCAGCTTGTCGCGGTCTTCTGGCGTCTGCTTCCACTCCTTCTCCGGCTCCGCCGTTTTCGTCTGCAGGAAGGGCTTGATAGACGCATACTGTGCGTAGAAGTTCGTCATGTCGGGGACGAGATCCTTCACCACCGGCATGTGCGGCAACGGATAGATCTTCACCGACCCGGAGATGTCGGAGATCGCCTTGGTGCAGGCGAGCGTGTTGCCGCCGCCAATATTCATCGCGCAAGAGCCGCACACGCCCTCCCGGCATGAGCGGCGGAAGGTGAGCGTGGGATCGATCTCGTTTTTGATCTTGATGAGCGCGTCCAGAACCATCGGGCCGCAGGTGGTGAGGTCGACCCGATAAGTGTCGATGCGCGGATTGCCGCCCGCCTCCGGGTCGTAGCGATAGATCTGGAAATCCTTGGTGCGGCGCGGCTTCTTGCCGTTCTCCATGGCGGGCTTGGGCCAAACCTTGCCCTTCCGGGGCTCGCTTCCTTTCGGCAGGCTGAACTGAACCATTCGGAATCCTTGTTCCTGTCGAGTTGGCTATAGCAGCCGCGGGTGATGGCACGCAATTCCATGGGGCGTCAGGGCATCCCGATCTTCTGCAGCGACCAGTTGACCTCAACCGGATCCTGGCCGATCGTGCCGCTGATGACGAGTTGCTCTGTCTTGCGCGCTCCTCCGCTGGTGCCGAGATAGATGCTTTCTTCTATTGCAATCTCGTGCTGCTTCACCTGAAAGCGCCAGCCTTCACCACTGGCGAGTTTCAAGAGAATGCCACCGGATTGCATCGGCGACACACGCACATCCGGGTGAATGTGAAATCGCGCTGCGAACGGAATCGGGACGCTGCGCCGCCGCGAGTCCGACTTCCGCACTAGGCGATCCGAGCCGCCGAGGCTGAATCCATCCGTCGAAAGCGCGATCCGCCGCTCGTGGAGAATGCCGAATGCGCTGAGGTAGCCGTCATGCGTCGCCTCCACGAGGAGCCCCTGCGGCGTCTCACGGCGGTTCGTCCTGATTTCGGTCGGGCCTCCGGTGAGACGCGGCCCAAGGAAAGACGCTATCCATCCGGACGTCACGGTGGCCGACGAACGATCGGCCACCGTGACGGTGGAATGGGCCGCAGTTGCGCGGAGCGCGCTGCCCCATTGCGTCTGCCATAGCGGCGCGGCGCCGCAGTTCACGATGATGCGCTGCGCAGCGGCGCTGAACTCGAACGACAAGCATCCCGCATGCGCTGCGGTTGCAAACAGCCCTTCCGGCACCTTGCCACAATCCATGAGAATCGTGCTGCGGCCCGCCGCGAGCCGATGGAACCCGGAGTGCGGCGCAAAGGCAAAGGGCTGGCCGCGCACCGTGTCGCGTGCGAGGAGCGCCTCGATCATTCTTGGATCGCCCTGATGTCCGCCATTGAAGAGTGCAAGGCCACCATCCCCCATGCGGAAGAAGCGCAGCATTGGAACCATTCGGTCGAGTGCATTGCGCAGGGCGGCCGGCGTCGGTCGGCCGATAGCAGACAGCGCATCGCTGACCATCAGGAGAAGATTGTGTGTCGCGAGCAAGAGTTCCGGGGAACGGGTTGCGTGACCGCCATCCGGCAGAATTTGATGCCCCAGCTCCGTTTCCATCAGCGCGATCCCGGACGCGAGCCGCGCCGGGCTGTCATCCAGGCAAGCCCCTGAGAGCGCAAGTGCCGCGGCGGCTTCGAGGCGCGCGAACCCTTCCGGCGCGCTCTCCGCAACGCGGTGCAACATTCGGCTCTGCTCGCGCAGGGCGACCAGCAATCTGGACCGCCAAAGGACGTCGGAATTGGCCAGTGCAAAGCGGCCGTGAGCGAAGACATTGGTCAGCCGCCGTGCCAGGATCTCCGGCGACCATGCCGGCTCGGAATAGCGGGCGTTGCGCTTCACCCATTGTGCAACAAGATTGGTCGCCAGCTTGCGGGCCGCCTCGCCGCCGGCAGCCGACAATGGCGGCAGCCACACGAAGGCGTGCAGCGCCTCCAGCCAGGCAGACGACGGCGGCGATTTGTCGAAGATTGAAGCGTCGCCTACTTCGACGGTTGCACCGGCATACCTGAAGCGACCGTGCAGAAGTGCGTCGGCGTCCTCGAGATGGCGCGGGGAGGCATCGTATGGGTGAAACACGATCCGGTCCGGCATTCGCCCTTTTAGCAGCGTTCGGTAGAACCATGTGCGCCGCCAGAAGATGCGGACCGGCGCAAGTGCCCGCGCCAGAAGCGCACGCAGGATTTCCATCAGCAGCGGAAACCGGAATTGCCCTGCCCCCATTGCGCGTCAGCCGCGCAGGGCGGCGATGTTGGCGGCGTAGGCGGATGCGCCGCCCGTGAACACGGATGTTCCGGCAACCAGAATATTTGCGCCCGCCGAAACCGCGCGCTTTGCTGTCGCTGGCGTAATGCCGCCGTCGACCTCCAGATCAATCTGCCGGCCGGATTTCACGATGCGCTCGGCGGCGGCTTCGATCTTGCGAAGCTGATTCTCGATGAACTCCTGTCCGCCAAATCCGGGATTGACCGACATGATAAGCACGAGATCGACAAGGTCGAGCACGTCGTCGATGGCGTCAATTGGCGTGCCGGGATTGAGGACCACGCCCGGTCTTTTGCCGCAGGCCCGGATAAGTTGCAGCGTGCGATGGATATGCGGGCCGGCTTCCGGGTGAACCGTAAGGCCGTCCGCACCGGCCTCACAAAATGCTTCCACATATAGGTCGACGGGCGAGATCATTAGGTGCACATCGAGAGGCTTTTTCGCGTGTGGCCTGATCGCCTTCACCACTGCCGGGCCGATCGTGATGTTGGGCACGAAATGGCCGTCCATCACATCGACATGGATGAGATCGGCGCCGGCCCTTTCGATCGCCTCGACCTCGGTGCCGAGCTGCGAGAAATCCGCTGACAGAATCGACGGCGCAATACGGATGGGCTTTGCCATGGCCGGCCCATTAAGGCCGGATTCTCATTCCTGTCGCAAGGCCAGCCGGCTGGAACCCACAAGGGCGAGTGCCAGAATCGGCGTCCATATCAGGCGCGACTGGTAGCGCGCGTGCGGGCCTGATAGCACGCCACAGATCATCGCGTTGCCCATCAGCGCGGCAAGAACGAATCCGAAGAGCACGGCGGTACGGCAGTCAGATTTCCCCAAGGCGAAAAGGAATCCAGCGATCAGAAGGACGAGACCCAGCCATGCCACCGGCAGATGCAAGAAATTGATTGCGCGAAAGGGGATTCCCCCCTTCTGCTGGAGAGCGATGCCGTAGGCAGGCAGCTGCGAAGGCATGAAGATGCGGAAGTCGCGGCCGATAATCCATTGTTGCGGATCGATACCATCGCCCGTGTGGAAAATCACGAACTGCTCGACGGCATCCTTCGCCGCCATCTCCAAATTCAGCCACGGATAACGCCACAGGCTTTCGCGCACGATCGCGTCGGATTCCTTTTCCGTCTTGGTGAAGCGGCCGAGCTTGTTGAATGGCGTCTTTGGTCCCCACAGGTATTGGTCGGCGCGCGTCGGGAGCGTATCGCGATATGGACAGAGATCGAAATGCTTCGCCGCACAGGTCTCATCCAGCACCTTGGTAACGATGCCATCCTGCATCATCCGCGCCATGGCAAACACCCCGCCCGCGCGGCTGATGAAGATGTGGCGGGTGTAATGGAAATTGGCACCCAGGGTCAGCGTAAGCGATAACACGATGCTTGCGCAGGGGAGCAGCAGTTTCGGCCTCGGCCATGGTGGTCTTCGCACGAAAAGCGTGTAGAGCGCCGTGAGAATCACGAGGCCGGCCGCCAATCCGAGGTGCGACGGGTGGACGCCGACTGACAGGACCGCGATCAGAAAAAGCGCCAGCGCGCGCCAACGGCCCAAGGTTTGTGAATGAAACGCCAGCAAGTAGAGCGACAGCACAAGCAGCGCAGTGAAGCAATCCGGTTCCGCCTCGCCGACATACCACGGCAGTCCCGTCAAGATCGTCAGTGCACCGCCTATGGCAAGCACGGTCCCGAGTGCGATGTGCGGCGCAACTGCCCGCGCCGTCTCGACAACCACGAATGCCGTAATGACCGCCTGCACAATGGCGATCGACCAGATGGTGACGCCGGCGCCGGCGTACCAGAGAAACAGCGAATAGACAGGCGAGCGTTCCGGAACGAACCGGCCGGTGAAGCCTTGAAAGATGTAGGCGCCGGTGTCGTAGAACATGAGGGGGAAGCCGTTCCACAACGCAGCGACCAGCAGCATTGGAATCAGCACGGCGATCGCGGCGGCTTCCCACGTCGGCGCGGCGACGGGCAAACGCCACGCGCGCGCAAAGGCGGCGCGGGCTTCGTTCCGTCGCTCGACGAATGCCGTCGCGCTTACTTCGCTCATATGGGATTCACAACCTGCCGACCCGCAGCCAGTAATATCGGCTTCCACTTACCGGACAAGACATGAAGTCCCGAATGCAGTGCGCCGGGCGGGTTACATTTTCTTCACCCGAATGGTTGACTAAGCGGCCCCCAACCCTACACTCCCACCGCTTCGGAATCTCAGGATTGCTCATGGCGGATAGCCCTCAGGTGTCGCCGCCCCGCCCGCGCCCCCTTTCTCCGCATCTTTCCATTTACAAATGGCCAGTCACCATGGCGACCTCGATCACCCATCGGGCAACGGGGATTGCGCTCTCGGCAGGGATGATTCTTCTGGCGTGGTGGCTCGTGGCGCTGGCGAGCGGTCCTGAGCTGTATCAGTCCTTTCAGGCCGCCGCCGCGAGCCTGATCGGACAAGTGGTGCTGTTCGGGTTTGCATGGTCACTCGCCTATCATTTCCTGAATGGAATTCGGCACCTCGCCTGGGATCTGGGCTACGGATTTGCGGTTCCAACGGCTAACAGGTCCGGTGTTCTTGTGGTCGCATTGTCTGTGCTGGTGGCGATAGGGGTCTTTGTAGCGGCGTACGCCATGCTGCCGCATGGAACGGTGCATCCATGAGTTTTGAAACACCATTGCATCGGGTGCAGGGCCTCGGCTCGGCACATTCCGGCGTGTCGCACTTCTGGCGTGAGCGCGTCACGGCGGCCGCCCTCATTCCGCTATCGGCGTGGTTCGTGATTTCCCTCGTCCGGCTGGTAGGCACAAGCGAAGCGGAGACGGCCGCGTTCTTTCAGCACCCATGGAATGCGGTGCTGATGGGCCTGTTCATCCTGCTCAGCTGCGTTCACATGACGTTGGGTCTGCAGGCGGTGATCGACGATTACGTGCACAGCGCGGGGCAGCGGATCGCGCTGCTGCTCCTCAATCGTGCCTTCGCGTGGCTGATCGGAGCCTTGTCGCTGGTGTCATTGCTGAGATTGGCTGTCGGATGACGCAAAGCTACCCGGTCACAGACCATACCTTCGATGTGGTTGTTGTCGGCGCTGGCGGGTCAGGCCTGCGCGCAACGTTGGAGTGTGCGGCGCGTGGATTGAAGGCGGCATGCGTGACGAAGGTTTTCCCGACGCGTAGCCACACGGTGGCCGCTCAAGGCGGCGTGGCGGCGGCGCTCGGCAACATGGGCGAGGACGACTGGCGCTGGCACATGTACGACACCGTCAAGGGCTCGGATTGGCTGGGCGACCAGGACGCCATCGAATACATGTGCCGCAACGCGCCCGAAGCCGTGTACGAACTCGAGCATTACGGCGTGCCGTTTTCGCGCACGGAAGACGGCAGGATTTACCAGCGCGCGTTCGGGGGGATGACTTCGAATTTTGGAGAGGGCATCGCGCAACGCACCTGCGCCGCGGCCGATCGCACTGGGCACGCCATCCTGCACACCCTCTACGGTCAGTGCGTGAAGAGCGAGGTGAACTTCTTCATCGAGTATTTCGCACTTGATCTGATCGTTGAGGACGGCGCCGTGCGTGGGCTGATGGCGTGGAATCTGGATGACGGCTCCATCCACCGCTTCAGGACGCACAAGGTCATCCTCGCGACCGGTGGATACGGCCGCACGTATCTCTCCTGCACCGGCGCGCACACGCAAACGGGCGACGGCAACGCCATGGTGCTGCGCGCGGGCCTTCCGCTGCAGGACATGGAGTTCGTGCAATTCCATCCCACCGGGATTTATGGCGCCGGCGTGCTGATCACGGAAGGCGTGCGCGGCGAAGGCGGATATCTCACCAATTCGGAAGGCGAGCGCTTCATGGAGCGCTATGCCCCCCACGCAAAGGACCTCGCCTCGCGCGATGTCGTCAGCCGCGCGATGACAATTGAAATCCGCGAGGGCCGCGGCGTGGGCCCGAAGAAGGACCACATCCACTTGCACCTGTCGCATCTCGACCCGAAGATCATTCACGAGCGGCTGCCCGGCATCACTGAAAGCGCGCGGATTTTCGCCGGCGTCGACGTGACCAAGGAGCCCATTCCGGTGCTGCCAACGGTGCACTACAACATGGGCGGCGTGCCGACGAACTATCACGGCGATGCGCTCACCTTGCGCGACGGCGATCCGGATGCCGTGATCCCCGGTTTGATGGCAGTGGGAGAAGCGGCGTGCGTATCTGTGCACGGAGCCAACCGTCTGGGCTCGAATTCGCTCATCGATCTCGTGGTATTCGGAAAGGCTGCCGGCGTGCAGGCGGCGACGTCCGTCACGCCCGGCGAAACGCATGCCGATCTGGCGAAGGACGCAGGTGAGGAATCGATTGCCCGGCTCGATCGTTACCGCAATGCGAATGGCGGCACGCCGACCGCACAACTGCGACTCGCGATGCAGCTGGCGATGCAGGAAGACGCCGCTGTGTTCCGCACCGGCGACGTGCTGAAGAAGGGACAGAAGCGCGTTGACGCGATCTACAAGCAACTGGCGGACATCGCGGTGTCGGACCGCTCGTTGATCTGGAATTCCGATCTAGTCGAGACGCTGGAATTTGAGAACCTTATCCAGCAGGCGATTGTCACCGTCGAAGGTGCGGTGCAACGCACAGAGTCCCGCGGCGCACATGCGCGCGAGGATTTCCCCAGCCGCGACGACCAGAACTGGATGAAGCACACGCTTTCGTGGCTTGATCCGAAGACCGGCTGGGCCAGGATCGATTACCGCCCGGTCCACACCTACACGATGACCAACGACGTCGAATACATTCCCCCAAAAGCGCGGACGTACTAATGACGCCAAGCGTGCACTCCGATCAGGTCAGTGATCGGACCGTGCTCACCTTTCTGCCTGCTCTTCTCGTCGGGTCCGCGGCCGCCACGGTAAGCGTGTTTGCGTTGGGCTACGTGGTGGATGCCTGGAATAGCGTGACGTTCGGTGTTGCGCTCTTAACTTCCGCGATACTGATTTCGATGTTTGGTGTCTTACCGGCTGGGCCCACCCTGTTTGTCATCCTCATGCTCGGTTTCCGGTCGGCCCTTGTCTTTATGATCGCCGGGGCGCTCGTCGCATGCGTATATGCGGTCTTATTTCAGCCGCCGACGTTAACTGGGGGGCTGCTATGGCTCGTTCCATCAGGCGCATTTGGAGGCCTGGCCACCTGGTCTTTTTGTGGGCGACTTCCGCCTTTGGCCCCCATTCAACGTAGCTAAGCGCAAATCGTGGCTGTCCACGCTGCCAAGACATCCAGCATCTCGGCCATGATCTCTACGTCCTTGCGGCCGGATTTTGCGGGGACGTGGAAAGAGTGGTCGGCACATTCGAACAGCTTCAGCGTCGCGAGGTCGCCAAGGCGCTTCGTGAGCGGCTTCAGGTAATCGAGATCGGCGAAGTCGTCCCGCGTCCCCTGCAGGAACAACGTCGGCACCTTCACGCGCGAAAGATGCTCTGCGCGGGTGTCGCCGGGCTGTCCCGGCGGGTGCAGCGGGAAACCCAGAAACGCAAGCCCGCGTACATTCGGCAATGGCGTCTCAGCTTGCGTCTGCGAGGTCATCCGCGCGCCAAACGACTTCCCGCCGGCGATCAGCGGGAGCTTCGGCAGCAGCTCGGAAGCTTTTGCGACCGCTGCTCGCACAGCGGCATGCGCAATCTTGGGCGGATCGGGACGTTTGCCGCCTTTCTCCATGTACGGAAATTGATACCGCAAGGTCGCGATGCCGCGCTCACCCAAACCGCCCGCCACATCGGCCATGAATTTGTGCCGCATGCCGGCACCGGCACCATGGGCGACGATGTAACAGGCACGCGGGTCGTCGGGCGCTGTCAGGATCCCGGAGATATGCCCGCCGTCACCAAGCGGAATCGCGACTTCAACTTCCATCGGCTGCCCAGGCTTTGCTGCAACAAAACCATAGACGAACAGTTCCAGTGGCGTCCCAGGGAGAATCGCCATGGCCGATCAGAACAAGGAGCAGCGGGTGGAGCGCCCGGCGCATGAACGCGATCAGGAGCACGCGGTCAGGCCTGGCGGCACTGTCGCCGGGCGCGCGACAACCTGGCAAGGCGGTCAAACGAGCAATAAGCGGGAGACCGGTGCGGATGAACCCACCTCCGGGTCCCCCGGCGCTGAAGCCGACCGCGAGCAGGCCGAGAAGGCGTAGATGATAGACGCGGACATTATGGCTACGGTCCACAATAGCGGCTAAACCTTCTCTCGCGTCAAGGGGCGCTGCGATGTCGCTCGAACCGTTGCTGCACGCGCCGCTTGCCGTGCAGATTCACGCCGCGACGGTGATCCCGGCGTTCTTACTCGGCACCTACCTCATCTTCTTCAGCCGCAAACGCCGCGCCGCACCACCGAGTGCTCGGTTATCTCTATCTGACCCTGATGACGATCACTGCTGTCGCTGCGCTGTTCATCCACGCGATCATGCCGAAGAGTCCGTCTTCGGGCTGTCGCCGATTCACATCTTCGTACCCATCACGCTCGTTAGTGTCGTTGGCGCGCTTTATGGGGCGCGCCGGCACAACATCCCGGTGCATCGCGGTGCCATGCTCGGCGCTTATATCGGCGGATTGCTGATCGCCGGCAGCCTCGCCGTCCTGCCCGGCCGCATGATGCACACCGTGGCATTTGGCAGCTGACGAGGCGGCAGGCTTCTGGTTCGTCGATGAGAGCGAAGAACCGATAGCTATTTCGCCACGTCCAGAGCAGCGATCGATCCGCTCGTCGGTCTCCCGCAGCACACGCGGCGAACCTTCCAATTCCCCAAGCTTCGGTTCGAAAAAGGAGTCAAGATCGGCTTTGGCTTGCTGATCGCAAACATAGGACTGGATCGTCGGCGCGTAACTCATCCCGCTCGACGACACACGATGCTTGATTGCTGCGAAATTGCTCTTGAACCAGTTCCACAGAACCGGCCGCGCCACGGCTTCCGCCGCATAGTGCAGGTCGCGGCCCCTCGGCTGAAATTGCCGCTTGGGTCGTGCTGCCCCTGAGCCTTGCGGCGCGGCTGTGCCTTTGCTGCATCCGGACAGCAAGGCAAGCACCAGCAGAAGGACAGCCAGTTTCAGGGCGATGTGCATGATGGTTTTCCAGTTAATCAAACGCGAAGGTGTAACGAGATTACCGATCTGAGGGCCTTGGCCAAGGCTTTTCCCATGCGTCAGCACTGTTGGCTGGATGGGCGCTGCGGGCGCTTTCGCCTCGTGAGCCGTCGCCTGCTTCAAGGTTGAGTAACCATTTAATTCTACGTTTGAGACGTTGACCGAGCCCGAGACCGGCCCGATGCCTCAAAGCTGGATTGTAAGCGTTGGTGGCCGTACCTACGGCCCGTTTACCGCTGACCAGATGCACGCCTTCGCCAGCGAAGGCAGGCTTGTCCCCCACTCTTTGATCGCCAGGAACGGCGAGACTGCCTTTGGGCCGGCGGCGCAGGATCCTGAGCTTGCGACCATGTTCAGTTCCTCGTCGAACATTGCCGAGCAGGTGCCGGTACAGAACGGGGCTATGCACGGGCCGATGGCCCACCCGGAGCCGGCGGAACGTTCCTCCTTCGGCCGCAATGACGATCGCACCGCCGGCGAGGAGCCCTCGCACTACGTGATCGTCGCGGATATGAAATCTCGCTCCATTGCTGGACTGGAAGAGGAAATCCACAGCCTCGGACCGGCTTACGCGATCACGCCACAGACCTGGGTCTTGTCCTCAGAGCTGTCTATCACTGCCATCAGGAACCTGTTGATCCAGAAGCTGGGCAAGCTCGACGTAATATTCGTCATCGACGCCAGTCACGACAAGATCGCCTGGTTCAACTATGGACCGGAGCAGGAAGTGCGCGTTCGCCGGGTGTGGAGCAAGGCGGCGCCGATTCTCACCCACAGCTTCGGCTAATCGAGTTTCTGAAGCGCCGCGCGGAAGCGCTGGTAGTTCTTCACATAAATTTGGGCCGAGAGTTTCAGCATCGCAAGTTCTGGCTCGCGCAGTTCGCGCGCCACGCGGCCTGGCGAGCCGACGACGAGTGAGTTCGAGGGAATCTCCTTGCCCTCCGGAATGAGCGTGTTTGCACCGATGATGCAGTTGGTGCCGATCCTCGAGCGATTGAGCAACGTCGAGCCCATGCCGATCAGGGCATTGTCGCCGATCGTGGCGGAGTGAAGAATTACGTTGTGGCCGACGGTCACGCCCGCCCCGATGGCCGTGGGCTGGCCGGGATCCGTGTGGATCACGCAATTGTCCTGCACATTCGAATTCTCACCGACCGTAATCCAATCATTGTCGCCGCGGAGCACCGCGCCGAACCAGACGCTCGCGTTCTTCAAAAGCCGCACCCGTCCAACCAGCGTCGCGTTCGGTGCCACCCAATACGCGCCGCTGTCCGGAAATTCCGGCGCAATTCCTTCCAGAGAAAAAACCGTCATGAAATGGCCTCATCATAGTGGCGATGCAAAACGAGACGAAACCGAAAAAACGCACTACGCTTTGCGTACGTCAACTGAGTCGCGTGCGGGGAGTAGCCGAAGTTGCGACTTCTGAGCGTAGCCGGTGGGGTCGCGTTTTCATTCCGCATCCAGTCTGCGGACCATCGATCCCACACAACCATTCCACAACCACAATGTTCCTTGACCAGGAGACTCCATGGCCAAGCGTTCCACGCGCCACAAATTGCGCGAATACCAGGAATCCGACAACGCCAATGTTCATCCCCTCTTCTCGCCGTCGGGTTGGACCCCGCGTGACGACGAACTTCGCGACCGCAAATATGTAAAGAACATCCGGGCGATGAGCCCGCTGCAGCAGCGGCTCATCGATGCGATAGAGGAACGGTCGGTCGTGGTCGCGCTCGGGCCGGCCGGAACCGGCAAGACCTATATTGCGATCGCCAAAGCGGTGGAGGCATTGGAGCAGAACCGGTGCTCGCGCATCGTTCTGTCACGGCCAGCGGTCGAGGCTGGTGAGAGCCTTGGCTTCCT
>DASYBT010000027.1:0-1811 GCA_036500585.1 Rhizomicrobium sp.
TGCTTGATCTGGCCGAACACCGGCTCGACCACTTGCTTGCGCAACCGATAGCGGCTGCGATAGCCGGCGCGCCTGAGCTTGGCGGTCATCCGGGCGAGGAGCGAGCCGGGCTTGGCCGGCCGTTTGGCGGTTGCGGACTTACTGCCGTGTGTCTGTCGTCCGGTCGCGATGTAGCCCTTGATCCGCCGCCGGCTCAGCGTGCGCAGATTGGCAGCCGAGCAGTAGCCTGCATCGGCCGATACCTCGTCCGGATTGCTGCCCAGATTGGCCTTGATGGCGTCGAGCAAGGGAGCGAACTGCGCCTGGTCGCTGCCGTTGTTATCGAGCGTATGCGCCACGATGATCTGCGCCGTCGCATCAACTGCGGCCTGGGCGTTGAAGCCCTGAATGTAACCATCCTTGGTCTTCAGGATGCGGCTTTGTGGATCGGTGAAATTGCGTTGCGCCTTGCTGTCAGGCTCCTGTTTCGGCGGCGCCGGCGTCTTGCCGCTCTTCTTGTGCCCCGCCGCAATGCGCTGCGCCTCGGCCTGGGCCCGGCGCCGCTCCTCCTCTTCTGCGGCGGCTTTGGCCTCCGCTTCCAGTTCGGCCTTGGCCGCGCGGATCTTCTCCAGTCGCTTCTGCTTGTCGCTTACCCAATCGGGCATCTCGTCGCCGCGCTTGTCGCCGTAGAGCTTGTCTTCCGCCGCATCGGCGGCCTCCGCCGCCTTGAGCCAGCGGTCGACCTCGGCTTGAAGCTCCGCTTCCCGTTTCTTCATGCGCTCATAGCTCATCGCTTTGTGTTTCGATGCATTCGCTTTGATCTTGGTGCCATCAAGCGCCACGTGCCCCAACTTCACCAAGCCGGCCTGCGCGGCCAGCTTCAACACCTGCACGAACAGCGCCGCCAGCGCTTGCAGATGCCGCCGCCGGAACTCCGAGATGGTGCGGAAGTCCGGCGGATCGCCGGCCACCATCATCATGAAGTCGGCGCGCTCCACCGCTGCCTTGGCGATCCGCCGCGACGAATAGATGCCGCTCGCGTAGCCATGCAGAAGCAATGCCGTCATCATCCGCGGGTCGAACGGCGGCTGGCCGAGCACGCTCCGGTAGCTGCCGGAAATCCCGGAAAGATCAAGCTCCTCCCGCACCAGCGCTACGATCAGCCGAGACAGGTGGTCCTTGGGCACGTAGTCCTGCACGCTCGGCGGCAGAAGTTGTGCCTCATCGATCTTCCAGCGGCGAAAATCCTTGCTCATAGCCCAGCAAGGAATCAGACTCGTCACCACTTGACCAGTGACTACTTGGACAGGCTCCTAGGAAATCGATGAACGTTCGCACACGCTGACTGGAGACGCTGCCTGCGGTGACGGCGTACAGATTGGCGTTGGAAGTGACGAACGTGTCGAGAGCTGTGACAAGTGCGCCAGAGGCAAGCTCCTTACGGATATCCAAAGCGTTTCGCATGATGACGCCGTGGCCGTCGAGCGCCCATTGGCGAAGAACGCCGCCATCGTTGGCAACGCGATTGCCCGCAACACGAACCGTAACCGGTCGTCCCTCAACGGTGAAAGACCACGAAGAAAAGGTCGATCCAGGGCGCGGGTGGACGAGGCAATTGTGCGCGGCCAGGTCATCTGGGTGATTGGGTGCAGCATGGTTTGCCCAATAGGATGGCGCGGCGCACACCACGCGGCGCCCTCGAAGTATCAGTCGAGCCTTGAGAGCCGAATCCGCCAAGGGGCCATTGCGGAGTGCTAGGTCAATGTCCTGCTCCACGAGATCGACGACACCATCGGACAAGTGCAGCGCAATTTGTACGGCGGGGTGTAAGT
>DASYBT010000028.1:0-16842 GCA_036500585.1 Rhizomicrobium sp.
CCCTCGATGCGGTCGACGAGGTAGCGCGACATCTTGGCGGCGAGGCTCGCGCCGCGCACCAGCATCCACACCTTGGCGACCTGGCTCGCGAGATAGACCGTCGCCTGCCCGGCCGAATTGCCGGCGCCGACCAGCACGACCTCTTGCCCGGCGCACAGCTTCGCCTCGAGCGGCGAGGCCCAGTAGTGCACATGCGACCCTTCGAACTCGGCCAGGTTCGGAATATCGAGACGGCGATATCGCGCCCCGGTGGCGATTACGACGGCGCGCGCGCGCAAGCGTTGATCGCTCTTCGTCTCGATTATGAGTTCGCTCGGCGCGCAGCGCAGGCGAACGGCCTCTTCGGGAATGGAGCTTTCGACACCGAACTTCTGCGCCTGGTTGTAGGCGCGCGCCATCAGTTTCATGCCGGTGATCCCGGTCGGAAAGCCGAGATAGTTCTCGATGCGCATCGAGGCCCCGGCCTGGCCGCCGAACGCATTGCAGTCGAGCATAAACGTCGAGAGACCTTCCGAGCCGGCGTAGACCGCGGCTGCCAGCCCGGCAGGGCCGGAGCCGACGATCACCACATCGTAGAGCCGCGATCCGTCGATCTTGCGCACCAAACCCAGGCAAGCCGCCAACGTGCGTTCGTCCGGATTGCGCAGCAACTTCCCATTGGGACACAGCACGATCGGCAGATCGCGTTCGGAGACGTGGAAGCGCTCGACGACGGCCTTGCCCTCCTCGCTATCCCCGGCATCCAGCGTGTGGTGAGGCTGTCCGCTGCGCTCGAGAAAATTCTCCAGCCGCAGCACATCGGCATCGCCGCTTGCGCCAACGATGATCGGTCCGGCCACGTTACTTTCGAGGATGGCGACGCGACGCAGGATCAGCGCGCGCATGATGCGCTCTCCCAGTTCGGCCTCCGCCACGATCAATTCGCGCAGGCGGGCCGAAGGGATGATCAGCGCCTCGACATCGGTGGCGGCGACGCCGTCCACCAGAACCGGACTGCCGGAAAGCGACGCGATCTCCGCCATGAACTGGCCGGGACCGTAGGTAACGATACCTTCCTCATGGCCCAGCGCGTCGTGCTGCGTCATCTCGACCGTGCCCGAGAGGATGACGATGAGGCCGGGACTTGGCGCGCCGGTTTTCTCGAGATACTCGCCCTTCCTGTAGGCACGCGACCTGCCGAACCGGCAAATGCGATCGATCTCGGCTCGCGTCAGCTTGGGAAACAGCTGGTGCCAGCGCGTCTCGAGAGTGGGGCTGGAAGTGTTCATGGAAGCTCAAGCCTACACGCGAAGGGCCGAGGCGGGATAGCGAAGCTTGAATGAACCGGTCGCGAATCGGGTGATGAGGAGGAGGATGGCGCGCCCGGAAGGATTCGAACCTCCGACCCCCAGATTCGTAGTCTGGTGCTCTATCCAGCTGAGCTACGGGCGCTAAAGCGGGGGCCGATTACCTAGGCATCGGCGCGCGCCTTGGCAAGCAAGAACCGCCGGACCTGTTCCGCCGCCGGGAAAGAGCGGCCAAATCCCACAGCCTCTGTGGCCTGCGTGCCCTTGTTCCGGGAAGGCGGCGTGGTTAAGACTTGCCGCAATCGAGGGCAGATTCTCCTGCGCCTGCGCGAGGTTTAGCGCGCGCCGGGGGGAGGCGGAGAAAAACATGAAGGCGATTGGGGCTGGCCTGACGGGCGTGAGAGCGTTGCTGCTGGTGATCGCGATAAGCGGCCTTGCCGGCTGCGCCAGCGTCGATGATGCGCTCTTCGGCGGTACCGCAGGTTCCGAAGAGCAAGCCACCGCTCCGGCCCCGGACAACGACCAGGCTGCCGCGCAAGCGCAGGCGCCGGAAGCGGCGGCGGAGCAGGGCACCATGGCTGCCGAGCCGCCCGTGAGCCAGGCCCCGATGGCAGCGCCCGCCCCGATGGTTGCCGGCGCGGCCATCACAGCAGTGCCGATCGAAGCCGGCACGGACACCGGCACTGCCGTCAGCCATACCATCGCGGGGCTCAGGTCCGACCTTCAGGGCGTCGAGAACGCCATGCTCGCCCATGCGCAGCAGCTGCGGGATCTGCGCAATTCCGCCGCCCAGTCGGTCGCCACCTATCAGCAGGACACGGGCTCAATCAGTGCCCGCCTGCAGATCGGCACCACACGCGGCAATCCCGAACTGGTCAATCAGTGGAATGCGGCGCAATCGGCGCTCGATGCCCTCACCACCAACATCAATGCGCTGAACGCACTGGGCACCCAGATCGCCGATAATGCGAGCCACGCGCATTTCCTGCTCTCCCAGGTGCAGGCGGCGTTCAACGTTTCGGGCGCCGTGGACGAGGACCATCGCCAGCTCGCCGTGCTGGAGGATGAGACGGACCAGACGATCGTGCTGATCGACCGGATTGTCGGTCAGGTTTCCGACACCGTGCAGCGACAGACGGCCTTTGTCGCCAACGAGCGCGCAAGCCTCACCACCCTGGCAAGCGGCATCAAGAACGGCGAACTTTACGGCGGCGACCTCGGTGTACCGATGACGGCTGGACCGCCGACACCGGCCAGCGGCGCGTTTTCCATGGGCGGCACGCCGCTGGTGACGATCAAGTTCGATCATCCCGGCGTGAAGTATCAGCAGGTTCTCTACACGGCCCTGTCGGAAGCGCTGCAGTCGCGTCCGGCGGCGACGTTCGACGTGGTGGGTGTATCGCCGTCGCGCGGAACCGCAGCCGCGGTGCAAATCGCGCAGACCGATGCGCGTCGTCGGGCGCGGGAGGTGATGCGGTCCATGGGCGACATGGGAGTTCCGCAGTCGCGGATGGGCTTGTCGTCGACCAGCGATCCGCGCCTCTCCGCAAGCGAAGTGCGCGTGTTCGTGCGCTGAGATTCAATCGGGCAATAGCCGCATCCGCTTCAGGTCGATCGTGTAGGGTGCAAGCTCACGGAGCGCGTCCTGACCGATGCTGCACGCCACGGCATCGTCTCTTTCCGGCTCTCTGAGGATGGGAACGTCCGTAAGACGAATCTTCCGTCCGGCAACGACAAAGGATACGCGCGATACGCGATTTATAAGGAGGGCTGCAGGCCCACCAGCGCCTTCCACTTCCGCCTTCTCGTGCCGGTGCGCGATGCCCAAATTGTTGGAAAAGCGCCGGTAGAAATTCTCATACATCACGGTCCGATTGGCGCCCGTATCGATCCGGCACAGGATGGATGTGTGCTGAAAACCGATGCGGAGGATTGGGACCCCTGCCGCCAACGCGAGCGATGTTCCGCCCTCGGTGGGTCTCCCAAGATGACTGTCCAGAACGACAGCCGAGCGGTCGAAACGGATTGGTCCCAGCTGCGCCATGATTGGCAGTCCGATGAGACCGGCAAGCCCGCGACCTGGAATACGAAGGGACAAGTCGGGTAACACGAGAAAAACGGCATTGTCGACTCGAAGACCGGACCCGAGCGTCAGGCTTCCGATGGCGACATCTGCTTTCACGTGCTGTCCGGTAGACGAGCCGATTTCGTAATTGAGTGGGCGGATACCAATGCCGGCGGCGCGCGCGGCGCTCTGCGACAGCACGGAAAAATTTGCCGCGGTATCGAAAGCCAGCGGCAGCGGACGTCCGTTGATCGAGGCCGTGATCGTCCTTACGCCTCCGGACGCGCCAAGCACGGTTGTTCTCTGGTCCCGCTCGACCCGTTGGGGAGGCACATCGGCCAGGGCACCGAGCAGCTTGGCCCGGTTCAGGAGAGCCCGCCGGGCATCCGAGACCGACGACTGTCGGAGTGGCGCAATGGCCGCCAAGGCTTGGCGGTAGCGAAATTGGCTTCGCTCGTTCAGCATCAGCAATTCACGCACTGAAAACGCGAGATTTCCCGGCAGGGCGTCGTCGCGCAGCAGCCGGCGAAGCATCGCGCTTGAGCCTGTGTAATCGGCGAAAGCCGCCTTGGCAGCTGCGCGCAGGAACTGGATCTCGACCAGCTCGGATGGGCTTTCTCTTGGCAGGCGCTCGCGAAGCGTGAAGGCATCCTCGCTCCGATAAAGTTGCCAGAGAAATGCCGAATCCGCTGGTGTGTCGGGGCCCGCGTTGGACATGTACAGCGACGCCAGCGGGAGAAGAACGAGGAGCGCGTGCTTCGTCATAACAGTGGAAACAATCGCATTTACTTGTCACTCGGCTTATGATTGTATCTCAATACAATGCATTGGCGTGGGTATACAATGCATTGGCGTGGGGGTTGGCGGCGCGTTCGGTCGCTCGCGTAAGTAACTCATCGAAAAGAAAAAATTGGTGCGGGGGGTGCCAAATGTCGCGCTTTTCTCTCTTGCGGCTTTGCGAGGGTGCCGCTGTGTGCAGTCTTGTCGCCATTGGCATGGCGACCGCCGCCCACGCCGACGGCATTCTCGGCGTGTTTCTCAACGCTGTGAACAACGCGGTTGTGGCAAGCAGCTGGCAAAACGTTGATGCCGGCACGCAAAACTGCCTGATCAGCCAATACAACATCAATCCGCAAGCCGAGATACAAGCCGGCATTCCGGCGACCGATCCGACCGTCATGTCCGATATTCAACAGTGCCAGCAGTCGATGCAGGCGCAAGCGCAGCCGCCACAAGCGCAGCCGAGCGAAGCCGGTGCAGAGGAGCAGAACGAAGCCGCCCAGCGGCAGCGTCTTGCCGACCTCCAGGCGCACAGCAAGATGCTCATCGCCAAATATGGGCGCAAGCACGCCAGCCAGATCCTGAATGGCAATATCGATTACGGGATGAGGGCCGAAGAGGTCGAACTCGCCTGGGGCGACCCGGAAGAAAAGGACGACGACACGCCCACCCACGGAAAATCGTCGTGGAAGTACGGCAACGACGTGGTGGTCTTCACTGCGGGCCGGGTTACCGATGTTACGCATTAGCGCGAAGCCCGTAACCGCGGGCGGCGGAGTTTTGCTCGTCGCGCTGGCATTGACGTCGTGTCAGTCGACCTCTGCAACGGGCGGGGACACCCTGTTGGATGCGATGGGGAAGGGCGCTCTGGCCGGCCTTCAGGAAGGCCTCGGCGGTCCACCGCAACAAAATCCGTATGACACCGATCAGACGCAAACGGCTTCGCTGCAGCAGCCCAATGGTGAGTCGCAGCCAACCGATCTTGCGGCGCAGCGCGCCGAGCTCGCGAAGATCTACGGCGACAAGCACGCGGACCTTATCGTCCAGGGCCACATCGACTACGGGATGACTCCCGACGAAGTGGCGCTCGCTTGGGGCGATCCGGAAAAGAAGCAGGTGGATGTTCCTTCCAGGGGCAGACAGAGCTGGACCTACGGAACGGACGTCGTGGTTTTCACGAAGGGGCGTGTGTCGAACGTAACGCATCGATCGTGACGGACCGACGCAGAGGGGGCAGCAATGGTAATGAATCGTGGATTGATGCTTGGCGGCATAGCCGGGGCGGTCGTGATCGCCGGGCTTGGCGCATGGGGCTGGACCAGCGGGCACATCCCGCTGATGCTTGGCGATCCGCGCGCCGTCGACTTCCGCAATGCATCCATCGAGGTCTTCGGCACGGCATGCGCGGACTCGACACTGACTTCCGCGGCCGTCCCGAACGTCACGCTGAAAGACGGATCATATGATTTGGGCCAGTACCATTTCGAGTTGATGGGGGAGCCGAAATACGGCGACGTCTCAGGTCAGACGAACGAAGACTCCGGCGACAGGGCCGTCTTCGTCGGCACATGCAACCAAAGCGGACAAACCTCGCAAGTGTTGTTCGTCTACGGCGTCGAACATTCCCGGCCCGTTCGGCTTGCAACCACCGACCTGTCGAACGGCAGCGCCAGCCTGGTGCAATCCTATTCCGTCGCCAACGGCACGATCCAGGTCAAGCAGAACCAGGGCGATCCTCCGCAGCTCACGACGATCAGCTACGTGCTGTTGGACGGCGCGCTGAAGAATGTCGGCGGCGGCCTGGCACCGGCCACGACACCGGCGGCGAATTCCGACTCGGCCAATCCGGCAACCTTGAACGATGTGGATACGGTCAGCCTGCAGTATTTCCAGGATCATCTCAGCAATTACGGCGAATGGCTCGATCATCCGCACTGGGGCACCGTCTGGCGTCCCACATCCGTGCCGTCGGACTTTCGTCCTTATCGCAACGGTCACTGGGAGAATACCAGCGACGATGGAATGGTCTGGGTGTCGAACGAGCAATTCGGTGACATCGTCTATCACTATGGCCGCTGGGTGTACGATCCGGAGGATCAATGGATCTGGGTGCCGGGATACACTTGGGCGCCTTCCTGGGTGGTCTGGCGCAACGACGACAGCAACATCGGATGGTTTCCGATGCCGCCAGGAAACTATGACGGCGAAGGCGACTATCCCGACATGTATGCCGATTGGTACGGCTACCGCGATTGGGATCCTGGCCTTGACGAAGCGGCGTTCGCCGGCATGTGGTCGTTCGTCGCCGCTGCCGATCTTCTAGCCGCGAACGTCGACGGCGTCGTGATCGCGCCAGACCGCGTGCGCGGATTCATCGGC
This sequence comes from Rhizomicrobium sp., assembly GCA_036500585.1. Lineage (GTDB taxonomy): Bacteria > Pseudomonadota > Alphaproteobacteria > Micropepsales > Micropepsaceae > Rhizomicrobium. The sequence continues at coordinate 6,511 of DASYBT010000028.1, forward strand.
CGCACCCGCAACTGGACGCATTACGGGGTGGAGCGGGGCCATGTCGTCGACCGCGCCTTCGAGCCGCACCGCTTCGCGGCGACATTCCATCGTTCGCTGCCGGTAAGCGCTGCGCATTTCCATAGTCGCGTGCCGAGGGCGTCACTTGCAGCCGGCCGCGCGACCGCCGCCCGTGAACGCGCCCATCCAAGTGCCCATATCAGTTCGGCCCATCCAGGTTATGGACATCCGGGCACCGGCTTCGGCCATTCGGGCATTGGGCACACGGCCTATGGTCATGGTTTTGGTCATTCCAGCTTCGCCCATTCGGGTATTGGGCATCCGTCATATGGTCACGGCTTCGGCCATTCCGGCTTCGCTCATTCGGGTAGTGGTTTTGGCCGTTCGGGCGGTTCCACCGATTCCGGAATCGGTATGGGCCACGGGGCCTTTGCTCATTCGGGCTTCGGCCGTTCGGGCGGCCTCGGGCGAACAGCCGGGGGCGGCAGCGGTATTGGCCGCAGTGGAATTGGTCGCACAGCCGGTTCCGGCGGCTTCGGCCGCAGCGGCGGATTTGGCCGCAGCGGCGGCTCTGGCTCAAGCGGCTTCGGACGTAGTGACGGCAATGCGTCCGGCGGCGGATTCGCACGTGGCGGCGGCGCAGCCGGTGGCGGCTTTGGCAATCGCGGCGGCAATGCGCTTGGCGGCGGATTCGGCAATCGCGGAGGCGGATTGGGTAACATGCAACGCGCATCTGCTCCGCGCATGTCCGGTGGAGGAGGTGGCGGCGGCGGCGGGCATCACTGCGGCAAGCACTGTTAGGCGACCGGTGAGTTTCGCGTCTGGCACAACCTATTCTAAAGGAGAGATGTCATGGGTTTGGTGATTGGCGGCGCCGTTCTGATGTTCGTGGGATTTTTGTTCTGCCTCACGTTGATCGGCGCGGTGATCGGAATCCCGTTCATGATCGTGGGCGCGATTATGATGGGATTTGGGTTTTTCGGCCGGAAAAATCAAACGATCACCAACGTGGTGCAGGTGTCCGGCTTCCCCGGGCAGCAGCCCGCCAATGTGGCGGCGGTCGGAGTGCCGGAGAGCGCAGCCTTTGTCAGGCCTCCGTCCCCGGCGTCACTAAGTAACTGCGGCGCTTGCTCAACACCCAACGATGCCGCCAGCAAGTTCTGCAGAAACTGCGGCACAGCTTTGGCGGCGGCGTGACGTTCAGGCGACACCGTATTTCCTGAACCAGGCGAGCATTTCGCCCCACGCCTGCTTGGCGTCCTTCTCGTTGTAGGACGGCCGGTAGTCGGCGAAGAAGCCGTGGCCGGCGTCCATGAACACTTGCAGCTGCGACTTGAGCTTGCCGGCTTTGGCGAGTTCGGCCCTCATGTCCTCGACGTCGGAAATGGGAATCCCCTTGTCCTCGCCGCCATAGAACCCCAGCACCGGTGCGTTGATCTGGTTCACCAGCTCAAGCGGGTATTTCGGCCGCAGGGGATTGACGGTGGTGGGGCCGCGCAGCTGACCGTAGAACGCAACGCCGGCCTTCACATTTTGATTGTGCGCCGTGTAGAGCCACACGATTCGTCCGCCCCAGCAGAATCCGGTGATCCCGAGCTTGTTGGTGTTCGCTCCATCTCCGCCGGCAAATTTGACGGTTGAATCGAGGTCGCTCATCACCTCGGCGTCCGGCACTTTCGAGACGATGTCGGTGAAGAGGCCCTGCAGCGAGTTCATGTCGTATTTGCCGGGGTCGCCGTAGCGGGCATAAAGCGACGGCGCGATTGCGTAGTAGCCGAGATGGGCGAATCTTCGGCAGATATCCTTGATGTGCTCATGCACGCCGAATACTTCCTGCACCACAAGCACGGTCGGCAGATGTGTCTTGCCTGACGGCTTGGCGCGATAGGCAGGAATTTCGCCATCCGAGACCGGTACCTTCACTTCGCCGGCATCGAGCCCGTTCGTATCGGTGACGATGGTGGCCGCGTTCAGTGGGCCGGTGCACAAGGTGAAGCCCGCGATCAGTCCGGTCGCGGCAAATCCGCGGCGGGAGAATTGCGTCGACCGTGCGAAGTGGAATGCATCGTCGTCATCGTGCTTGTCCATGTGTCCCCACTCCTTCAATTTACCTCCCCTTGCGGGGAGGTCGGCGACCCCGCCAGCAAATTGATCCACTTGAGACACGCTCGCCCGCTGCGGATGAATTTGCAGGCGGGGGAGCCGGGTGGGGGTACGTTCGCACCGTGCCTTTTACTCACCCCCTACCCGACGCAATTCCCCGCATCAAGTGCGGGGGAATTGCGTCGACCTCCCCACGAGGGGGAGGTGGTCTTTGTAGCTCAACAACTCCCCCACACTCTCCGCCTCATAGACGCCGCGGGCAATGGAACGTGCCAGGCAATCGGCGGCGATGGAACCGAGTCGCATCACCTGAGCCTGACGCGGCTCGCCGATGTCGCGCTTCTGCGTCGACACCGCGAAGACAATATCGCCGTCGAACGGCGTGTGCACGGGGCGAAGCGCGCGCGCAAATCCATCCGCCGCCATTATGGCAAGCCGCTTCAGTTCGACACGGGTGAGCGTCGCATCGGTGGCAACAATCGAGGTAGTTGTGTTCTCCGCCACGCGCGCACCTTTCATGTCGCGCGGCAGATCGAGATCGAGCTGCGGCATCTCTTTCACGCGGCGTCCGCCGAATTCGCCATTCTGCTCGAACGGAAACGCCCAGAACACATCGGTGCCCGGAATGAGCGGAGAGCCGAGGCTGTTCACCGCGGCCAGCGCGCCGACCGTGAAACCGTCATGCGTCACCACCGAGGCACTGCCGAGGCCGCCCTTGTATAGGCCCGCCATTGCGCCCATTCCGGCGCCGGCATTGCCGAGGCGGAATTCCGCGGCGGCATTTTCCGCGGCGCGACGGCCCAGTTCGCGGTACGGCGGCGGATCGCCCCACTCCTTGTCGCCGCCATTGGCGAGATCGAACAGGATCGCGCCGGGCACGATGGGAACGCGCGGCGCGCCCGGCCGGATTTCGAATCCGCGGTCGCGTGCCTTCAGCCACGCTTGCACGCCAGACGGCGCGTCGTTGCCGAATGTCGATCCGCCGGACAGCACGATGGCGTCCAGGCCGTCGACCAGCGACACCGGATCGAGCCCCTCGACATCGCGCGTGCCCGGCGCGCCGCCGCGCACGTCGGCTACCGCGGGAAAGGCGCGCTCGCACAACAGCACCGTCGTGCCGGTGCGGGCGCGCACGTCCTCCGCATTGCCGACGGCGAAGCCTGCGACATCGGTGATGAGGTTGCGTGCGCCCGGCTTCACCATGCTAAGACGCTACCGCTCCCGCGCCTACGCCGAAAGAGAACGGAATGAAACTCAAGCTTATTGCCTGCTTCGTTACCGCCATCGCAATCGCCGCTCCCGCGTCGGCGCGCGACAAGATCGCCACGCGCCACATGATCGCGGCGGCGAATCCGGCTGCCTCCGAGGCAGGCCTTGCGATGTTGCGCAAGGGCGGCTCGGCAGTGGATGCCGCCATTGCCGCGCAGATGGTGCTGACGCTTGTTGAGCCGGAATCCTCCGGCATCGGCGGCGGCGCGTTCCTGCTGCTCTACGATCCCAGGCACAAGAAGGTGACGAGCTTCGATGGCCGCGAAACCGCGCCGGCATCCGCCACGCCGGGCATGTTCCTCGACGCCAGCGGCAAACCGCGCGGCCATTTCGATGCGATCCCCGGCGGATTGTCGGTCGGCGTCCCCGGCACGCTCGCCATGCTGGAACTGGCGCACAAGAAATACGGCAGACTGAAATGGTCGACCTTGTTTCAGCCTGCCATCGATCTTGCCACGCGTGGATTCAAGGTGAGCCGCAAACTGGCCGGCGAACTGCGCAGCATGCCGGAGCTCGGCAAGATGCCGGATATCCGCGCCTACTTCTACCACAAGGACGGAACGCCGGTCGCCGAAGGCGAGACCTTGAAGAATCCGGACCTCGCACAGACGTTGCGCACGATCGCGAACGGCGGCGCGAAGGCGTTTTACACCGGCGCCATTGCGCAGGCGATTGTCGAGAAGGTGCAGAACGCGCCGGTCAATCATGGCGGCATGACCTTGGCCGATCTTGCTGACTACAAGGCCATCGAGCGCGAGCCCGTGTGCGGCACCTATCGCGTCTATCGGCTGTGCTCGATGGGGCCGCCGAGTTCCGGCGGCGTTGCCGTGCTGCAGATCCTCGGCATGCTGGAGCGGTTTCCCTCGAAAGACCTCGCGCCCAATTCGTTGAGCGAAGTGCATTTGATGAGCGAGGCCGAGCGGCTCGCCTTCGCCGACCGCGCCGAATATCTCGCCGATCCGGATGTCATCAACGTGCCTGTGTCCGGCCTGCTCGACCGCACGTATCTGCATCAACGCGCGCTGCTGATCAATCCGGCGAAGGACATGGGCACGGCGCAACCCGGCAGTCCTCCGACGGCCGCGCAAAAATTCGCACCGCAGCGCACACCGCAGCTTCCCGGCACCAGTCACCTGTCGGTGGTCGATAACAACGGCGAAGTCGTCTCCATGACGACCACGGTCGAATACGTGCTGGGCTCTGAGATGATGGCGAAAGGCTTTGTGCTCAACAACGAGCTGACGGATTTCTCCTTCGAAGCCGTGCATGACGGAAAGCCGGTGGCCAATGCGCCTGCTCCCGGCAAGCGCCCGATGAGCGCCATGTCGCCGACCATCGTGTTCGAGCCGGACGGCAAGTTCAAGATCGCGACTGGATCGCCCGGGGGCCCGATCATCATCCCTTACGTCGCCCAATCGATTGTCGACATGATCGATGGAAACCTGACGCCGCAGCAAGCCGCCGGTGAGCCGCACTTCGCCAATCCCAATGGCCCGACCATTCTCGAGAAGGGAACCTCCATCGAAGCGCTGGCGCCGCAGCTCACGGCGATGGGCCACACCGTGATCAGCCGCGATCTTGAAAGCGGGCTGCATATCATCGAGCACGTGAAGGGCGGCTATATCGGCGGCGCCGATCCGCGCCGCGACGGCGTTGCGCTGGGCGATTAGCTAGACTAACGGGTGGCCACCACGAACAGCCGCTTGAACGGGAACAGCGTCCGGCCGTCGGCGCGGCGGGGGTAGGCGTCGTGCAACAGGTGGCGGTACTCGGCGATGAAATAGTCGCGCTCGACTTCGGCAAGCGGTTGCACGAAAGGACGCAAGCCCGTGCCACTTACCCACGTAAGTATCGGGTCTTCGCCCTCCAGCACCTGCAGATACTCGGTTTCCCAAATGTCGAGCGTGCGCGAAAGCGGCGCCAGCAGATCGTAGTAGAACTCTGGCTGCCGCACGTTGATCTGGCGGGCGTTCTTCAGCGTCTCGGCCCATGGGCCGTTGTTGGCGACTTCGCGCATCAGCACATGCGAGGCTTCGTGGAAATTGCGCGGCATCTGAAACGCCAGCGCACCGCCCTCCGCCACATTGTCCATCAGTCGCGGCAGCAGAACGTCGTGGTTGGCGATCCAGTGCAAGGTGGCGTTCGAGAATACCACATCGTACGGCGCGGCCGGCGTCCACGACTCGACATCGCCTTCGATGAATTCCGCGCGCGTGCCCGAACTCCTCGCCTTGGCGATCATCTCGGGCGAGGACTCCAGCCCCTCGATATCGGCTTGCGGCCAGCGCGAGGCGAGAATGGCGGTGGAATTGCCCGGCCCGCAACCGAGATCGATGACCGTCTGCGGCGCCGACAGCGGCAAGCGCGCCAGCAGCTCGACCGCCGGACGCGTGCGCTCGTTCGCGAATTTCATGTAGACATCGGGATCCCAGCTCATTGCACCTCTCTTTCTGTGTTTTGATTATCCGTCGCGATCCGGGAGATCGATCCGGAATGTTGTTCCGTCCTCCCCCGTGGAAACCAGAGTGATATCGCCGCCATGGGCGCGGGCGAGATCGCGTGAGATTACGAGCCCCAGTCCCGAGCCGCCCGGCCGCGCCGTTCCGGCAAACGGCTGGAACAATCGCGCGCGCACCTTCTCCGGAATGCCCGCGCCGTTGTCGGCAACATCGATTGCCACCCGGCGGCCATTGCTGGTTGCGCTCACGCGGATTTGGCCGCCGGCCCGCCCTTCAACCGCATCGCCGGCATTGCGCAACAGGTTGAGCAGCATGCGGTAGAGTTGCTCGGGGTCGGCGTCCACCTGCAAGCCTTCCGGAATGCTTTCGACAAATTCCGGCGGTGTGTCACGCTCGCTCAAGGCGGCAGCGCTCGCATCGTCCACCAGCGGCTTGAGGGGTACGCGCCTTCGCTCCGGCGCATGCTCCTCGGCGCGGCCATATTTGAGCGTGTTCGTGGCGAGCGCCACGGCGTGATCGATCGCCTTGATCAGCCGCGGCGCAAGCCGCTTCACCACAGGGTCTTCGCTGGAGGCCAGCCGATCTGAAGCCAGCTGCGCACTGGAGAGAATGTTGCGCAAATCGTGCTGGATCTTGGCGACAGCCATGCCGAGCGCCGCGAGCCGCCCACGCTGCTGCAGGAAGCCATACAGCTCACGCTGCATGGAGCCCAGCTCGCGTTCGGCGATGCCGATTTCGTCGCGACGCCCGCCGGCGGCGACGATGCGGCTCGCGTCGTCCGGGTTCTCACGAAACGAGATCATCGCGCGCGTCAGTCTGCGCATCGGCCGCACCAGGACGAGGTAAAGGCTGAGGAAGACGAGCACCGCGGTGACGGAGGAGATGAGCAATGCCAGCAGCGCCGTGCGGCCGGCGAAAGTTCGCACGTCGCGATGAATCTGCCGTTCGTTGAGCACGATCTCGATCGCCTGCGCGCCCTTGATTTGCGACGGAGCGATGACGCGCAGGATGCGGTTTCCACCGTTGATCAGGCAGTCTAGCCCATACCAGATCTGCCTGAAGGCATTGTCGTGCCGCAGGTCGATGACGAGATCGACGTGCGAGGGCATTTGCGTCACCAGGTACAACTCGTGCATCTCCGGCCGCATCAGCACCACGGCATTGGCGCCGGCCCGGCGCAGCAATTGCTCGCGCAGGCCTGCGGAAAGCTTTTCGCCGGCGGCCTCGGTGAGCGGCAGCACCGCGATCTCGGCCGACTCGATGTGATTCTCCAGCTGCGCGTGATGGTAGCGGCCGACCGTCGGCCCGAAGATCACGGCCTCGGTGATAAGCACATAGAGCAATGTGAGCAGCAGAAGCCGGCCCGAGAGGCTGTGCGCGAAAAGCCCCCAGGCATTCCTCATCCGCGCGCGAAAACCACCCGGCATGGCCGCTTAGAGCATATTCGCGCGGGCGAAATAAGGCGGGGACACAGGGGCCGCTATTTGCCCTTCATGTTGAGGCTTGCGGAGACGGTGCCGGTGGCGGTCAGCAGCGCCACAAAGCCGTCTTTGGTCCACCGCACGCTGGGCGTGCCGAAGGACTTGATCTGACCGGTGATTGCCACGCCCCTTCCCTGCGGCTTGGCCAATGCCGTGCGGATGTTGTTCTCGAGTTTGGCGATTTCCTTCGATTCATCGAATACGAGCGTCTGCTGCAGCGCCTTGCCCAGTTCGTCGCCGGCCAGGAATTTCATGACGCGCAGCATCAAATTCTCGGTTCCGATGTCGTAATGGACATTGTCGATGTGGAGCTTGCCGGTCGCCGCGTCGAACTTCGGAACGCCGCGAAGATATCCGTCGCCGCACGAGTCGAGCAATCCGGTGAAATCCCATTTCTGGCCGACGCAGAAATGCGCCGCGACGACGACGTCCTGGCCGGACGGCAGGATGCGCAGCTTCTCAATCTGCACGCGGGTGCCGCCTGCGCGCAGCGGATGCTTCTTCATGCGCAAAACCGTCAGCTTCACCGCATCGCCGTAGGTGAGAACCACCGGAACGGAGACGGCGAAGCCGTTCGATGCCCATTGCAGCGGCTGAGGCTTGGGCAGCGGCGGCAGCTCTTGGGGTGAGGCCGGCTTCTCTCCAACCACCACATGCGCACGCACATCGGCCGCGATGGCGACGACAACGGCATTGTTCACCGTATGAATCGGCGTGATGCGCAGCCGCTGCGGCGACAGCACCAGCCACGATTGCGGATCCTTGCCCACCTTGATCGGCTGCAGCACCTTGCGCCACAGCTTCTCCGCCGCGGGTTTGACCTTGAAGGCGGCCGCCACGCGCTTGTCGATCGCCTGGAAGATCGGCTTCGATAGATGATCCTCGTTGCGGTTCCACAATTGCGTGACCCGCATGCGGACCGGTCCGAGATCGAGTTGCGCGTCGGAAAGATGCACCTGTCCGTCGGTGTGCGACTCCACGCGCCAATCGGGCTTGAGCGCAAGCTGCGTGGTCGTATCCGCAAGCCCTTGCGCGCGGGCGCCGCCGCCGGTCTTGAGCAGCTTGGTCTTGAGATCGAGCTTCGCCTTCAGGTCGAAGGGCAGGCGCAAGTGCATGCCCGATCCCGTCGCTTCCCCTGTGATCTGGCCGGTGCGCACGGCAACGAGGTTGAGATTGCATTTCGTGATGAGACAGCCGACCGCCTGATCCTGAACCTTGGCGAGCTGCGATTTGGTCCGATCGTTCAGCAGGATGAGAATCTCGGAAGCGGGCACGGTGAGTGTCGCCGAAACGGTCGAGAGCGGTGGCTGCGGCGCGGACGGCGGTGGCGTGCGCGCAGGCTGCGGCGCCTGGAATCCGCAGGCACCCAGCGCCAGAAGTGCCACCAGGATGGGAGCTCTCAGCCGCAGCATTCGCGCCTTGTAGCCGATGCTGCCCAACCTCGGGGGTGAATTCAGCGCAATCACGGAGCATTTGTTGCTGCTGGCTGCAGGCGGCGTCAACGGCGCTGCGTACCTTCGTGCCCGTTCATTGCGCACGCTTTGACACTTTGACACATTACCATATTGACGATATGGTTTTCCATATGAAGACGACACTGAATATTGATGACACCGTCATGGCGCAGCTGAAGCGTGAAGCCGCCCGCCAGGGCCGCACCATGTCTGAACTGGTGGAAACCGCGCTGCGCAGCCTTTTCAAGGCGCAGAAGCAGCCGGCAAAACTTTCACCACTGCCGACGTTCCACAGCGAAATGCTGGTGGATGTCGCGGACCGGAATGCCCTGTACCGGGCTATGGAAGAGGAATAGGTGTTTTTGGTCGACACCAATCTCCTGGTGTATGCGGCCAACACCAGGTCCCCGCTCCAGGCCAAGGCGAGCGCATGGCTCGACAGGCAGCGGACTTGTCCCGACGCGTGGTATACGACCTGGCCAATTCTTTATGAGTTTCTTCGAGTCACCACACATCGAAGCGTCATGCGGCCGCCATGGACGCTGGCGGAGGCCTGGTCATTTGTCTCCGGACTTCTCGTCTCTCCCGGACTGAGCATGCTGGTTGAAACAGAACGGCATCGGCAGGTTGCCGGGACAGTCCTTTCGGAACTGCCGTTTCTGGCCGGAAATATTCTGCACGACGCCCACACAGCTATTCTCATGCGCGAGCATGGCATCCGGCGCATCTGCACGCGCGACACGGATTTCCACCGCTTTCCATTCCTCGAAGTCATCGATCCCCTGATGTAGGTAACAGCCTCGCCTGACGAGGAGGGATCAGCGCTGCTCGTGGGCTCGCGCGCGCACGGCTTCGGCAAACGCGGTGAAGATTTCGCGGCTGGTGGGATTCTCGCTCCAGCGCCATTCGGGATGCCACTGCACACCGAGCAGGAAGCCGCTGGCCTTTGGCATGGAAACTGCCTCGATCGTCTCGTCAGGCGCGATCGCATCAGCGTGAAGTGCCGGCGCCAGACGGTCAATGCCCTGGCTGTGCAGCGAGTTCACCTTGAACATCTTTTCGCGCACGATGCGCGAGAGCAGCCCGTCTTCCGTCACGCGCACATCGTGGATGGGGCCGTATTGCGTCTCGAGGTCGGCCTCGTGATCTTCGCGATGATCGAAGCGTCCGGGCAATTCCTGCACATGCTGATGCAACGTACCGCCCAGGGCGACATTGAGTTCCTGAAACCCGCGGCAGATGCAGAGCGTCGGCACGCCGCGCGCGATGGCTTGCTTGAGCAATGGCAGGGTTGTGGAATCGCGGTGGGGATCCTGCAGCACGCCGTCGCGCGGGCGCGGACCGCCGTAATAGGACGGAGCGACGTTCGACGGCGAGCCGGGAAACAGCAGTCCATCGACGGCGCCAAGAATCTCATCCGGCGCCATCGGCTCCGGCAGCGATGGGATAAGCACCGTCATCGCGCCGGTCGATTCACGCACGGCGCGCAGATACTTCTCGCCGGCCATGTGGAACGGATGCCGCCCCACCATGCGGTGATCGCATGGGATGCCGATGACGAGCGGG
>DASYBT010000029.1:0-60963 GCA_036500585.1 Rhizomicrobium sp.
GAACCCTCGTATGAAGCTTGGGAAGCGGGGTTGAAACCTTACATATCAACGGCTTGGCTGTAAAAACCGCCAGAACTGCGCGTAAAGGATTCAATCGCTTACCGCATCGCTGTAAAAGGGGGTTGGCCTCCCACGGCCGCATCCGCACCATAATACGTGACATAGGCGCTCGTCCAATCGCTGGCGATGGCGCCTTGCGCGGTGGTGAGATCGAGCGCGCGGCGGCACACCAGCGCGTGCAATCGGTTTTCCAGCCGGTCCTTCACGGCCGCGTTCCATGCGCCATGTCGCGGTTCCGGCCACAGATTGCGCGCGTCGGCCGGCGCGGCGCCCAGCTCGAGCGGGATCAGATGATCTTCCTCGTAATCGCGCGCGGCGCCGGAAAGATGCCATGCGGACATCTGCGCCCGCTTGAGCGCCGAAGTGAACCGCGCCGGCGGGCGCACATGCTTCGTGTAGCCGGGCACACAGACCGTCGTGTCGATGTTCGATGACGTGACGTGTGGGTCGACAGCGCCCGGCGTCAGAGCCGGATCCGGGAGCGCAGGATCGCGCGCCGGAATGCCGGCGCATCCGGTGAGCATCGCCAGCGCGAGAATCGCCATGCGCATCGTCATGTGGGGAGGATATCGCGGCAGGCGGCATTCGATCAAAACAGCCGGCCCTGATCGAGCTCGCGGCGGATGCGCGTCTCGGCCGCCTGGAACCAGCGCTCCACGATCTCGATGCCGATGAAGCGGCGGCCGCAAGATAGCGCGGCAACGCCGGTCGTGCCCGATCCCATGTAAGGGTCGAGCACCACGTCGCCGGGCCTGGTGACGCTCTCGATGATCCAGCGCATCACCTCGACCGGCTTCTGCGTCGGGTGCCAATGCTCGCCGCGCTCCGGGCCGCGGTGCGCGCCGGTCCACACGTAGCGGATCATCCGCGCCGGACCATCCTCCGAACACCACGCCAGCTCGCAATCCGAGAAGCACATGCACTTCATGCCGGGGCGCTTGTCCCACACGAACCAGGCGCGGGAATCCGGCAGCCGGCTGGCGAAGTTATTGGCGCCGAACAGCACCGTCGGCTTGGCCCATGCGAGCAGCGGACACGGATCGAACGGCTCGGAATCGCCGACGATGCCCGTCACGTCGCGCCACTTCGTGTTCCCGGGGTTCGAGGGATCGTAGCCGATGCCGTATGGCGGATCGGACACGATGGCATCGTATTGGTCGGCAAGCGCCGGCAGCAGCACGATGCCGTTGGCCAGGTAGAGCTTGGCGCGGCCGAGATCGACCGCGCGGACACACAGTTCTTCCGTTGACATGAGACGCCCTTCAGACACCCTTTCTCGCGCCCGTGCGCGGGCGGTGGACCGGCGGTGGCCGTCCATGGGGTTGCCGTTGGGCGAGGTGTGAGCCTCGCGGTTGAGGGCGCTGCGAACGCCCTGAGCCTCCGCCCAATCGAGGCGAAAGACTCGCAAAGCCGATGTGATGTTTTTTGTTTCAGAATTGTGCGGCGCGCCGCGCGGGCGAACCCGCGCGACAAGTGTCCACAAGTTTCGCGACAACGCCGCCGTATTAAAGTTCCCTCGCCGTCGGGAGGGGATTGCCGGACGCGCGCCATTATGCGCGAGATGTATCCGGAGCCTGAGAACTCCTGATGTGAGCCGATGCGCGTGGCAGCGCGAAGCACGCGAGAGCGTGTTCGCCGGACAAAACCCACGCCGCGGAAATGCCCGCTTGGTCGGGAGTCCGCGAATACAACACCCGCGAGGGAAATTAGCGGGCCTGACTCACATCAGGTTCTCAGCTCCCGGCACCAGCCGGGAGGGTTCGGGAAAACAGCTCCACGGGCGTTGGCGTGTCGAAAACGAAACGGGAGCTTTGTCTTTTCCAATGGCGAGAAACGATCAATGCGAAGCGCGCGAGAGCGTGTTCGCAAAAGCAGAATCACGCGCGAGCGATCGCGCCGAACGGGAGAATATTACCTCGACGGTCGAGCAGCTGGACGGCGTGCTGGTGTGCGCCCTGGCCGCCTGCCACGCCGAGGCAACCGTGCCTGCCGCGATCACCGGCGCGATCTGGGCGGCGGCGCGCCTCGCTTCCGAGGTTCGACGCACACTTTGCGACGCCTGATGCTGTTGCGCGCGAGACCGCATGGCGCGACCATCACGCCATGCATCTCGCGATCGCGCTGACCCTCGCATTTGCTGCCGCCACGTCGCTTCTGGGCGCGCGCAGGAGCGCCGGGCTTGCGGCGGCAACTCGAAAGCACGCCTATTGGCTCAGTGCCGGCGTAGCGCTCACGATGACCGCCTGGCTGGCCTACTGCGCGCTCTGGATGTTCGGGCACCTCTGACCTACGCCCGCTTTTGCCTCCTGTCGCGTTGCTCTAGTCTGCCCGGCGATCCGGGGGGAGCGGGGTGGCCGAGAAATTTCTGGCAGCGTTCGACTTCATCGATCGCGTCAAAGAGATCGACACCGTCGAGGAACTCGTCGCCGCCTTTCAGGGCCTGATCGGCCAGTACGGGTTCGGAGCATATTGCGTCGGGAATGCCACCGCACCAAAGCTCGCCGTTGAGGATCGCGTTTGGTGCGCCACCTGGCCGGATGGCTGGGCCTCGGTCTGGCAGCAGAAGAACTTCGCGGCGGTCGATCCGGTCGTGTACCAGTTGCTCGCGACCTCGGTGCCGTTTCGATGGAGCGACGTACGACAACGGGCCGACGAATCCGGTGCCGAAGTGATGGACGTCGCGGCCTGTGATTTCCGGATGCGGGATGGGCTCGGCATCCCCGTTATTCGGCACGGCCAGACAATCGGCATCACCATCGCCGGCGAACAGTGCGACCTGAGCGAGCGGGACAAGGGATCGCTCCATATGGCCGCGATCTACTTCCAGGCACGCCTCGAGAAACTGCGCGCCGCGGCACCAAGGCCGGTCAAGCAGAAACACGGCCTTACGACCCGTGAGCGGGATTGCATCGCGTGGGCCGCGGCTGGCAAGACCGACTGGGAAATCGGCCAAATCCTGTCGATAGCCGAGCAGACGGTTCATTCGCACGTCAGAAATGCGCTGCGAAAGCTGGACGCGATGAATCGCACGCATGCCGTCGCAATCTGCATGGCACACGCCCTGATCCGGCCTTAGCAGCCGTCAATCCCGAATCCTCGGGATGGCACAGCCCGCGTTGACCATGGCTCCGTTCCGGCACTTCGGGGAGGAACCGCCGTGCTGATGGAAGTCGTGTCGCGTGAAAACCGCGATGGTTATCAGGACCAGATCGAGCAGATGCATCGGCTGCGCCACCGCGTCTTTGTTGACCGGCTTGGATGGAAGGCGCTGCAAAAGGCCGACGGCCGCGAACTGGACGAATTCGACAACAGCGATGCCATCTACCTGCTGGTGACTGACGGCGCGCGTGTGGTCGGCTGTCACCGCATCATACCGACGGTCAAGCCGCACCTCATATCCGAGGTGTTTTCCGACTTCTGCGACGTCCGCGGCGTGCAGCGCGGTCCGGGAATCGTCGAGTGCGGCCGGACCTGCATCGACGAGGAGCGCCTTACGCGGGCAGAAGCCAGAATCGCGCGCCACGTCCTGATGACTGGGGTCATGGAGTTCTGCCTGCGAGCCGGCGCCACAGGCTTCACCGGCATCAACCCGATTTCCGTCATGAGCCGCTACCTCCGGATCGGCTGGAACATTCGTCCTTTGGGCATTCCGCGCCGGATGGACGACGGCGAGACCTACGTTGCGGTTTCGTATGCCGTCAGCCCAGCGGCGCTTGCCGCCGCCCGGCACGCGTACGGCATTGACGGCGACATCGTGGTGTATCGCGGCGGCGACACGCCGCTGAAGCAGCTTCTTGCTGCCGAGGAAGTTCGGCGCGGCGATCACGTCAGCAAGGAACAGGTGGAACAATTCGAGCGGGACGGCGTGATCGCCATCCGGAACTCGCTATCCGGCCAGGCGATTGAGGAGCTGCGCGACGCGCTCGACGAGCTTGGCCGCGACGTCGGCAAAACGGCGACTGGTTATGACCTGACCGTCTTGCGCACGGCAATCTTCGACGGCGGAAATGCCGCCGCGGCCGCAGGCGGCGCGACGCAACACGACGTGACCTCGCTTACGAGCGTCATACGCGCGTCCGGCAAACGCGCGCTGACCGAGCCGCTCCACGAGCAGTGTGCAGGTCATTTTGTGCTCGACACGACGACGTGGATGCGAAATGCGGCCGTTCGCCGGATCGCGCTGGATTCGCCCCTGCCGAATATCGCCGCCGCGCTCCTCCGCGCCTCGAAGGTTAATTTCTGCGACGATCAGATTTTTCTGAAATCGCCGCACACGATCGACCGCACGGCGGTGCATCAGGACTGCACCTATTTCCATCTCGACGGCGAGCAAGGCTGCGTCATGTGGATTTGCGTCGACGACGCAGATGCGAAATCCGGCGCGCCGTTCTACCTGCGCGGCTCGCATCGCTGGGGCCGCGAGTTCGCGCCGAACGTGTTCATGGCGCAAACCCGGCTTCCGGGAAGCGCTGGCGACGATCTCGACGACATCGAGGAACGGCTATCGGCCTTCGATACGATCACATTCGAAACGCATCCTGGTGACGTGATCGTCCATCACTTCCGCACGGTGCATGGGGCTGGCGGCAATCTCTCGGATCATCCAAGGCGTGCGCTATCCTTGCGCTATGCCGGCGAGGACATGCGGTTCCGAAGACGGCCTGGCGCGCCGGAGCAGCCGCACCACCGTCATTCGTTGCGCGATGGCGACCGCCTGGACAGCAGGCAGTTTCCGGTCGTGTGGCCCCGCCCGTTCCCGGAATTCCGCATCTCCTCCCTCTATTCCGGCTCTGCACAATGAACACTCGGTCACCAAAAATCCGCGACGCCAAACCTCTCGTCCGCACAAGCGCGGTCTCCGGCCGACGCGATTCACCGCTCGATCCGCGCTCCGAGGCCGTCATGGAGCAGTTGCTGGCACTCCTGTTGTCGATGAAGGAGTTGGGTTTGGCTGACGAAGCCGAGCCCTACGTCGACGCCCTGATGAAGATCGTCTACGATCACGGAAAGCGCTCTCAGCGAGCCTCCGCAGGCAACGATTCCAATCGGCAGCGCTCGGGGTTGATTTGAGGGTGTTTGACATTTGTGACGGCGTGACAGAATCTTCTATGAAGCAGGCGACATTTCCCAGCGAGCGACGGAACTGAACCGCGATAGCCCGTCAGTCAAGCGGCCAGGCGACACCGACATTCGTGTCGGTCAAAACCTGCGCGCGCTCCGCGTCGCACGCGGGCTTTCTCAACAGCAGCTCGGCAAGCAACTCGGCCTCACCTTCCAGCAGGTTCAAAAATACGAGCGTGGGATCAACCGCATCGGCGCCGGACGGCTATTCGACGTCGCGAGATTGTTCGGCGTGAGCGTTCTATTCTTCTATGCGGAACCCGGTTCGCAACCCGAGCTTGGCGGCAAAAGTCCTACCGAGGCAGAATTCCTGGCCGAATTGGGCCGTCTTCCGGAACTGAAAGACCGTCGCCAGCTGTTGGCGAATATCCGGCGGTTCGTCGCGCAACGCACCTGATCGCCGAGCGCACCCTGTTCACCGCGGCGGCAGGCGGGACTCCAGCACCGTGATGCGATGCTCGTGGTCGGTCTCGCTGCTCCATAGCCGCGTCTGGTCATCGCGCTCCTGCTGGATCGCCTGGGCGTTGCCGAGGATGCGTACGTCGTAGCTCGGGAGAGACTGCTCCACGTGCTGAAGTCTGCTATCGATCGAACGAAGCGTGGCGGTTTGCTCGTTGCCGATCCACCGCACCAGGGCAAGCAGGATCGTTGCCGCCGCGACCAACACCAGGCGATAGGTGATGGCACCCCCGCCGTTGGTCGCGAACGCGTAGGCGCGCTGCGAAAGGCTTCGCATGTTGTCGGAATTTGTTTCTGCCATGGCACGCGCCCCATCGAAGTGTTCGCCGGAATACGCAACAGGAAAAAGAGCGCGCCCGCTCCGGCACCGGGCGCGCTCTTCGTTATTCACGGGCGTTCAGCTGCCGCGCGCGTTCACCGTATGCGTCACGGCCGCGACCGCAGCGTTGGGGTGGATATTTGCCGCCGCGAATTTCTCCGCCCCTTCGATCAGGGCGTTGGCGATCGCTGCGAAAGGCGACAGCGCCGGATTGCTTGCGAGCACCGTGTCGACAGCGGTCTCTGCAATCGGCACGGCGGTTTCCATCGCCGTCTGTTCGACGGGGGCGAGAAAGCTTTGCAGGATAGGCCAGATTTTCATGTGATCTTCTCCGTTGTTGTCGTGAAATGACCGCGCGGTTTTCCGGGGGCGGCCGGGCCGGTTCATCCGGCGACGTGCGATTGATTCTTGCGAGCACGCTCTGCGTGCTTCGCTCACACGCCGCCATGGATTTCCATGCGGCAGAGATATTCGAGCGACTGATAGAGATCGCTCCTGCGCTCGCGCACATCGGCGCGGCTGAGCGTTGCCGTGCTGCCATTGGTGAATAGGATCGTGGCGGTGGATTCCGTGCGCCACACGCCGTCGTTGGTGCGCTCCCACTGATCGCAGTTCACATCGGCAACCGTCAGGCCGAGCGCCATCAGCGCAGCCGCAATTCCGGACATCTGCGGAATGTCAGCGGTCGCGGTGTTCGACGGCGAGCTTCGCGCGCCCGCTCACTGATCTGCCTCGTTCCGCGGTGGCGACCAGGTGCCGCCGGCGTTCTTCGTCCAGCCGATCCACACGCCGTCCGGCAGCACTTCTATCGTGAGGCCGGCGCCCGGGTCGTAGGGCGTGACGCCATCCCACTCGACAACGTTTGTGACCGTGCCGATCGCATCGAGCAGCGCATACTTCGCGGCCATGGGATTTCCTCTTTAGAAGTAGCTGGTCACGCGCACTTCGCCGCGCGCGCCAGCGCCGCCCGCGCCGGAATTGTTGCCGTTGAGGCTGGCACCACCGCCGCCGCCGCCACCGCCAGGCGCACCACCGGCGCCGCCGGCACCAGCCGCGGCCGTGATCGACGCTCCGCCGCCGCCGCCACCCGAGCCGCCGTAATAGGGGGCGGCACTCGACGCGATCGCGTTGCCGGCCCCGCCAGCGCCGCCGGATGTTCCGGCGCTTCCGGCGCTGGCGATGGGATTCGCGCCGCGCGAGGCCGCGCCACTCGCGGTGCCATCGAAAGCCGCGTCGGCGGTGCTGATCCCGCCGCCAACGCCGCCGCAGGTCGGCCCGGTCGAACTCACGGGCGCCGTGCCGGTGGACGTGACGGAATTCGCTCCTTGCGTCGCCGGGCTGACGAAGGAGGATGTCTGGCTGTTGGTGCCCGTGCCATTGACGGCGCTTGTCGTTCCACCCGGGCCGGCCGATCCGCCATTGGCCTGGATGACGGAACCGAAGGACGATGTGCCGCCGGCGCTGCCGGCATTGCCGTTGCTGCTGCTCGATGTTTGAGCGGTGCCTCCATTGCCACCAGCGCCGACCGTCACCGCGGCGGTGGACGAAAGCTGCGACGCGACGACGCTAGCGAGATTGACGCTGCCGGCGGTGCCGCCGATGCCGCCGGCGCGCGCCGATGCGGCCGCGCCCTGTCGTCCGCTGCCGCCGCCACCACCGGCGCCGACACACAGCAGGTCCGCACGCGTCACCAGCGGCGGCCGCGTCCAGGTGCCGGAGGAAGTGAAGACATCGATGATCGGCGCGATCTTCCAGCGCACCGGCGTCCAGGCGCTGTCCCAGAACGCAAACAGCACCTCGTCGTATTGCGCCGACAGCCACGCCAGATCGTTGGCGGAGCTGTCCTGCACCTTGACGCGGTTGCTGCCGGAATCCTTCTTGCGAACGATCACCCAATCGTCGGCATCGGCGCTTGCGGGCAAGGTCACGACGAAGGCACCGCCGCTGGCATCCGCCCGCACCAGGCGGCCGAGATGCGTGGCGCCCACGGTCGTGGCGCCCGTCACATCGACATGCTTGAGCAGCTGCGAGCCGGTGTTGCGATTGAGGATCAGCGCCTCATAGAAGGTCGAGCCGTCTGGCGAGACCTTGAAGTGGAAATTGTCGTCGCCGGTGAGGCCAACTTCGGCACGGCCGGAGTAATTGTCCTGGTAGAGGATCGAAGCGGTGTCGCCGCTAGCATGCTTGTTCAGCTTGGCCTGGACGCCGTTGCCGATGTTGTCGAACAGCAGCGCCGCCGATTTTACCGCGAGCTTGTTGGTGGAATCCGCCGTCGTGTTGACGCCCACCATCGGCACATTCTGCAAGCTGATGATGCTGGCGTAATCCACCCAGGCCGAGCCGTTGTAGACGAGCAGCACGGATTCGTCGGACACATACGCGGCCAGCCCGTTGAACGGCGCGTAGAAGCGCCACGCGCCGTCGACGGAGAAGGCAATCTTGCCGTCCTGACCGGCCCAGGCGCCCGTGCCCGTCGCCTTCACCAGATAGGTGTCGCCATCGGAAGGCGAGCCCGGCGGCGTCGACAGGTCGCGATCGAGAATGCCGCAACACACCAACGCATCGAGCTGCAGCAGCGCTTCGTTGTGCGTGACATGTTTCTGCGATTGCGATGCCGCGAGCTCGGGCAACGCCATGCGAGGCGTTTCGTCTGTCATGGTCTCTGTCCTTTCAGGAAAAGAGGATGGAGGCGGACGCTGGCGTGCCGCGGCCAATTTTCGAGGAGTTCTGGTACACGGTGAAGCGGAACGGCGACGGCAGCCCGCTCGGGAAATCGCTCGCGATCTCGCCCGCCGTGTAGGTCGCGGCGGCCGACGAGAGCGCGGCGAAGGTGCGCTTCACGGCGCCGGCACCATCGAGAATATCGACATCGTAGCTCTCGCTCTGCTCGCTCATCGGGATCTCGGTCTGATCCCACGAATCCGCATCGGGCGAGCGATCGCGCCTGAGCCACGTCAGCAGGAGATCGCCGCTCGCGTCGTAGACGGCGTCGAGCTGGCACGGCGAGAATGGCCGCAAGCCAACGCCCGCGAAAGTAAACGCGCCGCTCTGATACGCGGGATCGGAGATGTCCTTGTCCTGCGGCCCCCACAGATAATTGAAGGCGAGGTTGAACTCGTTCTGCGCGAGATCGAGCTGCAGCAGCGTGGTATCCAGCACCAGCACGCGCGCGCCGGCGGCCACGGGATCGCGCATCTGGGCTTCCGTGCCGCGCTGGCCGCGCAACAGGTTGGTGAGTTTCCATTGCCCGGAGCCGATCAACTCCGCCGTCTCGAACTGCACGATCTCCCAGCGGCCATCGGCATTCTCGATGGCCAGCGCATTCGCGCCGCCGAACACGGTGATGTCGTCGGAAGCGGAAGACAGCGTTCCGTCGTACAGCTCGACGTTCAGTTCGTTCACGCGGTCCCAGCGCCAGGCGGGCCCGGAATAGAAATCGAGCAAGGTCACGCCGATGCTGGCGGCCGTCGGAATGGCCGTGTCGAGCTGGTAGTTCGTGTCGGTGGCGCTCCGGAAGATCAGCACCTGGCCCGGCCACGGTGCGCCGAACGCGCCCACGTAGGGCGACCACGCAACCGCATCGTCCGTCAGCATCGGCAGGTCGGCGAACACGACCAGGTCGCGGCCGGTGTCGAGCGGCAGGATGACGGGATGCGTCGAGCGCGCCGGGCCGGTGAAGGCTTCGTAGATCGACGGATCGGTCACCGTCGCCGAGATGGCACGCGAAGCCGTGTCGTTGATTTCCGTCACGCGCATGCGGCGGGTGCGGGTGCCCGCCGTGATCACGATTTCATCGGCCGGATCGAGCGCGGTGAACAGCGGCGGCAGCGAGAACGCGCCGGTGCCGCGCGACGTCCATGCTTCCTGGATCAACCGGTCGCCGATGCCGCCCATCTGCGAACGGTCCATCACGAAGGGCAGCGAGACTTGATCGATGCGGTTCGAGTTTCCGACCAGGCGCTTCGCCTGATACACGCCCTGCTGATAATCGTTGCCGGCATCGATGAAGGTGAAACGCCACGCCAGCGGCAGATCGTCCGTCTGCGCATCGGTGAAGGTGAAGCTGAAATTCTGGTCGGATTCGGGATCGACCACCAGATCGCCCTCGTCGATCTCGGTGACGTTCGGCTGTCCGCGCATGACGAACTTGATTAGGCCCTGGCTTTCCACCGCATCGAAAAAGAACGCCGTCATCAGCGGGCTGATCTCGTCGCGCCCGCTCATCGTGCTGTTGCGCATGAAGCCGGTCACGATGCCGGACAGGTTCGACACGTCGTAATCTTCGAAGCCGTTGTAGTCGCAAATCTCCGCGACCAGATCGGACAGCAGCACGGCGCCGAGGCGTCCGTTGAGCCAATGGCCGAGATCGTAGTTCGCGCAATCCGCCCACAGATCGGACCGCTGCGGGAAGAACGGGAACGGGCGCGCATCCCAGCACCATACGCTGGTGCTGTCGAAGTCGAGCATCGGCGCGCCGTAGACCGTCGAGGTCGGATTGTTCGCCGACAGCGGCCAATAGTTCAGATGCGCCTCGAGGAAGGCGCGCTGCATGAGATCGTCGCGCTCGCCGGTCGAGAAATAGGGCAGGAAGCTTTCGGAGCTTTTCGGATCGACGAAGACGTTGGGCTGATTGGCGCCCTTGTTGACGGCCGGGCAACCGAGCTCGGTGAAACGGATCGGCTTGGATTCGGAAACCCAATCGGTGGCCGTTCCGCTCTCCGAACCATCCGGACGGTCATAGTGCGCGTTGCTCCACCAGTTCCACAGATCTTTGGGGCGGAACACCCAGGGCTTGTCCGCCACGCCATCGGTGATCGCGGTGCGCGTCTGCGCGATGCGTTCCGGCGAGGCTTCGTTTCCGGTGGCGCCGGACGACGGGTAATACCAGTCGTAGCCTTCGCCGCCCTTGATGTTGGCTTGCAGATAAGCGCGGCCGTAGATCGATGTGGGGCCGTTGACCGCGTCGTAATCGAGGCCGCCGCCGTCGCGCCAATCCGCCAGCGGCATGTAATTGTCGATGCCGACGAAATCGATGTGGGAATCGCTCCACAAGGGATCGAGGTTGAACAGCACCGCGCCGGCGGCATCGCCCGTCTGATGGTTGTTGTACTCGCTCCAGTCCGCCGCGTAGGACACCTTGCAGCCGGAACCGACAATCGCCTTCACATCCGCGGCCAGGGTCTTGAGCGCGGCGACGGCGGGATAGGTCGTGGCGTCGCTGCGCACACGCGTGAGCCCGCGCAACTCGGAGCCGATGATGAAGGTCTCGACGCCGCCGGCCGCCACGCACAGCTTGGCGTAGTGCAGCACCATGCGGCGCCAGCCCCAGTCGTCGCCGCCGGTCCAGCTTACACTTGTTCCGCTCACGGAGTAATCGGAAGACGAGGCGTTGCCGAAGAAGGCATCGACCTGGGTTGTGGCCGTGGACGTTTGATCGACCGTGCCCGCGAACCCGGCCGCCGGCGAGCAGGTGATGCGCCCGCGCCAGGGAAACGCCGGCTGTCCCGTCGTGCTCGCATTGTCGGAATAGGGATCGGGCAGCGAATTGCCGCTCGCGATGTCCATGAAGAGGAAGGGATAGAACGTCACGCGATAGCCGCGCGACTTCAAATCCGCAATCGCCTGCACCACGCCGTCATCCGAGGGCGTTCCGCCATAGCTCGGGCGGCCGCCAACTTGCGAGACTTCCTCGGCATCGCCGCGCGAGAGGCCGTTGACCGTCCAGCTCTTCGGATAGGTCTGCTTGTCGTGCGTCTCGACCTTCGGCTTGATCAGGCAGGAGCCGGCGCGCTCGTCGCTGCCGAACCATCCCACCACCAGCGAAACCGTCTGCACGTTCGGCGCGATCGCCTGCAGATCGTTCATCGACGACACGTAGTCTGCGATGCCGTCCGAATTGTTCTTGTTCTGCGTCGAGGTGGTGCCGGCGCCATCGTCCGTCGAGATGACGTCGGTCTGGTAGACGAACTCGCCGGCGCCGGGGATCAGGTTGACGCCGACCAGCACGTTCTCCAGCGCGTCGGCGCGGTCCGCCGTGATCGAGCGCACCAGCTCGAATTGCAGTTGCGGGATTCGATTGCCGAACGGGGTGAGGTCCAAATCCTCGAACACGACATAGCAATGCCCGCGATAGGCGGGATTGTTGCCGTCGCCCTCGATCTCTTCCGTCAGCGGATCGGGCAGCTGATCTTCCGTGCCCTGATAAAAGCGCAAGGTGAGCTTGCTGGCATCGATCAGTTGCCCGTCCGCCCAAATGCGGCCCAGCTTGTGGACGACGCCTTCGCACAGCCCGATCGCGATGGAGATCGAGTAGCTGTAGGTCGTGGTTTGCGTGCCACCGCCGAACCCTTTGCCGCCGGAGCTCTCGGTCTTCTTCTTTTCCTTGTACTTCGTGCGCCAGATCAGCTGCCCGGCGATACGGATATAGCCGTCGATGCGCGGAATCGGCGTCCCTTCGGTCGACGTCGTGATGTTGGTGTCGGTGAGCCGCGGGCCCTTCTGCGAGGTGGTCTGGCCGAACAGCATCTGATCGACGATGCCGCCAACCGCCGTGCCGATGAAGCCGCCGATCTCCGCGCCGGAGACAGCCACGCCGAACAGCGAAAAGCTGCCGAGGCCGGCGCCGAGGGCGGAGCCGGCCAGTCCCAAGACCAGCGATGCCATTAGCGCGCTTGGCCGCCAGAGGGCATGGCGAAGGCGTAGGCGAGCTTGCGCAACCACGCGCCCGTGAACATCTCCTCACTCACGCGCTTGTTCTGACGGGCGTGAATCAGCGTGCGCCGACCGTCCATCTGACCGACGATGCCGCAATGCTTTGCCGGACCGTGGGTCAACATGCGGAACAGAACGATGTTGCCCGGCGCAATCGCATGCAGCGCGACTGGCGCCAGATGGCGCGCCAGCGCATCGCGCAAGGTCTCCTGCCGCTTCGCCTCGGCCCAGTCAGCGGAATAGGCCGGCAAGCCTTCCGGCTCGGGGCCGACCAATTCGCGCCAGATGCCGCGCAACAGGCCGAGACAATCGCAGCCCACGCCCTTGACGCTCGCCTGATGGATGTACGGCGTGCCGAGCCATGCGCGCGCGGCGGCGACAATTTCAGTTTCCATAATAGCTCCCGCCGTCCATGTCCTGATTGGAGTTCGGATAGGACGTGATCGAATCGTTGCCCGGCATGTAGGGAAAGCCGCGGTAATTCTTCACGTTGGCGAACTTCGCCTTGCAGGTCGGAAACTGCTTGTCGCATCCGGCCGTGATCTTGAACGTATCGGCGACCGCCACATCCCGGCTCATCGGCTGCCACAGCTCGATGGTCGTCACGCCGGCGACCACGGAATAGCGCTTCACTTCCATCGCCAGGCCAGCATTGGCGCCCGTCAGCCAGGTGAGCTTGCCGCCGCCGCACCATGTATCGACAAAGCTCAAACCGGTCGCGGTGAAGCGGCGGTTGTCGGTCAACGCCGCCACCGTGCCGTTGCCGAGAAACGCTGGATCGGTGAGATCGACTTCGCCATTTGGCGAGCAGCGGGAATCGCCGAGATCGGCATCACAGGCATAGCCGAAGGCGCGCCCTTGCGGCTGGTTGAGCGCTTGCGCCAGCCCGCGGATTTCCGCCTGAAACGCCGCCTTGCCGCGTTTGACTTCGCCGAGCGTGCCCTTGCGCATCAGTACGCGCTGCGAGGTGTCCGCCCAGTTGACGCGCCAGATCTCGATCTCGGCGCTGTCGTACAGCCCGGCTCCGAGATCGTCCTCGTTGAGATCGCCGGACGATAGCGCGCCGGAGGCTTCGAGGTTGTCCACCTGCAGCCCGAGCGATCCCTGCATCTGCGACGCGGTGAAGCCGGTTGCCGCGGCATAGGTCACGCCATCGAAGGAAAGGTCGCGGTCGTGATCGGTGAAGCCCTGCACCACATCGTCATTGCGGGTGAGCTTCCAGCACCACGCGAGCGTGGTGACTGTCTGCGCGATGTGCGCGGCCAAACCGGAATCGAGAGTCTTCATTCGTCGGTGACCTCGATGAGATCGATCTGCGTCACGATCTGGTTGTCGTAGGAGTTCGCCTGCACCGGCAGCTGGTCGATGTCGTAGCGCACGGGCACGTTGAACTGAAACGCGGCGGTCGGCGTGGCGGACGGCGCGGATGCAAAGGTGATGATGCCGGTGAGATAATCGATGGACGCCGGCGTGACGATGCTGCCGCTGACCTTCACCACCACCGTTCCGTTCACCGGCCTCAGGATCGTGCGGACGAAGGTGTTGGCGCCGACGGCGTAGTTCTTGACGATCTGAAATGTGGTGCTCGTCAGCTGGACGGTCGCATTGTCGCCGCCGGAATCGAAATCCGTCCAGTCCTTGAACGGGAACGAATGGCCGCGCCCGAAGACATTGCGGAAGTGCGCGATAACATCCGCCATCTGGGCGCGCGTGCGCACGCCGGTGGAGATGTTGTATTTCGCCCGAGCCTGGCTCCAGCGGATGTTGCGCTGCTCGCCGCCGGAGCCGAGCGCCACAACATCCGTCAGGAAGCCGGGGCCGCCCGTTGCGCCGCGCGCCACCGCGTCCGGAAAGGGTGCATCGCTCAAATAGGCCATGCTATTGTTGTCCTACCGCTTCGCTACTTGAGGACATCAGTACCGCCGCGAGCCGTTGCGCACGGCGCCGGCGAGCTTCGCCATCGTCTGTCCGCTGGAAGCGTGGAAGGCTCCCGGGTTTGGCGTCTGGATCACGATCGCGCCGGGCATGATGGTGACGCCGCCGGCGTGGCCCCGGTTGTAGGCCTTGGTCTCGGTGCGGTTGAGCACCCGCTCTCCCGTTTGCAGAATGGACGGCACTTCGTCGGGGCCGAGATACACCCCATCGTGAAACCGCGGCGCGAAGCGCAGCACGTTCGACGGCAGCGCGCGCTTGTCGCCGCTGCCGGGGCTCACCATGCTGCCGGCATGGAACACACCGGCAATACTGACAGCCGCGTCGCTGTTGAGGCTGCTGCCGCCGAACAGGCTGGTGAACCAGCCGAGCAATCCGCCGCCGCCAGAGGACGAACCGCCGCTGAGATTGAAGCCGGAACTCAGCGGCGACATCACGACATAGATCGGATTGGTTGGCGTGCCGTCCGGCTTGCCGAGGCCGCCGGCGGCGCTGAACACGGATTCCAAGGTCGGCGTGTTGGTGCCGAAGATGTCGTTCTTTAGCGGGTCGATGGCCGCGAGCTTGACGAGTTCCGTTTCGATTTCCTTGCTGGCGGACAAACCCAGCTGCTTCCAGTCGTTCCAGCTGAACTTGCCGTTGGTGAGGAAGTTGGACGCGTCGGTCGCCAGCGTGTCGAACATGCCTTCCAGTTCCTGACGCGATTCCTGCGCCAGCTTGAGCTGTTGATTAAGCTGCGTCGACGCCGCGGCATTGGCGAGAATCTGGCGGCCTTCCTCGCTGTCGGCCGAGATGTTGTCCTTGATCAGCTGCTGCTTGGCCTGCAGCACGGCGATCTCGACTTCGCGCGCGCTGTCGTTGTCGTTGGCGATCGCCAGCTCCTTCTTGAGCAGGTCGATGTTCTGGTTTCCCGTCTGCACCAGCGCCAGCGCCTTGGTGCGCGTCGCTTCCGCATTGTCGTTCGCCCGCGCCCTGGTGAGCGCGTCGAGGATTGCTCCCAGTTCCTGCTTCGCCTTGCCCTCGGCGATGTCGTAAGCGATGCGCAACGGCGCCAGCGCGTTCTCCGTCGCCATCGCCTGCGCCGACTGCTCGGAGGTTATGCTGCCGGCAGCAACCTGATCGTTGAGCGCCTTGCGTGCCGCCGTTTCGTCGGCGAGCTGCGCCGCCTGCTTGGCGCCAGTGATGGCCGTGTGGCCGAGGCTTTCCTCGAGCTTCTTGCCGCTGTCCTCCGCCATGGCGCCGGCGGCCGAGCCTTTGAGGTACGCCGCGGCGACATCGATCCACGCATCGACGTTCTGCTTGACCGCCGTCGTCTGCTGCTTGACGGAGGCGGTGGCCTGTGCCCGCGCCTTGGCGCCGGCATCGTCGATCTCGCGCTGCGCTTCGGCCGTGGTGACGACCTTGCCGGCAAGCTCGACCGATTTCTGCTGTTCGGCGATCGCCACCTTCTGCGCCACCGTCTTGGCGCTGATCGCTTGCGCCGCGAGCTGCTCCAGCTCATGCTGCTTCGTCGCCGGATCGATGTAGGTCTGGATGGCCCGCGTGTAGGCATCCTGCGCTTCTGTCACCTGCTGCGTCGTGACGCCAGACTTCGCCATCGCCGCCTGGCTGGCGCCGAGCGCATCGACCTGGGCCTGGTTTGCCTTGAGCGACGCGAGCGCGGAATCGGACTGCGACTCTTCGCTGGCGCCGCGCACCAGCGGCCCGGCACGCAGCGACAGGGCCTGTGCCGCCGCATCGGACGCCGACTGTTTCGCCTTGGCATTGGTCGCGTCGATGGCTGCGTTGACGCGCGCCAGATCGGCTTCGATGTCGGCAATGGAGCGCGCCGGCGCGGTGGTGGCACTGCCGCCGAGTCGCTTTTCCGGATCGTAGGTTGGAAGGCCGATGCCCTGTTGCGCCAGCGCCAATTCCTGCTGCAGCTGCGCCTGCGTATCCTTCAGCGACGGCGGCTTGAACGGCTTGCTCATCGCCTCGACGACGCCGTTGTATTGATTCTTCACCCACTGCCAGGCGTTGCCGTACCAAGTGGTCTGGTCGGTCGCGTCCTTGAGCGCCTTGATGAGCGCGGTGGTGAGAACCGTCTGCGCGCCGGTTTCATCGCCGGCTTGCATCATTCGCTCGATCAGCTGCGCCGTGTTGTCGTCGAGACCGCCAAGCTGCTTGAGCAATGCTTCGCCGGCCGTCTGCGGCGCGGTGAAGGCCTTGATCATTTCGGCCTGCGCGTCGTCCATGCTGGTGCCGGTCTTGCGCGCGTAATCGACGGTGAGATCGATCAGGCCCTGGAGCTGCTGGCCGCCGATCTGTCCGGTCTTGGCGAAACCCGCCGCCATGTCGCGCGCCGTGCGCACCGAAATGTTGTCGGCCGCAGCAGCCGCTTCCGCGTATGCCTCGATCTGATCCTTGGTCGCACCGACACCGCGCGCGGACAGCTCGGTTGCCTGGGTGAGCTGGTTCTCGGCATCCTCGGCGCGGTTGTAGGCCAGCACGATGGCCGCCCCGCCTGCCACGATGGCGGCAATGGAATCGACGGCCGGATTGGTGACGATGGCACCGATGGCTGCCCCGATGCCTTCGCCCGACGACGCGCGCAGCAGATCGCCGGCGGCCATTCCCAACTGGCGCAGCGACAGGCCGCCGGCGGTCGCGCCCTCGCCGAGATGCACGAAGACTTCCGTCAGCTCGCGCGCCTTGGTGGCGTTGAGTTCTTCGCCGGAGGAGAGGTCGACGATGCTCTTCCTGGCGTCGTCGTAAGCCTTGCGCGCGAGCGCAACCGCGGCCGCATGCTCCGTCTGGTTGATGGTGCCGCTCGCCAGCAGCATGTTGGCATCGGCGAGCGCATCGTTCATCTTGCCTTGCACTGTGCCGAGCGGGTCGATCTGCGCGCGCAACGCGGCGGCGCGCTGTTCCATGCCGGAGAATGCCGCCTGGAACGTCGAGGCCGCATCGCGCGCCGAGCCGGCCTGGTTGTCGTTGACGCCGAGCAGCTGGTTGAACGAGCTCTGGTTCGCCTGCGCCACCTGCGCGTTCTTCTGCGCCTCGGTGAGCTGATCGAAGGCGGCGTGCTGACGCTGGATGGCGGCCGTGCCCTGATCGATGGCCTTGCCGACCTGCGCGAACGCAGCATCGCCGGATTGGGCGATATCGTCGAGATCGCGCTGGATGTCGGCCTTGCCGTCCATCGCGATGCGGACAGCCATCTGTCGGATCGTCATGCAGGATCAGCTTTCGGAATTGGAGGCGTTGAAGGCGCGCACGGCGAAGGCTTCGATTTCGGGGAGGAGGTCACAGAGAAGCGGGCTTTCGGCATCCATGCTGCGCGCGAGCGACAGCACCGCGGTGAAGTCGAGCCCGGTGGCAATGCGGATGATCTGAACGGTGCCGTCCGGATGCGCCAGCGCGTCGATGGCGACGCGCAGCTGGCCGGTGCACCGCTTGATCAGCTCCCACGCCGCGATGCCGTCCGGCGTTTCGGGAGCGTTTATGCTGTAGGCGCACTCTTTGCAGTGCGCTTCCTGCGGCTGGCGGAGGGTGCAGTATCGGCAGAACCCTTCGCCGGAATTTTCGCCCCCGTAGTGCCACTCTGCGAGGGCGCGAATGCGTTTTTTTCGTCGCCCCGCACCAGCGCCGGAATCACATAGCGCTTGTCGATGGCATCGTAGATGCGCCAGTTGGAGAGATAGGCCGCGATCGCTTCCGGCGTGACCGGCAGCGGGTTATCGGACGTGTCGCCGACGCCTTCCCACGCGACGATGCCCTGTTGCGCGCAGGAGCGGGTGAACGCCTCGCTGCTTGCCTCTTCGGCATGTTCGGGATCGGCCTTGGCGGCAAGCGCGCCGGCGTTGCGCGCGACCAGGATCGTCTTGGTCGTGATCGGACGGAATTGCGTGCGCTGTCCGGGCAGGACTTCGAGCCAGAACGGCTCGGCGTTCAGATCGAGATGGAGCATGGGTTTTTCTCTCAGAGCGAAAAACAAAAGGGCGTGCCGGTTTCCCAGCACGCCGTGGCGATGGATTCAGGCCTCTTTGCAGCGAACTATTTGCCGTCCGGCCGTTTGCTCAATCCCTTTTCTGCCAACACGTCGGCCACGTCATCGATGTGCAGGCAGTCCACCATGCAGGCGTAGTCGTTGGGCGGCTGAATGGTCGCGATGTTGCCGTTGCAGTAGTCGTTTCCCGGCGTGGCGCTGTGCAGCACGCCGAAAGCTACGACCTTTCCACTCTCGCCCAGCTTCACGATCTTATCGCCGTTCTTTGCTTCTCTGCCGTTTCTGTAGTGCATCGTCGTTCTCCTTCGGCTGGTTTCTAAAGTGAGAGGTTTTTCGCTACCGCTTGAGTGCGGTTAGTAGCTCGACACGTCGTTGCACAGGACGACCGTGCACGCCCGGCCGACCGTCGGGTCTTTGGCGCCCTGCCAGTCGAAGGTCGCCTGCACCGCGCCAGGGCCGGTGATCGGCACTTTCGGCTTGGGCAGGAAGACGCGGTGGAAGATGAACTCCAGCGTCTGGTTGGCGGCGATCTGCCAGCTGTAGGTGAGATCGACCGGCTCGCCGGCGGTTGCCAGCGCCATCAGTGCGGTGTCCTTGAAGCGGATCACCACCTGCCCGGTGTACGACGCCTCCGCCGGATCGACACCGGCAATGCGGCCATCGGGGCGGATCACTTCGACCTTGTCGAGATTGTTGGCGGCGGTGAAATTGCCCGACACCACATCGCCCAGGGTCGCGCCAAGGCGCGTGACGCTGCCGGTGAACTGGGCGAAGCGCAGCAACTGCAGCACGGTCGGCGAGCCGGCGGCGGACGACCCGGTGCGCGCGCTCTCGCCCTGGTTGATCGTGCTGACGGTCGCGTTGAGCAGGCCGGAGCGCGCCAGATTGATGGCGATCTTGTCGATGCCGATGCCGTAGTTCATCGCGTAGGAGGCGATGTCGACATTGCCGATCTCGCCCGACAGCGACGGCAAGGTGAGCGCACCGGACGCGAAGGTGTGCTGATAGCCGCCGCTCGCCGCGCCGCCGGACATGGTGGCGCCGGAGACCGTGGCGTGCGACGCGGGCGACGTGGACGCCGCCAGGGTGAAAGCATTGCCGCCGGTGCCGACCGTGTCGTAGGTGGCGAAGATCGTCGTGCCCTTGAGGTCCATGCTGTAGGTCGCGACATTCACATCCGTATCGGTGCTGGCGTTGAGCGCCTGCACGGCATTGACGACGGTGTCGTAGAGCGTCGCGCCGATGAGGATGTCGCCATCGCCCGGATCGGACGCCACGAAGGTGAAATCGACGCCGTTGGGCGAGATGGTGGCGCTGGTCGCGGGCTGCGCGGAGAACACCCAGCTGGCGGTCGCCGCAACGCCTTCCACCGTGGTGGGCGCGCCGAGCAATCCCTTGAGCCACAGGCCGAAATTGCGAAGGTCGACGGGGACGACGATGTCGCCGGCGTTGTTGATCACATCCTGCGCCGGATCGGCGGGATCGCGGCCCTGGCCGAGCAGATCGCTGGCGATCAGATCCTGTTCGTCACCGATGTTCGCCGAGACGAACGGCACCTTGTAGAAGCCGGAGCCCGGCGGCGTGCCGTAAGTGGATTCATACGCCACGCACAGCTGTGCGTTGGCGCCGCGTGCGCGAGCCATGATGTTTCTCCTCGTGTTGTCGGATTGAGGGCGCGAGCGCGCCCGGAAGATTTTCGTTATTTTGCGAACACGCTCGCGCGCGCTTCGCTCTAACCGAGAGCTTCGAACTTGCTCTCCAGAATGTCGGGCACCTGCGCGGCCCAGTGCTCGGCCGCCTGATCGACGCTCAACCGCTTCGGCATCCGCGCCGTCGGCGTGAGCGTAAACATCGGCACCTGCACATGGTGCGGCGGCGCCTTGCCCTGACGGTACAGGCGGCCGAGCTGCTTGCCGGTGGCGCGCTTGAACGATCCCGCCGCGGTGCCGACGACATCGACATAGGCGACGAGCCGGCCATTGCCGGCGCGGGCGAATTTCAGGTCCTGGTTGAAATAGGTTTCAACTTGCGCCGGCGTCATGCGGCCCCCGCCGCCGCGCGCTCCCGCCGTGCGCGGGACGTTCGGCCACGGAATGGCGAGATAGCGCCGGCCGTTGACCGTGTGAATCACCGGACCGCGATCGAACGCGTCGATGATCGCCGGCGCCTTCGACCACACATACGCGGCGGCATTGATGCTCGCCGCCGTGGACGGATAGCGCCGCCCCTGCCAGGTGTTCGCCACGCGGGCGCCGAGGCCGGCCGCTTCGACTTGGGCGCGCAGCTCGAGCTTGAGGCCTTGCGTGATCTCATCGGCGGCGGCGGCGGCCGCCTTCGCCATGTCGTCGCCGAGGCCATCGGTGACCGGCTTCCATTTCGGCGCCGTGAAGCGAAAGCCGCGCGTCATGCCGTAACGGTGAGACTGCGATCGTCGCTGTTCGCGATCATCTGGCGGAAGGACGGTCCCAGGATCACGCAGCCATGGCTGGCATCGTTCGCCTGGTTGTTGCCATGGATGAAGAACGCCGAGCGGCCGAAGGTGTTGGTGCCCGGCAACGGCGTCAGCGCCATGACGCAGGGCCCGAGCTTGGGATGGCTGTAGCTGGCTGGCCCGATGCGATAGCTGCCTTGCGGGATCGGGCCGACATTGGCGACGTTCTGCATCGCCGGATTGCATCGACCCCTGCCGGTTCCGCTGTAGCCGACGCCGACCAGCTGTCCGTCATGGATCAACTGGCCGGTCTCTTGCGAAAAGGTCCACATCGCTTTCCCGTCCCGTAACATGGCTCGCGCAATCTACCCTGCAGCGCTGGCCGTCGTATAGGACAGCTGCACGTGCAGAACGGCAGAGCGCTCGGTCTCGACGCCATCCGCCTCGTATTCGTTGATGTCGGGCGCCGTCATCACGCGCGCATCGTCCACCGCGCCGCCGAGAGTACGGTCCACCGCAAGCGCCGGATCGATGCGCCCGATGATGCTTTCGACCGTTGTGGCGCGATCCGGTCCGCTTGCGGTGATCTCGAATTCCACCTGGTGCTCGAAGGCAAACGACAGCGGCGACAGGATGACTTCCGGGTCGCCGGGATCGCCGTGCCGCATGATCACCACGCCGTCGTGGCTCGCCGGCACGTTCTTTTCCGGATCGCGTTCGAAGGTGACCGGTGATGCGAGCGCGGCTGCCATGACGGATTCCAGCGCATCGAGCGCCCCCGCCCTCGTTTGGAAGGTCATGCCGATGCCGCCTCGATGCGCCACAGCAGGCGATCGGTATCTCTCGACAGCGCCTGCATGACGCGAAAATTCTGTCCCGAACCTCTGGGAATCTCGATCACATCGTCCTTCGATGCGGCTACCAATTCGCTCTTGCGGATTTCGAGCACACGCTTGTGATCGGTGAGCTTCGCCTGGCCTCCGATCACAACGTCGGTGTCGGGCTCCGCCAGCAGCGCGCGCACGGCGACGGCCTGTCCGCCCTGCGGCGTATAGAGCACGTCGATCGCCATCGCGGTGGCAAACAGCGAATCCAGCCCGATGGAAAAGGGGTCACTCATTTCACGACAACGTCAAAGCCGCGGGTGAGCGATGTGCCGTCTGCGAACGCAACCGTCGCCTCCACGATGCTGCGCAGGCCGCAGGTGCCACCCGACAGCGTGACCTTCTGCGTGAGCGCGCTCACCCCAGCGTCCGCGGCGCCCACGTCGCCGCATTTCACGGCGACGGAATGCGTGGCAATGCTGCTTTGCCCGGACGGCGCAAACGCCGACCAGTCGAGCGCAACCGTCTCGATATCGGCCGGCGCTTTCACCAGATCCGGGAAGGCGAGAATGGTCACGGGCTAACGACGACCACCGTTCCCGGCGGCCGCTTCTTTTTCCGCCGCTTCCTTTTCGGCTGCAGCTTTCGCGGCCGCTTCCTTTTCCGCGGCCGATGGCCCGAGCAGCTTACCGTTCTTGTCGCAGTAGTCGGCAACGCCGAGCTTCACGAGGCGGTCTGCGAACTCATGATCCGCGAACCCGGCATGCTCACCGGCATTGTAGGGCGAATTGTGCTTCTTGAACTTGACGTGTTTCATGGGGCGTGTGCCCTCCACAGAGTGATGGAAAACGAAGCAGGCGCGAGCCTGTTCGCAAAAAGGAGAGAAGCGGGCGCCCGCAACATCAGTCGCGCGTCCCGCCTGGCCGGAGTCGTTCGATTACGCCGGCAGCTCCTGCGCGCCGCCGAGAACGATCGCGGCGGAGTGCAGCAGGGTGGGGGATGTGCCGCCGGTGAAGGCGACCGTGCTCACCGCGCGAATCCAGCGCTTGGCGCCGAGCAGATCGACGCTGGCCGACGCATTGCTATTCACCGCCGTGATCTGGCTGATCGCCGCGCCGTCGATATCGGCGGCGTTGGTGCCGGAATTGTCGTCCGCCGACTGAAGCTTGCAATCGAGCGTCTGCGTGCTGGGCGAGCCGGATGCCGCGCCGGTCTGCGCGAACAGCAGGCAGCTCTGATAGCCGAGGCGGTCAGTCCAGCCGCCATTAACAGTGCCGGCCGAAGAGGCCTGCGGTGCGACACCGGGCTTGCCTTTGATGAAGGCCCCGATGTTGTTGGAAAGCGGGTCCATTGTCTTCGTCTCCGATTTGAGGTGCGAGTGCGCCCCCGCGCTTTCACGCGGGACGCGCAATTCACAGGTTCTTGGGATTTGCTTTGGCGAGAATCGGCTTACGACCAGGTCACGCCCGTCAGCACAGCGGTCGAGGGATCGTGGCGCATGTTGAAGTCATGCTCCTCGATGACGCGGATCACCGTTTGGTCGTTCGAGAACGCCGACACCACCGTATTGCTATCGGTGTTGTATGCCGCCTCGTTCGACACATCGATGCGCAGACCAGGAACCTCGGCGATAACAGCATCGGCGAAGTCGGTAAGGTAGATTTCAGAATCCGATCCAGAGCCGAGGTTGATCGGAATGTTATTGGTGACCGCATAGGCAAAGCCATTCAGCTTGCCCTGGTTCATCTCGTCCCGATAGATGTATTGGTTGTTCGCATTCTGCAGATTGTAGAGGTAGTTGCGCGAGCGCCACGCGAACATCCAGCCGGGACGTAGCATCCGGCAATTCGAATTGGTGAGCGCGTTCTGCAGCTTCTTCAGGTCGTCGTTGGTATTGGTAGCGCTGACGGTGCCATTAGCGGCGATGACGTTGGAGCTGGGTGCTGCATTGCGCATGCCGCGTGGTGTGTACTCGGTGCCAGAACCGCGAATGAACGCCACGTCTTCGGCTTGGGCAATCGCCGTCACCATGTCGTCCCGGACGACCTGATCGGCCTGCGGGCTCGCGAACGCGAGCAGATCGTTGGAAATCGGCACCAGCGCCGCAAGTTTCTTGGCGCTGAACTTCACCTGCGCCGTTCCGAGATCCTGTCCGACGATTGGCTTGTTTTCGCCGACATAACCAGCGTTTGCCCCGGAAGCGAGACGCGGCATAGAGGTGTTGCCGCCCGGCATGGGGAGAATGATCGGATTCAGCTTGCGCACAGCAGAAGCCGGACGCAGGAACTCGATCACCTCGGCCGCATACTGCTCTGGCACGAGGAAGCCGCCGGACGCGCCGACCCCGGCCGCCATGGCGCGGGTGAGCAGCGGATCGCCCCACATCCGGCCCGAGATGTCGAGCGGCGAAAATCCGCTGCGCTTGGCGAACGCCAGGCAGCGCAGCATGCGCGCGGCCATCTCGCCTTTTTCCGGATCGCGCTTGATGCCGCCGCGGATCACATTTGGATTGCTGGCGAACGGATTGCTGGCGTCCGTCTGCGGCGATGCGCGGTCGAGCTTGGCCGCTTCGTCGATCGCCAGGGTACGGAACGCATCGAGCGGCGTTTCCTTGCGGACGTGCTCGGCAGCGAGTTCATCCGCAAGACCGAGCTTCTTGGCGATATCGGCGATGCCGTCGCGGCGTTCCTGTTCGGCCTTGATGCCGAACTGCACGCCCGCCTGAATGGCGGAGCGCGTGTTGGCATCGAGTTCGGCGGCAACAGCGCCCGCCGGCGCGGTAGTCTCTTTCATGGTGGTGGTTTCCCTTTCGGAAATGGCGGGCGGAGTCCCGCGGGTTGAACCGTGCGGTTGCGCGGACCGGAATCCGGCAACCACATCGGCAGGCATCGGGCACCCGGAGACCTCGTAAGGCTCCCAATCGGTGACCGTGTGAACGGATGGCGTCTGCGTGTCGTCGATCTCGACCTTGTGCGTGGCGTAGCCGACGGAAAGCCCCGTCAGGATGCCGTCGCAGGCGTCCTGGAATGCTGCGTCGCCGCCAGGATTGCGCGAGAAGCGGACGGTGCCTGCGAGCTGGCGATTTTCGATGCGGGCGCTGCCTGGCACCACGGCGCCGATCATCGCGCGCAAACCGCTGTAGTAATCATGGCTGTCGAGCATCGCCGCGCCCTTGTTCATGCGGTCGAGACGGACGGATTTCGGATCGTGCTTCAGCACCTCGACGTAATCGCCGTCGCTCCAGCTCGAGCGCTGGACAGGCGTTTCCGTCGAGAAGATGCAATCGATGGTTCGCTCGGCATGATTGATCG
Organism: Rhizomicrobium sp.; assembly: GCA_036500585.1. Taxonomy (GTDB): domain Bacteria; phylum Pseudomonadota; class Alphaproteobacteria; order Micropepsales; family Micropepsaceae; genus Rhizomicrobium. Next base: position 25,157 of record DASYBT010000029.1, read on the forward strand.
TGCCGGGCACGAGCTGCACCGAGGCCGCGCGGTAGCAGAGGCGCGGCGCCACGATGTCGCGCGTCTCCAGGCCTTCCTGCGATGTCTTCTTTCCGTCTTCGCTTTTCTGGTTCATCTCGTCCATGAGGCGGCCGGCGGCGTCATAGACGTCCGTGTCGTTCTGTTGTGCCGATCGCGAACGGATGGCTCGCAGCGCGGAGCGATAGACCTTGCCGTTCTTGCCGAACGGGTACTTGAAGCGCTCCTTGGTCCGCTCGGTGGCATCAGTGTCTTCGCCGAGAAACCACTTCGTGTAGGCGTCCCAATTGTCGCCGCCTTCGCCGAGCAGCGCGTCTTCGTCGGACGCGTCGAAGCTCCACGGATCGGAATCGTTGTCGTCGCCATTGGCGATCAGCTGCGAGGCGTGGCGCTCGCCCGCCTTGTTCAGAACAAGCGTCATTTCGGATTTTCTCCTTCAGAGGACTGGCTGGCGTCTTCCTCGCCGGCCGGCGTTTCGGTAGCGCCGTCGCCGGCGCCTTCAGGACGCAGCCCCGGCGACGTGGCGGCGCCGGGCTTGCTCACCAGCGCGGCGTCGGCATCGGACACGACGCCGCCCTTCACGAGCGCGTTGTGCCAATCGATGGCTTCGGCCAGCACGCGCTCCGGATCGCCGCCGCGACGCCGGATGCGCTCCTGCGGCGATGTCAGCAGTGCGCGGATCGATGCCACGTCGTCCTGCGTATCTTTCAGCCGGTCCACCGACTCGAACATCGGCACGGTGTGATCGACCGTGTACGGAACGCCGCGCGGAAGCTCGCCGGCGACCACGCACGCATCGATGAAGGCGCGATAAACGGGCGTCGCCCACATCGGGATGAAGGTGAGCCATTGCATGGTTTCGCAAGAGCGGCGGAACTCGTTGGCGCCGGCCTTGAGCGATGAGAAATTTCCCTGCGACAGATCGCCGGTGATCTGCTCGTACATCACGTCCCAGGCCGCGGCGAGGTCACGCGCATTGACCGCGCGCACGGCGGAATAGGTGTTGTCCGTTGCGATGGGGGTGAACTCGACCTTCTTGCCGCCGCGCGCGATGGCAATCATCCCGGGCTCGAACGCCTCGATGCGGTTGCCTGCGGCGTCCTCGACCACGGGCCCGTTCGGACCGATATCCGGCGACGGCTTGCCATCGGCGGTCTGCGTCGATCCGGCAATACCGGCTTCGTCTTCATCGTCCGCGCCCAACACCACGGCGACCTGACAGGCCTGGAGGCGTTTGCGCATCAGCTCGGACATCCAATAGTCCTGTCCGTGCCTGGCATCGATCATGCCGGGCGTAAGCCACGGCACGCCGCGCACCTGGCCGATGCGCTCGACCTCGTAAAGATGCAGCACCGACTTCGCGTCGATGCGATCGGTCTCGTACGACTGCAGCGATCCCGGAATGAATTCGCCGGGATGCTCGCGGAACAGCCAATAGCCGGCGCGCTTGCCATCCTGCAGCTCGACGCCCTGCACGATGCGGCCGTTGTCCAGCCGCTCGTTCTTGCGGTGATCGAGGAAGTCGCCTTCCAGCAACTGCAGCTCTAGCGGAATCTTGCGCGCGCGGCCGCGGCTTACGATGCGCAACCGCGTGAGCTCTTCGCCGCCCTCGATCATCGAGCGATAGGCGAGCGCCTGCAGCCCGTAGATGTCGAGTTGGCCGGCGTAGTCGCACTCGTCGGCGAAGCGCTGCCACAGATCGGCGATCTTCTTGTTGAGAAGCTGGTCGCCGGTCTGCGGCTGCGGAATGATGCCGGTCCCGATGACGTTGTTCTTGAGCACGCGCACCGCTTTGCGCGCCATGCCGTGACCGCGCACGAGATCGCGCGAGCGATTGCGCAGGGTGACCAGGTCGCCATAGATCTCGGCGTTGGCGGAGGTCGAGGCAGCCAGCCAGCCATAGGTGGCGCGCGAATGGCGCGCAGCTTCGTAGCGGCGCAGCTGCAGGAGCTGGCGTGCGGCTTCGCGCTTCAGCGCGGCGCGCGGGCTGATGGCCTCGATGGCCCTTTCGAGAAGCGAGGCCATCAGCGGCGAAGGAACACGGTCGGGTGATAGAGCGGCCGCTTGCGGCCGGTGACGGACTGGTTCTGCACCTCCTTGATCATGCGGTCGCGCAGGGCGAGCATTTCCGGAATCGAGCCATAAGTGACGCGCTTGTCGCCGTAGTCGACCTGCGTGACGCCGGACGCGATCGCGTTGGTGAGCGCGTCGATCTGCGCTTGCGTGAAGGTCATATGATTCACTTCTTTCTGCGACCTGGTCGCGTGATCGTGTCGAGCGCTGCCAAAATGGCGAACGCGATCCCGAACACACCGATGAGCACGCCGGCGATCAGGGCCAGCCCGAGAAGGATCGCCGTCAGCATCGCCAGTTCCTTTCGGAGCAATGAAACGACGGCGGCACGCGACTTTGCCGCCGTCTCTTTGGCGAACACGCTCTCGCGCGCTTCGCTGTTTGGGCGCGCGACATGCCGTCCGCGCACCAATCGCCGCCCTCCGCGCGCCAGTCCTCGGCGAACACGCTCTCGCGTGCTTCGCTGGGCAGACGCGCGTGTCGCCGGCGCCGGAAATTCAGGCCAACGGGTAAATCACTTCCCCTGGGATCATCTCGTCGGGCAATTCCTCGTCGAGCCTGACGGGCTTGAAGAAATAGTTTCGATTGCGGCATGCGGCGATGGCGCTGTCGCGTGTCGCGAACACGCCCTGGAAATCCCAGATCGCGCCATCGGCCGTCTGCTTCCGAAACTGTCCGACCAGGAACATCGCCTTTTCCTTTTCACGTGTGATTCAGCGCAGCCAGAATTTCGGCCGCACCTTGATGGGCGGCTTCGTTGCCACCTCCGGCCTCACCGCTTTCTGCGGGGCTTCACCGATCCGGCTGGCATGTGCCAGCAGGTCGTCGGCGCCGCCCTGATCGGGCGGTGCATGCAAGGCTGCACGCGCGGCCCACTTGGCCGGCGTGTAGCGGTCGAGCCCCAGATGCGAGGCCATGGCGCGGGCGCCGACCCAGATGTCGAGCTGCTCGTTCGCCTGGCCGGCGCGCCTCTTCCAGATGCGCCGCGCAATGCCGTCGCGCGTTTCGACGGTTTCCAGAAACTCCGCCGTGATCTGCGCGAAGAACGCCTCGTCGCAGTTCTTCGGAAAGCGCGTGCAGCCGGCCGGCCACAATCCCGTCAGCTCGCTCGGACCTTCGATCGTCTTGGCGAGGCTGGCATAGAGCGCGCTCTTCAGCGGATGCGTGCCGAGCGGCCACAACAGCACGCCCTTCTTCACCACCTTGCCGCGCCAGTTCACATCCTGCTTGCGCGGCGTGCCGACGAACGGCCGCGTGGCGCCGTCGCGTCCGTCCGTCGCGTACACGTTCGGGCGGCGGCGCGCGAAATTGTAGACCGCGTGACTGGCGTAGCCGGAATCCACGCCGAACGCCTCGACCGGCCAGGCGCGGCCATAGGCATCCTCGTACGGACGCGCGATGATCTCGGCGAGCGGCTGCCATGTGGTGTCGGCAAACGCATCGCCCATGATGACGCCGAAATCGAGCAGCCACGCGGTCAGCTTCTCGCCCCATCCGTACACGGCCCATTCGAGGCGCGCCGGCGATTGCTGCACGTCGCAGAAGCCGGTGATGGCGAGCACGCCATCGGGCAGCAGCGGACCTTTCTCGCGCTCCTCGCGGCGGCCGTAGAGCTTCAGATGATCGGGCGCCTCGCCGGTTTCCTCGTAAGCCTCGGCCAGCTGCTGCTGGGTAAAGGTCTTGAGCTTTTCCGGGATGTCCTTCGCATCGAGATACTCGCCGACGACGGATTCCCAATCGTGGAACGCGCTCTGGCCGCGCCACAGATGAAAACCGGGCTGGCGCCCGAAACTCTTGCGCGCGCGCGCCTGTTCGATTTCGGCCGCGGGGATCACATCGCCGGGACAGTGGTCGCCATCGTCTTCGGCCGGAAACGTCTTGATCCAGATCCCGCTCGCCAGCAGCGCCGGCTTCTGCCAGTGCGGGATCACACCACCGCAGCAAGGCGCCTTGAGATAAGCGCCATAAGGCGGTTTGTCGCTATCTCTTTCCAGGTGCGCGAAGCGGAACACGAAATAGTCGCTGCATTCCGGACACTGCCAATAGAACCGCCGCTGATCGGATTTTTCGTACAGCATGGTGATGCTGCACGAGCCTTTCAGCTTTGGCGTCGAGGTCCACAGCCGCTTGCCGCCGCTGCTGATGTGGGTCGAGTTGCGCTGCCGCGCCTGGTCGAGCGGATCGCCGCGGCCGCCGACATCGCGCGGATACTCGCTGATCTCATCGCCCCACACATGCTTGACGGTGATGAACTGCAAGCCCTTCGACGAACCGGCATGCGTGATCTGGACGAAGCCGCCACGGAACCGCTTGAAGCTCGCCGTCGAGCTGTTCTCGTCACGGCTCTTGGCTTCCTTGACGCGATGCTTGAGCGACGGCGTCTCTTCGATCGTCGGCTGGAACTTGACGCGGTTGAACTTCTGCGCCTCGTCGATCGAGGGCTGGATCAGCAGCATCGCCGCCGGCGTCGCGTCGATCACGGAGCCGACCCAGTTGATGCCGACTTCCGTCTTGATCATCTGCGAGGCGCAAACGAGCGTGATCTCGACCGAGGGATCGTTGATCGACAGGCACTGCATCGGCTCGACGCCGTAGGGCGTCACGGCGTTGCGCCATTTGCCCGCCTTGCGCGAGCCGGACTCGGCGCTGACGTAGCGTTCCTCTTCCGCCCAGTCGGACACCGTGATGTCGGGCGGAACGGTCAGCCCGATCTCGAAGGTGGCGGCGATCAGCGCGCGGGCGGTGCCGAGGCCTGCGAAATGCGGCGCCCCGAGATCGACGCGGCGATCGTTGTTGGCGAACACGCTCCCGCGTGCTTCGCTGGTGTGGGCGAACACGCTCGAGCGCATCGTGCTGGTGAACGCGCTCCCGCGCGCTTTACTCGTCGCTGCCGCTTGCATCGCCCGCTTCCGGCTGATCGCCGCCGCCGCCGAATATTTTTGCGAAGTCCGTTTTCAGATCGTCGATCAGCGCGCGGTTGGTCTCGCGCAGCAGCTGCTTGACCACCAGCGGGTCGCGCTCTTCCGCCAGGCGTTCGCACAGCGTTTGTTCCGGTGCCATCAGCTTGTCGCGCAAGGCGGTCACCGCATCGAGCGCTTCGTCCTGCAGCTTCGACGGATCGATGAGCTGTCCGATGGACTGCGCCCAGTCGCGTTCCGCTTCCCACGCACGGATTTCATCGACGCGGCCTTTCGCCCCTTTGCGCGACGCCGTGGCCGCGGATTTCGATTTCGGCGCGTCGCCGGCGTCGCCTTGCGCGGCCGATTGATCGGCGATGCGCGGATTGTCGGCGCGATGCTGGCGCAGCTCCTCGAGATCGACCAGGCCAGCATCGTCCAGCAGCGTGTCGTACTGTTGCAGGTAGCGCGACAGCGAGCTGCGGTTGATCTTCAGTTTCCGCGCCGCTTCCGCGGGCTTTACCCGGCCCGCATTGTTGCAGCGCGCTGCATCGGCCGGTGCAACGTGTTGCATCACTTTCAAAAGTCTCCACTGCAAAGCCAAAACGCGCAGCTTGCCCGTATTGCGCCGACGCCCAGGAAGGACCCAAGCCGGGCGTGTCGCGCGGGCAATCCGGCAAATTTGCCGCTTCGCGCGTCGCCTCAGCGCGACCCCAAAAAGCGAAGCGACCGGTCACCTGTTCGGGCCGGGCGCATTTCACCATCCGGGTCATCAGTCAATGATTCGCAGCGATCCGTCAACCCGCCCAAGGAGAAATCGGCGGCAGATCGCCCGACAGATTGTGCGCAGCCAGCGCGCCCGGCTCGGCCAGCCTCGCATGCACGAGAGCGATCGCGCGCGCCCACGCCGAATAGGCACGCCGCCGCTCTTCGACAATCGCCGGAAGATCGCCGGCGAACCGCACCATGCGGAAGGCGCACGGCCGCCGCTTCCGGTTCACGATCTCCAGCGTGTATCCGGTCTTGCCTCGCTCCACCGTGATGACCGGCCGCGGTGTCCAATCGGGGCGCGATCCGATCAACCCGTACTCACGGACAACACGCGCCATCCGGCCGACGCTCTCAACCGCCCATGCCACCGCGTACGCATCGGCCGGCGCTTCAAAGCCCAAGTTCAACGACGTCGAGATCATCGCGCCGCATCGGTCGCTCGAATCCGCGCATCCTGCCCGCGGCGCGCGCGACCGCGGCGCCGGTTCCGATCCTTGCGGCCGCGCCAGATGCACCTTCTCGCGCGCGTACGCCCAATTCAACAACCACTCCACGGTCACAGACTTCAGACCTTCATCCGAAGGTGAGGGACAAAGGGATATATCTACAGGCTTCGTGTGTGGGCGCGCGCGCTCGCACAAAGCCTGTGAACGCTCCCCGTCCCTCCCCGGCATCGCAACCCGTTCTTTCATCGCCATTTTCGCCTCGCCGCAATAGAGGGAGGATCGGGGAGCAAGGGACGATCAGGCGGACGCGCTTGTATGTAGGCCGCGCGCGACCACAAGAAACGACTCACGCACGCGCGCCTTTTGCAATCAATCATCATCCCTTGCTCCCTCACCCTCCCTGTCATTCGCACCGGCTTTGAAGCGGTCATCACGCGAGACCCGCTTTCAACCACACGCCCACATAGACTGTATTGCCGCCCGTCTTGCGCCGCTGAATTCCACGCCCCGTCAGCTTCGATCCGAACGTTTTGCCGGCCAACGGATCGAGCCCTTCCTCCTTGCACCAATCGACGTAAGCCGCGCGCAAATCCTTGGCGCTCACTTCGTACGGCCGCGCGCTGGACGGGTTGATCATCGCCACATCGACACCGCAGCGGGCTTTCAGGAACTCGCCGACCTGATCTTCATCGGCGCGATAATCTTCCACCGCCGCGATCGCGCGCTCCGGCGGCCGCAAGCCGCCGTCGAACCATTCCTCTGCGCCGGTCAGAATCCATTGCAGGATGCCCTCGGCTTCTTCCATCAGCTTCGATTCCAGCGCGAGATCGATCCGGTCGGCGGGAATTTCCACCGTGAACGGCACCAGGCGAATGCGCCGCCAGATGCCGCGGTCCGTGCCGCGGATCACCGGCCGGTGATTGGTGGAGATGATCGCCTTGAACACGGGGCGGAATTCGAAGAAGCCCTGATTCAGGTGGCGCACCGTCATCGGCTCGCCGCTCGCCATTTCCTTCACCCGTGCTTCGTCGAGGCGCGCGCCTTCGGGCGGCTCCGCAGCCGACACCAGACGCGCGCCCGGCAACCGCGCCAGATCCGGCGAAGCTTCGCTGCCGCCAAATCCTTCGCGCTTGGCAAGGAACGTCGACACCGGCGAGTTCATCGCATAGCTGTCGAGCACGTGGCGCAGCAAATTCATGAAGGTGGATTTTCCGTTGTTGCCGACGCCGTAGAAAATGAAGAACGCCTGCTCGCGCGTCGAGCCGGTGGCGCAATAGCCGGCGATGCGCTGCACGAAGGCGCGCATCTCCGGATCCGGCAAAATCTGCTCGAGGAACGCCTCGAAGCGCGGACAGGTGGCGCGCGGATTGTAGGCCACGCCCAGCACGCGCGTCATGCGATCCTCGCGGCGGCTTTCGCGCAGATCGCAATGCAGGCGCAGCTCGATGGTGCCGTTCGGCGCCGCCAGCAGGAACGGATCGGCGTCCAGCGCCTCGACTTTCTGCATCAGATACGGCGCGGCCGCGGCGAGCATGCCGTGCACGCGCGCCATGTTGCCGGTCTGCGTCGCCCAGGCGTAGAGCTTGCCGGCGAATTCCTCGTATTTCTTGCCGTAGCGTTCCTCGATCGCTTTCGCCTCGGCGACGATCTTCTGGCTGACCTCGTGGCCGCGCTTGATCGCCTCGGCTTGGCCGCCCTCGCGATCCCAGCGCGCACCGTCCCAGGTGAACCAGCCGATGTTCTCGACATACATCAGATCGTCGCCGAACCGCGCCTGCAGGCGCACGGCATTGCCGAGATCGTTGCGCGGCTTGAAGGCGAGCGTGATATCGTCGGAGCCCTCGATTCCGGCTTCCGCTTCGTCGGGATCGCGCGCCGATTTGCGGCCCCTCTTCGCCGGCGCAACCGGCGGGAAATCCTCCTCGGCAAAAGGATCGTGCTCGCTCATGCCGCCGTTCCCAACGGCCCAGGCCATCTGTTTCGGCGGCAGCGGATCGCGGTCACGCGGTTCGCGCGCCGGTTTTGCAGATAGCGCGCGACAAGCCGCTGGATGTGCGACGCATCGGTGTGCACCGTCTGCACGCCGAGAGAGGGATCGACCACCTGCGCCGCCTCGGACGCCTTGAGGCCGAGCACTTCGATCATCGGCGGATCGGAACCCTCGTCGGTGACAAGGAAGATCGCAGTGACCGGGTAATTCTCCTGCCCTTCGCGATCCAGCCGCCCGATGCATTGATGGTGCACGCCGGGCGACCAGTCGAGTTCGCCGAAGATGATGGTCGAGCAGCGCTTCTGCAGGCCGTCGAGACCGGCGCCGGCGCGCAGCGAAAGGATCAGCACATCGGTTTCGCCGTTCAGGAACGCGTTCTTCTGGCGCTCCTTGCCGGCCGGGCTCTCGCTGCCGGTGTACATCGCAGGATGAAGATCGGCGAGCCGCTCCAGCCAGATGTCGTACACGTCGCGATGCCAGCCCACGAGCACGATGGGCGTGCCGGATTCCACCACAAGCCGCGCGAAATCGGCGACGAATTTCGCCTTGGCGACGCCGGTCTGTTTCCGCACCAGCATGTCGAGTTCGCGCGCCGCCTGGCCGCGGTCCACGAAGGCGCCGGTCGAGGCCTTCACCGCCAGCGCGCGTGCCATATCCTCGATGGAGCGCACGCTGTCTTCGTCGTAGTCGATGTTCTCGACGATGCGGTTGACGGGCGGCATCTCCTTGCCGACGTCCTTCTTGGTGCGCCGGAGCATCGCGTGCTGTTCGCGCAGGAAGGTGCCGAGCGCTTTCGGATCGGTGAGATGCCCGGTGCCGCCCGTCCATTCGCGCAGAAAGTCGTAATAAGGGCCCAGTACATCGGGGCGCAGGAACTGCATGATGTTCCAGATTTCGAGGCCGTAATTGTAGATCGGCGTGGCCGACAGCCCGAGCTTGTATTCGGCGAGCTGCGACAGGCGCATCGCCGCTTGGCCTTTCAGGATCGGCTGCGACGGCGTGCCGACGCCGGTGCGCAACTCCTGCACCTCGTCGAAGCACACCGTCTTGGGCGCGAGCAGCGGGAACACATCGAACCAGCCTTTCAGCTGGCTGTAGCGGAACACGTAGGTGTCGTTCGCCGGCAGCGAATACGGCCGCGTCCCTTTAATCACGTGCGCGGTGAGCGTCGTGAACGTCGCGATCACACCCGACCATTGCCGCTGCAGATGCGGATAGCAGACGACGACGGCCGGCAGCGCGCCGGGATTGAGGAAGGCGCCGCACGCGGCGAAGGTCTTGCCGAGACCGACCTCGTCGCCGAGCAACAGGCCCTTGGACCGCCGCAGCATGTCGGCGGCTTGCGCCTGGTAATTGCGCAGCTCCGAATCGATCGCGAGGCCGGAGCGCAGTGGCGGCGTGTAATCGGGGCGCAGGATGCGCTCGACTTCCGCCTGCTCCATCTCGAATTGCAGGCGGCCCTTCTTCAGCGCGTACAGATCGTCATCGCCGATGGCGAGCGGATACCGAAACAGAAACCAGTCGAGATCGGCCGCATGCGTCAGATCGTTCGGAAAGTAGTACGGCGGCGCTTCCGTCTTGGGGATGCGCGGAAAGATGTGCTTGAGCCGGATGATGACATGCGGCTCCAGGTCGGCCACTTTCCAGCGGCCGTCGTCGGTGAGCGCAAGCGTGCCATAGGTGCGCGTCAGAGCCATGCGCGCCCCAACGAGATGAAATAGGCCGGCTTGCCGCAGATCGCGGCAGGCAGGCCCATGGCGCGATTGGTGACAAGGATCAGCGCGCCGACCTTGTCATAGCCCGCATATCGCTTGAGCTGCTTGTAGACGGCCGCAGGGCGCGCGGCCTTCATCTTCGCTTCGATGACCAGGTCGGGCGTGCAGAAGAAATCCGGAATGTCATGCGGGCCGAGCCGGTGCTCGCGTTCGTGCGCCACGCCGTTGTCCGACAGGATCTGGGAGATCGCGGCTTGCGCTTCCTTTTCGTCCGACAACGGCACGCGCGCACGGCCGAGCGCTGTGGCAATCACCGCGACGAGCTGCTCCCGGCCGAGGCTCATGCCGCCTCGCGAAGCTTACCTTGGATGATGCGCACGATCTCGCGCGGGCTAACCACTTCGCACCGGGCCGCAATTTCATCGATCCGCGTCTTCGGAATGTCGTAATGCGGGTGGCGTCCGCGATGAAACCAGCTGCGCGGAATGCGCAAGGCCAATGCCATCGCGTGCAGGCCCGCGACACTGTAAGGCTCGCAGATCAGATGCCGCTTGCGGTCGCAGAGATAGCGCACGATGCAGCTCATGCCCGCGGCTCCGTGATAGCGTCAAGGAGTGATTCTGGAAGAGTTGCGATGAAATCCGCGAAGAAAGAAACACCGGCCGAGGCGGCAGAGCGCATTGCGAACCGGATGAAAGATATCCGCCGCAGGGCCGCGACTGCCGTGGCAAACGGCACTGTGGGCAATGCGGTATTCGATCTGGCCGCGCGAGGCGAAGCGCCAACCGTCGATGCAATCATAAGGCTGCTGCTATCCGATGAACCGCTGACGCGGGACAACGGGAAGGAAGCACGCGAGATCGCCGCGCAGCTTCTCGACGAAGCTGCCTCCAAACAGCGGGTACCGGAATTCTGATTCCGAGCGGCGTTCATGCAGCGCGCGCCTCCTGCGCGCCGGCGGCGGCGGCGAGCGGATAGGCGGTTGTCATGCGAGCGCTCCCTCGAAGAGGTCCGGTTCGAGCGCGCGCGCGAGAGTGATGGCGTCAGGGTACAGCCGTTCAATGTCGTGATCGCTCAATCCGCTGCGGCAGAGATCGGCCCGCGCCACGAGGCCGCGATCGAGCAGCGCCTCGACGATGGCATTCGCCAGCAGCGCGGTTCTTTCCTCATCGTTCAGCCTGGCGAGGTGCGACGCGCGCGAGTACGCCCCAAGCGCCATGCGGTCGGCGGTGATGCGGGGCTTTTCCGGCGTGCTGCCGCTGTTGCCGTTGATGCTCGCCATCTTACGGCCGCCACATCAGCCGCTCGCCGCGGATGTTCTTCATTTTCATGCCGCGCGAACTTGGGGCAAACGGGTCTCGCGATTTGCGCTTGGCGCCAGATGTCACGCGCGATCGCGGCGGTGTAGGCGGCGCGGGGAAGTTCCGCGCCACTTCGGCGTACGAGCCACTAGATGCCAGCACCGCAAGCAACACTGCAACGCCGCTAAAATATCTCGTCATGTGTTGCTCCCTTCGACTGTGTTTGAGTCTGGTGCTTCGTTGCCCCACGCGTCCCAGCCGACGCGGCTCCCGCGCGCGTTGAGTTCGATTTTTGGCAGGTTGGGGAAATAGCTCTCGATCAGCTCATAGAAGCGTTCGGGCTTTTCCGAGTGATCGCCGACCGGCGCGATGATGACCGAGCGCCATTGCGCACCCGGCGCCGGCGCCGGCACGTTCCCACGCGTGCCAAGCAACAGCAGCTCGTGCTCGCCGTAAAACCAGAAGCCGGTTCCGTGCTGCGCGCCGGGCCGATCCTTCAGCCAGATGCAGTGCGTGCGGTAGGTGAATCCCCAATGGTCCATCACCTGCAGCGCGGCGGTGAGCATCGGCGGCGTGGCCCACAGGAACAGCACGCAATCGGTGGCCGCGATGTTCCGCACCGGCCGGGCGCAGATGTCGATGGTCTTGCTGGTCGGGTAGTGATTGTCGGGCGCGCGATCGAGGCCGGTTTCGCGCGAGCGGGGCTCGAAGCGCCATTCCGGATCGGCGAGCACCACGCCGTACTTCTTCTTCGGCAGCGCCCGCTGCTTGCCGGCGAGCAGCTGCTCTTTTTGCGCGCGCGCCTCGCGCTTTACCACCGTGCGCACGGCGTTCGCCTTGCCTTCGGCGATGATCGCAAGTACCGCCTGCTGTTGCTCGACCGGCAGCTTCGCCGCCTGCGCCGCCAGCGACACCGCGATCTTGCCGCCGTCGACTGCGGCGATCAGCTCCGGCGTGCCCTTCTCCTGCACCGCGCGCGCGGTGCGCAGCGAGCGTTCGGAAATGGCGAGCGTGTGTGCCGCATCGGCCTGGCGGATTTTTTCACGCGGAGGACGTGGAGACGCGGCATCACCTGTGTCCTCCGCGGCTCCGCGTGAGCCTTTGTTGGCTTCGCCTTGTTTGAGGGTCGCGAGGCGCGCCGCCACCATCGCGCGCTGGCTTTCGTTCAGATGCCTGCGGGCCAGGTTCTTTGACAGCACATAGGCAAGCGGCTCGCCCTGGCGGTCGGGAAGGTACTTTATGAACCAATCGATCTTCAGCATTCCCGGCACGCCGTCGGTGCTCGGGAAGCGGTGATCGTCGTCTGCCGAGAAAAGTCCCGCCGCAATGCACGCACGATAGCGGTTGCGGCCGTCGAGAATTTTCTCCTCGTGCAGCTCGATCGGCTCGCGCAGGCCATTGGCCTTGATGTCTGCGACAAAGGCGTCGAACTCCGCCCCTTCCAGCAGCGGGAACAGATTGGCCAACGGGTGAAATTCGAGCGTCATGGCCGCGCCCCCGCATGGGCAGGCGCGGCGGCGAAATGGCTACCGGCTAGAGGTAAGGATCGGCGTCCGAGATCAGAACTTCGATGCTCTGACTGCCCGTGCGATTCACGAGGTCGCGCTTCTCCATCCCGTCGATGATCGCCCGCAACTCCGGAACAGACTTCCCGATCATCCTCGCCATGAACTCGAACGGCGCCCGGCGGCACAGACCTTCGTCGTCCGCATTGTCGCCCAGCACGATCAGGATCAGCCGCTCTTCCGGCGTGATCTCGCCGCCATAGTGCAGCGCCAGTCCCAGATACTTGCCGGTCATGGCCGTTCCCCGGATCGATTTCTGGCGAATGGCCGCACGGAACGGCGCGAGAGGTCAAGAGGCTCATGCCGCTGCCTCCGGCACGGCATCATCTTCGCCGAGCAGATCGAACAGGCTTGGCGCCGTGGCCTGGCGCTCGGCCATCTCGCAATAGGAGACGCCGTCCTTGAAATAGCCGGCGTTCAGCTCGATGCCGATGGCGCGCCGCCCCAACTGCAGAGCGCAGTACGGCACCGTCATCAGTCCGCCGAACGGGTCGAGCACGATCTCGCCCGGCATCGAGCGCGCCGCGATCGCGCGCTCCACGATGTCGAGCGGCAGCGGACACAGATGCTTCTCGCGGTTGCGCGCCTGCTGCAGCGTGTTGAGGCTCTTCATGCGCACCACGTCGCTCCACACATCCTCGTGCTCGGAATGGATGGGGATGACGGCGAAGTCGGGCTTCAAGGTGCCGGTTTCCGTCATCGCATCGGCGCAGGCCAGGTGGTGCGGATAGTCGTAAGGCGCGTCCAGCTGGTGCGCCTTCCAGCGTTTCATCGCACCGGAGACGCCGAGCCGCGCCAGCTCGCTCGGCATCAGCAAACGGTTGCCGTTCGAGCGCCAGGCGCCGCTGGCATCGATCTGCCAGCGGCCGACCGTGTAGGGCATGCGCGGATCGTCCGCCGCGGCGGCCTCGCCCTTCACCCACGGATTCTCGTCGATCCATTGCTTGCGGCGGCGATCCCAGCGCCGCTTCAGCTTGGTGACCGGCGCATCGGCATAGCCGCGGCCGCGATCGCTCTGCGGCTTGCGGAACACGTGCAGATATTCGATGAGGCCATGCCCCATCTTGCTCGCATCCTTGCATTGTTCGGTGAAGGAGAGACGATAGGTCTGATCGTTCTCGCGCACGACGTCGGTGATGATGAACACCGTGGCGATATAGGCGAAGCCGTGACTCATGAAGTGGAACAGGGTGCGCGCGCCGAACGGCGCCACGGTGGGAAAGCCCAAGCCGGAGCGCGCGCCTTCGACGATGCGGTCCTTGCAATGGATCACGCAATTGCGGCCCGGCTTGAGCACGCGCAGCAGCTCGGGCGTCAGGAAATCCATCTGCGCGAAGAAATGCGGATCGTCGTCGGTGTGGCCGAAATCGCGATAGCTCGGCGTGTACTCGTACTGGGTTGAGAACGGCAGGCTGGTGAGAATGAGATCGACGCTGTCCGTCTCAAGCCGCCTGCATTCGTCGACGCAGTCGTTGTTGACGGCGGTGAAGGCTTCGCCGCGCACCTCCTCGCGCGTCACGTCCATGGCGCGGGTGAGAATGTGGCCTGCCGCAAGCCGCGCCAGGCCGTACTCGCGGATCAGCGCCGCCATGCGGGCGGACTGCTCTTCGTAGCGCTTCCAGTTCTCCTTCAGCGTGCGCACAACCTCGCGCTCCGCCTCGGTGTGGATGATGTCGAGGCGCACAGCTTTCGGCTTCCCGTCCGGAAAGCCTTCGAAGCTCTGGCCGTAGCGCTGCAGCCGGTGCACCGACTGGATGAAGTCCTTGAACTTCCAGCCGACGCCCAGATAGATCGCCCACCAGCAGTGATACTGGAAGTTCGGCCCTGAGCCGATCATCACCGGCTTGCCGGCCAGTTCGCCGATGCGCCCTTCGGCGAAATCGACCAGCCGCGTTTCGCGCGTCTCCAGATCCTGCGACCCGTAAACGGTGGCGATCTCCGGCGCCGCCTTCTCGATCGCGCGGCGCTCGTCCTCAAGATCGTGCCACACGATGCGGTGCGCTTCCGGCAGCTCCGCCCGGAGTTCCTGCATCCTTGCGATGCGCGCCGGCAGGCTCTCGCGCTTTTCCTGCGCCGCGCCGGTGACGCCCAGCGAAACGTCCTTGATCAGCTTCAGCTGGCCGTCGCGCTCGCTGCCGGCGGTGGAATGGTTGCTGGCGATCTCGTGCCAGCACACATCGAGCGGCGGCAGCTCATAGCCGTCGTCGCCGAACGACGCATCGAGATCGGACGGCCGGTGCAGGAACAGCGCCCACGACGCGACCCACAGCCAGAATTCGTCCTCCTTGTGCGGATGGATGGTGAGCTCGTCCGCCTTCTCGCTGTTGCGCTTGAAGAAACGCGTGCGCGCCTGTCCCACATCCATGATGTCGAGATAGCCGGCGAAGGCGAGCAGCTCGGCATACTCGCGCGGGTCGGGCGTGGCCGTGCCGACATGGCGATAGCGCACCTGCTTGGCGCGTTCGGTGAAGGTCCAGAACGTCTTCGTGGCCATGTTGCGAAGGATGTCGCCTTCGTCGAACGTAGTGCAGCCAAACCGGCGCGGATCGATCTTGCCTTCGCGCACGCTCTCGACATTGGTGAGGTTGATGGCAGCGGGGTCGATTTCGCTGTCGTCGCGGATGAAGTTCAGCTTCACGGCGTGTGTGCCGGTGAAGTATTTGTCGGCATCGTGGAAGAACGACAGGCGCGCGCCGAGCGGCATCACGATCAGCGCCGGCTCGGCAACGCGCGTGCGCGTCAGCCGCATCATCTCGATGTGCCACGTCGTCTTCTGCATGCCGAACCGCAGGAACGCCGCGCGGCGTCCGCCGGCGAGGCCCCAGCGCACCGCAACCTGGATGTGCGGCTTGAGCTGGGGGTTCATCTCGGCCGGATCGACCTGGAATCCATCCTGCGGCGCCAGCCTCACCTTGGCCTGCAGGAAGTCTTGGTATTCGGTGGCGAACGCGCTCTCGCGCGCTTCGCTGGCGGCAGGCGCGCTCATGCCGCCACCATCGCGCGCGGTGCGGGCATCTCATGCGGCAGCAATTGCCACGCAAGCAGGCCCTTTTTGGTTTCGCCGACGGCCCGGAAGCCGGCCATCCGGAAACAGAAACCCTTCACCAACTCGCCGCGCACCGGAACGCCGCGCACCTTTTTCGGATCGACGAAGGTCACGCAGCCGAGCGCCGGCACCGGATACAGCGTCTGCAGGATCGCCATCGCTTCGCGGATCATGTCAGAGGCGAGCGGGCCTGCGTTCTCGTTGCGGAAGATCGAGACGATCCACGCCCCGGCCCAGGCATGCTTCACGAATTCCGGTTTCGGGAACGACAACCCGAACACGGCCTTGTGGTTTGCCGCGACCAGCACGCGGCACGAGCCGGCCGGCATGAATTGCGGGCTGCCAGGCTTCTGCCGGCTGTAGTGCCGGTCGGCGAGCAGCCGCGCCGGGGTGTGGAAGCGATGCGACGGCCGCCAGATCATGCCGCCCTCGCTTCACGTTTGCTGGCGGCGACGGCGAGCGTTTTTGGAGCTGCATCGGCCATGATGGCGCCGACACAGGCCTTCATCTTGGCGACGGAAACCGCGTTGCCGATCTGCTTGATCTGCTCGGTTTTCGTGCCGGCGAATTCGTATTCCTGATCGTCGGATGTGAAGCCCATCGCAGCCGCCAGCTCGTGCGGCTCCAGCATGCGGAACAGGATGTCATAGCGTTCGCCGTCGCGAACGGCAGTCACGATCCCTTCGGCCATATCGGTGTGGCCCTGGGCGGCAATCGTGGGCACGGGCTCGTCGACGCTGTGAACGCGAGGCGCTTGCCCTGCCCGCTCGCCATGCTGCGCCGTGATCACGGCCAGTTCGCCGCGATGCGCGCCGGTCACCGTCTGCAGCGGTTCATCATCCACATTGCGAGGCCTATGCTGCCCAGCGTGCGTGACGGGCATCACGATGGCGAATTCGCCGCCCTTGGCGGTCGTCATCGTCGGCATCGGATCGTCTACATCGCGCGCTTGATTGCTGCCCTTGGTGTGGGTGATCGGAACGACCATGCCGAAACGGTCTTTCGTCGTGATCGACGGCAGAGGATCTTCACCGCTGCTGCATGTCTCGCCCGACCCGCTACCGTAGTACGGTGCGATCAGAACCGGCGAATGCTGCGCCGTGTTGGTGCACATGGGATCGTCTGTCGAACGCGGCGCACCGCAGGCCTGCCGCGACAGGATGAACGGCTCGACCAGCATCGGCCGGGCGCAGCCTTCACGCTTGTCCGCTCCCGCTCCGCCGGTCGTGATCGTCGGCAAGGGATCGTCGGCAGAGCGTGGTGCGCCGCTGTTCTGTTGCGACAACACCAGCGGTTCGGCCAGCCACACGCCGCCTTTGGTGTCCAATGTCGGAATGGGATCGCTGCCGACGGCTTTCGGCTGATTGTTCTTGCGGCCGTTCATGATCACCGGCTCGGCGAGATACCCACCGCCGCTCGTGGTCACCGTTGGCGCGGGTTCGGAAATCTGCGTGCACTCGCCGCGCGGTGCGCTGTTGCGGTTGAGGATGATCGGTTGCGCGATTCCGATATGTGTCCCGCCAGCGGCAATCGTGGGTAGCGGACCATCGACGCTTTGCCCGTTCATATGGTTGCGCAGCACCACGAGGAACGGCACGGGCCAGCCAAATTTCACCGCACCGGCATAGATGCGCGCCAGTGTCTTTGGCGCCAGCGGCTTCTTGCGGTTGAAGATCGACTTGCCCTTGATGTTCCAGTCGATGATCTCTCGTGCCGGCCGCCACGGCTTCACGCCGGGAAACAGGGCCAGCCGTTCATCGGCGCTTCTGCGCGCATGCGTCGGCACAGGCCACGAAACGGATTTGCGGTCGCTGCGCGCCATCAGAATGAAGCGCTGCCTCGTGGTGGCGTCGCCGTAATCGGCGGCGTTCAGTTTGCGCCATTCCGGCTCGAAGCCCAGCGCGCGGATGGCGTTGATCCAAGCTCGGAAGTATTCGCCCTTGCGCGCCTTGATCGGCTTGCCCGTGCGCGGGTCGACCGGCCCCCAGCCGATGAATTCCCAAACATTTTCGATGATCATGCGCTTGACGCGCAGTTCGGTCAGCCAAGTGACGATGTGCCATGGATCGCTGCGCTGCTGATCGGACGTCGGTTTGCCGCCGCGCGCCACGCTGTGGTGCGTGCACGTCGGCGACGCCATCAGGAGATCGAGATAACCTTCCGGCACGATCAGGTGCGGGCGCACCGTGGCGATGTCCTGCACGTAGTGGCGCGCTTCCGGATGGTTGCGGCGGTGCGTCTCGATCGCCACGCCCCAGTGATTGACGCAAACCAATTCCATCTCGAGCCCGAGCTCGGCAAGCGCGCGGGCGCATCCGGTGGACGATCCACCGGCGCCGCACAACAGATCGGCCACGAGAATTTTCCGCTTCACGCGTCGCCCCTGTCGGTGATCGGCGCGGCAAGTTTCGTCGGGACGGTCAGCGCGAGTGCATCGCCGAGGCGCCGCTCCTGCAGGCAGCCGCGAATGGCGGCGATCTTCTGTTCGAGCCTGGCGACTTCGGATTCCAGCTCGGCAATGCGCCGCTGATCCTTGGCACGCACGTTGAGGGCCGCGATCTCGCTCATGCGCCCCTCTTTCCTGCCGCGAAGGCCACGGCGAAAATGAGAAACGCGATCCCATCGGCGATCAGTTCTGCGTCGGAATGCGGCGCCCAATGCCACCATCCGAAGTGATCGTCCTTCTCGATGATGAAGAGGATTGCGCAAATCCAAGCCGACATGTTCATGCCGCGGCCCTTTCCGTTTTGGTTTGCGGACCGCGCACCACCGGCAGCGGCCGCGTGCGCTCTTTCCTGCGCATCGCGGTGTCGATCAGTTCGGCAAGCTTGCGGGAGTCCGGGCAGACGATCTCGCGCGCCTCTTCCGGGATGGCGCAATCGGGGCGCGTCACGCGCCATTCGAGCGCACGCGGTTCGAGCACGAGGATGCCGAACTTGTCCGGCTCATCGAACGGCATGCATTGCGCGGAGACGAGGTGCGCCGGCCAATCGCGCGTCGCTTCGATCGCGCGGCGCATATGCGCCTCGAGCCAGACCTTGCCGCTCGCATGCACAACCATCCGGCCGCGCTCGTCGGCTCTGAGGAAGCCAACGGCGACGGTGTGACCAAGCAGCGACAGCGGGCGGCCGCCGTCGAGCGGCAGCGCGATCAGATCGGCGATGCCGGCGAAGAAATCATCGTCGGAGAGACGCCAGCACGACAGCGTGTAGCCAAGACCGCCGATCCATCCGCAGCTGCCGGCGGCAACCGGAACGATCAGCGCCGGCGCACCGTCTTCGTGGCCGCTGATCGGCTCGCGCCAGCGCGGGCTGCAGTCGGAGAGCTTCACATCGTCTTGCCAGGCGAGGCGCGGCTTCACCTGCCCGGGCGGCTCGCGCTCTTCGCGCACGATGTTGGCGATGCAGACGCCAAGCTCGACCAAGGCCAGGGTTGCGATGTAGCGCGCCTCTTCGCTTTCGCCGGGCAGCAGCGCGTCGAGCATCGCCTCGACATTCCGCGTCTCCAGCAGCGGCGTGTAGATCTCGATCGCGCGACGGCTCCAGGTCGCGATCGCCGGCTCGCCATCGACGCGCGCGGCAATATCGGCGATGAGCGCGCTGAAGCGGTCGGCGCTCATTCGTCGTCCTTCAGCCAGTAAGGACGCGCGCGTTCTTGATGCGCGACCGCTTCCCCCGGACTGCGATCCGGGGTTGAGCGCGAGGTATCCGGCAAATTTGCCGCTTTGCGCTGGCGCGCCCGCTCCAGCGCGTGGCAGTTGGCGAGAAAGATTTCCGCGCATTGCGCGATGGCCAGACGCTCGGCCGCCTCGTTGAGCAGCGCCGCGATGTCGCGATGGCTCTCCGCCGCATCGCGCAAGGCATCGGCGAGCTTCGAAGCGGAGCGCGCACCCATTCATGCGCTCCCCGCTTTTCCGTCGCCCATTTCTTTTGCGAACACGCTCTCGCGTGCTTCGCTGCCGAGCCGCGCCTTCAGCACTTCGAGATCGAGCAGTTCGGCGGTGATGCGCAATGCGGAGGCTTGCGCGGAGAGCGCCGTGGCATAGGCCGCACCGCGATCGCTGCCGACGGCGTCGGCGCAGGCCTTCTTGGCGTGACCGAGCAGCTCGGCAATTCCCGGCGCCCGCTTCATGCGGCGCTCGCTTGCGGCACGCCCGGCACCAGTTCTTCGGGGGTGAAGAAGAATTCCTTCGCATCGAGCGCGACGCCCAAATGCGCGGCGCGGGCGATGATGGCGGGCCAATGCTTGGTCGGGATCAGCCCGCCGGTGCCGCCGCTCCGAGCCTCGCGCGGATAGGTCCAGCGCTGGACGGCGGTGACATGCACGCCGCACCATTCCGAAACGAGCCTCAAGCCTTTGGAGAGATTGCCGTTTCCGCATTTGCGGATGACGCGTTCGGCGGGGGAAGCGATTCGCTGCATGCGAACAACAATGCGAAATCGCATATTATCGTCAAGGAAAAATGCGATATTCGCATTTTGACCGGAGAACGATCTGTGTATTGTTGCGGAAAGCGCAATCCGGACGGATGCATGACGAGCGAGAAAATGCGGAAAGCGCAGGCGGACTGGATCGCCGCGGCACTGAAACGCAGAAAAAAGGACGGCAAGACCCAGAAGGGGCTGGCCGAAGCGCTGGGTCTGACCCAATCGCGCGGCCACCGCATTGCCAGTGGCGACCGGCCCTTGAGAGTCGCGGAAATCCCGTTGGTCGAGCGCTATCTCGGCGAGCGCATGCCGCCTTCAATCACCGGCTACGCCGATGGCCAGACCGCGGCGCTGCCGGCGACGATGCCGGCGCCCGACGGTTTCATGGCGGTGCCGGTGTACGATGTGCGAGCTGCGGCCGGCGCCGGCGCGGTGGCGTTCGACGCCGAGCCCATCGACCATCTGATGTTCCGCGAGGGCTACCTGCGCCGCGTCGCATCGGGCCTGCACAATCTTTTCGTGTTGGAGATCAGCGGGGATTCCAACTGGCCGTTCCTGCACGATCGCGATCACGCGCTGGTGGATGGCAACCAGAAAGACCCGCGGCGCGAAGGCCGCTATGTCATCCGCATCGACGACGTGCTGCAGGTGAAGCTGGTGAGCATGCATCCGACAACCCGGCTGCTCACCGTCAAGGCAGACAACCCGTCGTATCCGAGCTACGACAATCTCAAATCCGACGAGATCGCCATCGTCGGCCGCGTGATTTGGATCGGAAGAAGCCTCGGATGAGCGATCCTCGGCCGCCGCGAAGACGTCCGTCGCTGTTTGGTGATCTCGACAGCAACGCGTCCTTCGAGCGTGTTCTTGCCGCCGGCACAGGCGGAGCCGTCTTGATTGTCGCTGCCTGTCTTTCTGGCCTCCCGTCGGCCACATGCGGAGCCATGGCAGCGGCTATCTTCGGCGGAGTGCGCCGCTTCGGATTGGCGGCCGTGCTTGGGATGATTGGCTGGATACTGTTTTCCTTTTCGGGGAGTCCCTCTCAAGAATATTGGGGCAAGCGGATAATCATTATGCTCATGGTTGGCTGCTACGCTTGGGCTTGCGGCGCCGGACTGGGCGATATCTGGAAGGCCCTGGACATGTGCTTCCACATCGGCGAGCTCTGACAGGATGCAGGCGCTTCTGTTCGCTGCTGCTCTTGCGAGCGCCAACGTGGGCGGCAGCTATTATTTGCAATCGTCCCAGCCGGCATGCGCGAGCATTGCGGCGCTGGTACATCGTGACGCGAGCTGCACCAGCTTGCCAAAGTCGGCGCGCGTGATGTGGGACGGCAAGATCATCGACGGCTTCGTGCCGCGCTATCTCGGCGGCAACGTTGCGCGTGTGACGGCGGACCATCGCATAGTGTTTGTCTACGCGAATTTTCTCTCGACCAGCCCACCGCGCGATCTTCTGCGCCGCGAGTTCATCCTCGCCCATGCGTCGCTGGCTTGCCCCGCGGCAGAGCGCTTCGCCGATGCGCTGGAGGCGGAAGCCTCCGGCGACAGGCGCTGGTTCGCCGACACCGGCTGCCAGGTGATTCCCCGCGGGCTTTCGGCGGCGCGGCTTGCGCCGGTGGTCGACGGGGCAGAGGCAATTTGGCGCATGCGGGTTCGATTTCCGCATTCGGCGCCGCAAATCCTGTGGATGCAGGCGGCCGATTTCCGCTGAATCCATGCGTGACCGCATTTTCTGAATGCGATTAATGCGTTTTCCGCATTTACAAATCTCCCCGACTTCGCGAGCGTGATTCCGCAACCCGGAGTGATTCGCGATGAAGACAACAGGGGCACGGGCGCTTTCCGACAGCCAAAAGACAACCATTCTGGCGCGTGCGATCGCAGGCGCGGCGCGGGCCCGCGGCAGCGTCACCGTGCGCGACGGCGTGCAGGCAGGACTGTCGGAACGCGAAGTCAGCCGGCTGTGGGACGATGCCACCATCGAGGCGCGCCGGCTTGAGCCGCGGCTGCCGGAAATGGTGCTGCAGCCATGACCGACGGCGACCTCTCGCGATTCCGGAACGGCCGCTGTTACGTGCCACCGACGCTTCCGTCGCAACCCTTCATTCGCCGCGGCCGCTTCCTGTCGCGGGCCGGTTGGCTCTATCTGTGGCTCGCGCTTTCGGCGCGGGTGCTCGGCACGCTCGCATCGGTGTTCTCGTGAACGCGCCGCGCTCAAGCAGCGAAGCGGTAGCGCATCGGAATACGGCGATCATGCGGTCTGGCGCGCGGATCGACATCCGTAACCCGCGCCTCGATCTGATCAGGGCGACCGACATCGCCGAAAGCCTCGCCAAGCTGCCGATGTATCGCGGCGCGACGTGGGGCTTCTATTCGGTGGCGCAGCACTCGACCCTGGTGGCCACGGAAGTAAGCCGCGAGGAAGGTCCGCTCGCCGGTCTCTACGCGCTGCTGCATCAGGCCGATGATGCCTTTGGTTGTTTGGCGACGGCGGAGTTCTCGGCAATTCTGCACGGGGCCTTCGATCTCGACTGGCCGTGCCCGCGCGACACTGCGCGGGCCTTCGCCTACGTGCACAGCTGCGTCGAGATGACGGAGCTGCGCCAGCTGTGCACCGGCCGCGAAGACGAAGTGGCGGCGCACGAGAAGCTGGAGGCGCGTCCGCTGCGCGGCATGATCAAGCCGCTGGCGTGGGACCGCGCCATGGATCGCTACATCGAGGCGCTCAAGGTCTATGCCGTGGCAGCGCAGCTGCACCGCATCCCGGCGCTGGGAGATGAGCTGTGAAGCCGCAGACGCGATGGGGCTCGCTCGCGGAGGCGGCACAGAACGTCCTGGTCGGCTACGCCATCAGCGTGGTGGCGACCTACACCATCGGCCCGTTCTTCCACATGCGGCCCGGCGTCGGTGATGTGCTCGGGTTCGGCCTCGTCATGACGGCCATTTCCATTGCGCGGAGCTACGGCGTCCGCCGCTGGAACGAATACAAGCGCGGCAAACACACACCGCCCGATTTCCAGCATGTGATCGAAGAGATCGCGGCGGAGCGCAACCGCCAGATTTCCGGAGAAGGCTACACCCTGGCGCATGATGATGCGCATGAGCGCGGCGAAATCGGAGCGGGCGCCGCCGCCTATGCGTTCGCCGCGTCGCTGCAGCTCAGCTTCCCGCGCCTGCTTGGGCCGAACGCCAAGGCCTGGCACGACGACGCCGCACACGGATCTGCGGTGGGGCTGGTGCAGCAGGCGTGGCCATGGCCGCGCCACCAGTTCAAGCCGGGCACGGCGCGCCGCAATCTGGTGAAGGCCGGCGCGATGATCGTCGCCGAGATCGGCCGCGTCGATCGGGCCGCCAAATGCGGAGGCCGGCGATGAATCAGGCCATCCGCGACTGCATCCTCGGCCGGGCGCGCGCCGGCGAAAGCCCGTCGCGCATTCGCGACCAGATGCCGTCGCTGTCGCTCGATGAGATCAGCAGCACGATCGCCTGGGCGCGCAAGGCGGGCAGACTTGCGCGGACCCCGCGGCGCGCCTTCGCTGCGACACCGCGGGTGGTGCGCATTCCGTCGGAGATTTTCGAGGCTCTGAAACCGCACGCGCAAGGCCTCGGGATCTCGGTCGCGGAGCATGCCGCCAATCTGCTGCGCGCCGCGCTCGACGAACGGCAGGAGGGATAGGGGATGGGCGCGCAATCGAGCATCGAATGGACCGACGCCACCTGGAATCCCATCCGTGCGCGCAACCGCGTCACTGGCAAAGTCGGCTGGTTCTGCGTGCACGAAAGCGAAGCCTGCCGCTTCTGCTATGCCGAGAAGCGCAACGTCAACACCTTCTTCGGCAACGGCATCGCCTACAAGGCGCAGAATCTCGATCTTGTTGAGCTGTTCCTCGACGAGACGATGCTGACCGCGCCGCTGCGCTGGAAAAAGCCGCGCAAGATTTTCGTCTGCTCGATGACCGATCTGTTCGGCGAGTTCGTGCCGGATGACTTCATTGACCGCATGTTCGCCATCATGGCGCTGTGTCCGCAACACACCTTTCAGGTTCTCACCAAGCGCCCGGAGCGGATGCAAAAATACTTCGCGGACGAAAAAACGCCAGCGCGCATTGCGGAATTAGAGTGGGTGCGTCATCAGATTTACGATGCGGATTGCGACGATCCGCCTAACGCGACAAAACGTGAGCTGAGGCGTCTCGTCAACATAGATGATGCTAGGCCATGGCTCACCAACTACGGAAAATGGGACAAGCCGCTGCCCAATGTCTGGCTCGGCACATCTTGCGAAGATCAGGCGACGGCGGATGAGCGCATTCCTCACCTGCTCGCCACGCCGGCGGCGATCCGATTCCTCTCCTGCGAACCGCTTCTGGGGCCGATTGATCTAACATCAATCAGCTATGACTGCGGAAACGGCCTCTTCGGCGATGCACTGCGTTGGCACCACATCCCATATCAAGAGACGCGCCGCTATCCGGGCGTCGATTGGGTGATCTGCGGCGGCGAGAGTGGGCCGCACGCGCGGCCGATGCATCCTGGCTGGGCCCGATCGTTGCGCGATCAGTGCCAAGCCGCCGGCGTGCCATTCTTCTTCAAGCAATGGGGAGAGTGGGGATGTGACGACGGCCCGCCCGAAAACGGCCGCGACAGAATCATGGACGGTCAGGCGCGCTGCGCGTGGTTCGACCACGAGTGGCATTTCGAAGAAAACGGATACGCGGTTGACCTGGAAAGACTTCGCGGATGCGGGGAGCCGGTCTATCGCCTCGGCAAGAAGAATGCCGGCCGCCTTCTCGACGGCCGCACATGGGATGAATTCCCGGAGGTACGACCATGAAGAACAACCGGCGCAACCAGTTTGCCGCGTTCCTGTGGGCTCTTGTCCTGTTCCTGATTTTCCTTGCGCTGTGGTGGATCGCCGGCACATGGGTCTCCGGCAGCCTGACGTGGCCTGTGGACCTGTACGGCGACCATTCCACGACGCTCGATTTTCCGTGGCCGATTCTGGCCCGCATCTTCAATCTCATCGTTGTCGCCGGCGTCGGCGGACTTCTCTTCGCGGCGGCGATCAGCCTCACGGTCAAGAGCGATGGTCGCCTATAGCTTCAAGCGCCAGTTCATCGAGCCGATCCGGTCGGGATCGAAGCGGCAAACCATCCGCGCCGAGCGCAAGCGCCATGCGCGCATCGGCGAGACCTTGCAGCTCTACACCGGTATGCGGACGAAACAATGCATGCTGATCGGCACCGCGGTGTGCAGCGGCGTCGATCCCATCGAGATCGACTTCGTGGGCGACGAGATCGCCATCGGCGCCCGGCCGCCCTTCTGCGGAGCGGCCGCGCTCGATCGCTTCGCCCGCGCCGATGGTTTCGCAGACTGGAAGGTGATGACGGGGTTCTGGACCGAGGTCCATCAGGCGCCGGCGCGCTGGTGCGGCGTGCTGATACGCTGGGAGAGCTTGACCGTGGCTCCGTGGCAATGCGTGGCAGAGGCAACGAAGCGATGAAACGCATCACGAAGATCGGCCTGACGAAGTGGATCAGCACCGCGCTGCAGCTCACCGGTTGCGCCATCGTCGCGCTCAAGCTCCCGTTCAGCGGTTTCGCGTTCCCGATCATGCTGGTGGGATCGCTCGGCTGGATGGCCGTGGGCCTCATCGCGCGCGACCGGCCGCTGGTGGTGCTCAATCTCGCCTATTCGGCCACCAACATCCTTGGCATCGTGCGGTGGCTGGGATGAGCCGGCGTGCAGGCGCCGCAGCGGCAGCGCCAAAAGCCCGCGCGCGCCGGGCCACCGTGAGCAAGGCCGACCTCGACAAACTGGCCGGGTTCGCGCAAGCGATGGGACTCGAAGTCGCAGCCGTGGAGGCCACGCCAGGCAAGGTCCGCCTGATCACCACCGCCGGGAAGGGTTTGACTGTGCCGGACGACGGAGCAAACTTGGATGCCGAACTCGAGGAATGGCGGGCACGCAATGGTGACGGTGAACCTTAAGGGCATCCATCGCGTACCGTCCAACGGCAAGGTCTACTACTACGCCTGGCGCGGCGGCCCGCGCCTCGAAGGCGAGCCCGGCTCGGCCGAATTTCTGGATTCCTATCGCGCCGCGACGGACAAGACGGCCGACCTCGACCGCAGCCGATTCTCCGCCTGGATCGCGCTCTACCGCAACAGCGACGACTTCAAGACGCTGGCGGAAACCACGCGGGAGCAGTGGTCGATCTGGCTCGATCGCATCAACGATCATTTCGGCAAATTGAGCGTGCGGCAGTTCGACCGGCCGGCCTTCCGCGTCGACATCCGCAAGTGGCGCGACAAGTGGAAGGCCACGCCGCGCACGGCCGACTATGCCAAGCAGGTGCTGTCGCGCGTGCTGTCGTTCGTGGTGGCGGAAGGCAAGCTCACCCTGAACATCTGCGAAGGCATCCCCAACGTCTACAGCGCCGACCGCTCGGATATCATCTGGGAGGAGGTGCACATCGCGCAGCTGCTCGGCTGCGAGGATGTGTCGGCCGAGATCAAGTGGGCGGCACGGCTGGCGAAGCTCACCGGCTTCCGCAAGACAGATCTGCTGAGGGCGTCATGGACGCATGTCGGGCGCTATACCCTCGAGCTGCGCACCAGCAAGAGCCGACGCAAGCGCACGGCTGCAGCGCCGCTCACCCAGGAGCTGCGCACTTTGCTCGACGAAATCCCCAAACGCGCCACCACCATTCTCACCAGCTCGAAGAGACGGCCATGGACGCCGGACGGTTTCGGGTCGTCGTGGTGGAAGGCGATGGAGGATGCGGGGCTTCATACCGACGATCTCGATCTCCACCTCCACGATTTTCGCGGCACCTTCGCGACGTTCATCTATGGCGCCGGGTTCAGCATCCGCGAGATCGCCGACACGTTGGGATGGAAGGAAGATCGGGTGGAGCGCCTCATCGATCGCTACGTTAAGAAGGACGAGATCATGCGCGAGCGAATTCGCAAGCTGGAGGCCGCGGGCAAATGAGGGGGATCATGAGGACTGTCGCCGTCGTCGAACCGGAATGGATTTCGATTCATACAATCGGCTCCGCCTACGAAGAGCAGATCGACGGCCGCGCGGCGCCAGGAACGCCGGACGACGCAAGATACCGGCACAGGCCGGTCGCCTACACCGGGCAGGCCGAACGCGATTGGCGTCCCGGCCCGGCGCCTGACCGTCGAGCGGAGAACGGCGCTTGAACGGAAGCTGTAAAAACGGCTGTAAAAACCGGCAGGCCATTTCCGCTAAGTGCTGGAGCGGGCGAAGGGAATCGAACCCTCGTATGAAGCTTGGGAAGCTTCCGTTCTGCCATTGAACTACGCCCGCGTGCGCGCCCACTGCATAGCACGGCGAGATCGCCGCGCGAAAGGGCGCGCAAATCGGAAGCCAGAATTCGGAAATTCGGACATCGAAATTTCCCCATCTGTTTCCGGTTTCAGGCTTCCGATTACCGCTTACTTCCGCGCCCAGCTCACCTGCGCGTGCGTGCCGTCGTCGGTCTTCGCCGCCAGCACCTGCACGGTCTCGTCGCCGGACTGCGCCGCGAACATCAGCTGGCCGCCCATGTTCATGTTCATGGTTTCCTTGAAGCCGGCGCCTTCCGCCTTCTGCTTATAGAAGCCGACAATATCGGCAGGCGCGGCCTTGGCCGCCTCCATGATCAGCGTGCCCCCGGTGCCGCCGCTGTCGGTGCCGGTTGCCGAGGTCACCACCTTGGCGCCGGGATACACCGCGATGAACGGCGGCAAGCCGCTCACCGACGCGCCGTTGGTGTTCACGTCAACGGTCGCCTTGCCGTTGTCCGAATGCATGGTGACGTGCTCGCCATTGGCCGAGACGGTGACGTTGCCGCCCTTGTCCTTGATGGTGACGCTGTCGCCTTCCTTTTTCTGGCCGCATGCGGCCACAATCAATGCTGCGCCAAACGCCATCGCCGCAGTCGAAATGCGCATGAATGCCCCCAAACGATCCACGTCGCCGCTATATCATGGCAGCGGCGCAGGGCGGAAGCGGACCCTCCTCTACTTCAACGGCGTAAGCAGATCGTCGAGCAGCGGCCTTGCTCCGGGCATGGGTTCAAGATGCGGATAGCGTAGCCCGCCGCGGTAGTTCACCGCGACCGCGCGGTACTGGTCGCCGCGCTTGATGAGCAACTGGATCGGCTGGCCGGACGTCTTCGCATCCTTGATCGCGTCCTTGAGGGCGTCGGAATCATACGCGGTGCCGTTCACCGCAACGATCTCGCTGCCGAGCGTAATACCGGCGTCGAACGCCGGGCTGTCCCACAGCACTTCGGCCGCGGCATGTGCCTTGTCGTCGATGATCAACCCCAGGGAATACAGCAGGTCGGTGTCCTTGCGGTTCTTCTCGTTCGATTTCTGGTACTCGGACTCCTTGTCGGTGAACACGAGGTGATAGCCGCCTCGCTTGATCCCGTCGAGCGGCGCGGGCGCAAGCGCATCGAGCCGCGAATGGAGAAAGCCGGACCAGTCGTATGGCAGCACCGAATTCAAAGTCCGCACGATATCGTCGAACGTGTAAGGCACGGTGACGAAACTGCCGTTGTCGATGCCGAAGAAGGCGCGCGCGAAATCGTCCAGCGATTTCTTGCCGCCCGTCTTCTCGCGGATCAAGGTGTCCGCGTCCAGCCAGATCAGCGCGCCTTCGACATAATAGTCCTCGCTGCGCTGCCAGCTGCGCCAGGGGATCGGCCGCCGCATCGTCGTGATGGGATCGTTGGTCGTATCCTGCAGCGGACGCCACTGCCGGCCCGGGCGATTGCCGTAGGTTGCTGCGTCGAGCGCAATCGCGTCGAGCGCCTGCTGCTTGGTCCAAAGGCCGGAGCGTGCCGCCAGCACGATGCCCCAGAATTGCGTCTGGCCTTCATAGACCCACAACAGGCTGTCGCGCATCGGCACATTGAAATTCGGCGTCCACAGATCGGCCGGGCGGCGGAACTTGCCGTTCCACGAATGGGTGTATTCGTGGCTCAGCAGGTCGCGTGCCGATGCGGTGTGCTCCCAATCGGCGAAGTATTTGGGGATCGTTCCGTCTTCGCTGGAGCGATGGTGTTCGAGGCCGATGCCGCTCATGCGGTCCGACAGCGACAGGAGGAAATCGTAGTGATCGTAGTGGTGGGAGCCGAACGTCTTGTAGGCCTGCTGCACAAGGTTGCGATGCGCCTGCAACTGCGACGGACTGATCGCCAGCTCGTCCGGTTGGTCGGCCACGATGTCCATGTGGATAGGCGTCTTGCCGTTTGGATCGAGATCGACTCGTTCGAAATAACGGCCGGCGAACACAGGCGAATCCACCAGCGTGTTGAAGGGCACCGGCTTGAAACTCGTCGTCGCGCCGCTTGCGCCGGTTGTTTCGAGCGCAGAGCCGAGCTTCCAGCCCTGCGGCAGCTTCAGGCTGGCTGCAAACGTGATGTCCCGCGAGAAATACCCCGCCGGATAAAGTGCCACCGTGTTCCATTGGAGATCCAGCATCTCCTGCGTCATCACCACGCGGCCTTCGTGGCTTTCGACCGGCGACAGGAACTGGAAGTCGAGATCGAGAGCGCGCGCGCCGTTCGGCACGTTCACGTGGAACGCATACACATCCACCACGTCGCGCACCCATGGCACGGTCGTGTTGCCGGCGCGAATTTTGAGCGCGGCGAATTTGTCGATCGGGCCGGTCGGGCCGTGATTGCCCGGTATCCACTTGGGGTACAGCAGCACCATGGGGCCGGAGTGCGCCACCGGTATCGTTTCGTGCACGCGGAAGATTGCGTGTGTCGTGTCCGTTGCGTCGACCGCAAGGCGGATCGTGCCTGGATAGGCGATGTCCTTCGGTGCCGGAATTGCTGCCGGCAGCGGCAACGGTTGCGGACCCGCTGCAGGCTGGGCGGCCGCTGACTGGATGATCGCAACAGACGCGACTGCGAACAGGGTTGAGCGGAGCTTCATCGTGGGCATGCCCTCACGGTTCGACGGCCCCGTCCGCCAGGTCGATTTGGCCCGCGTTATTGCACGGCGGTGGTGGGCCGCGGAAGATGACGCGATGGCGCTCACCCGTTCGTGCTGTTCGGACGCTCGCACCTGATTGCGATGGTGCTGACGCTCGCCGTGAGCGGCTTGCTCGTCGCGCTGACGCGTCGGCAACGCGGAGCCGATGCGCCGATCCGCTATGGCCTCGCCACAGTGCTGATCGCCGACTGGGTCTGGTGGTACTGGATCGCCTGGCAGCATGGCTGGCTCACCGTTGGCGACGCGCTGCCGATAAATCTGTGCGATTGGGCGACGGTGGCCACGATCATCGCGCTGCTCGCGCCGCGCCAGCGCGCGTATGAGCTCGCCTATTTCTGGGCGCTCTGCGGCACCGTTCAGGGAATGATCACGCCCGACACGCCGTACGACTTCCCGGAAGTCCGCTTCCTCAATTTCTTCATCTATCATGGTGGCATCATCGCCAGCGTGCTGTACCTCACCTTCGGCACGGGGATGCGGCCGGTGCCGCGCTCCATCCCACGCGTGATTGCGTGGTCGTTCGGCTATCTGGCAGCGGCGGCGATCGTCGATGTCGCGCTCGGCACCAATTATGGATTTCTGCGCGCCAAGGCGCCGGGCCAGACGCTGTTCGGATTCATGCCGGAGTGGCCGTGGTACATTCCGGTGCTGGTCGCCCTCGGCGTCGCGTCTGCCATGCTCTACTACTTGCCGTGGTTCATCGCCGACCGGATTCGGAAGACGCCCCATGAAGTGGGATCATGACAACCAAATCGCGGATGACTCAGCACCTGCATGGCGGTGAACAGAATGCTGTATTCTGTTCACAAGCGATTCTCCGCGTCAATCGTTCGGCGTCGTTTTTTTTCAACCGACGGCGCCACTTTTCCGTTCATGACGCCTGCACTTTTCGATCTTCGCGGCAATCGCAAATATCTTGTCGCGCGGGAGCGGTTTGCGTTTGTCTGCGCCGCCTCTAGGGAGCCAGATGATGTATCGACGTTTTGCCTCGCACTGGCATTCACCGGCGCACGTGTCTCAGAGGTTCTTGCTCTGACAGCAAGCCGCATAGATGCAGCGAATGAAGCCATCGTTTTCGAGACGCTCAAACAACGCAGAAAGATGACCTACCGCGCGGTACCGGTCCCGCGCGGGCTAATGCCGCTCTTGCTGAGATATAGTGTTGGCAGAGAAGGACGCTTGTGGCCGTGGGGACGCACAACCGCCTGGAAGGTTGTGAAGCGTGTTATGCGTAAAGCAGAAATCGCAGAGAGTCTCAGCAAGCCAAAAGCATTGCGCCACGCGTTTGCGGTGGAAGCTGGCCAGAAAGGAATTCCTTTGAACATCGTTCAGCGTTGGCTTGGTCATGCTCGTATCGAGACGACCGCGATCTATGCAAGCGCCATTGGAGATGAGGAACGCAATCTAGCTCGACGAGCGTGGAGTTCGCTGGAGCTTGCACTACGGAATCAAAATAATTTATCTGCCCAACGGCTTTCGTGACAGTATTATTCTGAGACATCAGCAAGACAGGCTCAACAGCACGAGCACCCTTCGTTGTGAGTTTCAGGCGGATCAATATTTCTAGTGTTGAGTCTTGCATTGTCGATAAGATCATAGATAATTCTCCGGGGCGTTTTCCCAGTGGAGATGACTTCGGTCGGGCAATTGGCTGTAACGGCCAGTAGCGACGTGTTGCGTCGGCTGCCGGTTGGGGGGACTCATGGGCAGAGTTTTCTTTCTGATTTCAGTTTCGCTTGCGCTGGCAAGCTGCGCGACGTCGGAGCTGCGGGACATGAGCGCAGATCAAGCTGCAACCGTGACGGACTTCGAGTACCGCATGGTGCTCGACAATATTGCAATGTTCAGGGCGCAGCCAGCGAGCCTTCCTTGGCACGTGACGCTGTCAGCGGGGACGGCACAGGTTGACGAATCTGTCAACCCATCGTTCAGCTATGCGTGGTCGCCAGTCACGCGGACGCTGGGCCTTTCTGGCACTGCCGATGTTACGGTCAACTGGACATTGCAGCCGGTTACGAATGACGAGCAACTTGGTGCGTTGCGAGATGCATACAGGAACGCGGCCGGCCGAGATTTCAGTCAAATTTTCGAGGAAGGTTCAGCGGCGCCGAGCAGCGGCCCGTATGGCCATTATGGTAGCGAGTATGTCTGGCCTAAGGATTTTGATCGGTTTGTTCAGCTGATCTTAGCGCTAAACCACACGATCTTGATTCACCCCGCAGATGAGCCCGGTTTCAAGCCTGCCGTTAGGCCGACGCCTGGCGTTGCTCTGACGCCACGCCACTGAACCAGGAACCAGAGGAAAAGGGCTGATGCGTGTTCTTTACGGTGCCAACACCGATATGGGAAGGGTCAAAGCGATTGCCGGGGCCGCTGTGCCTACCGCTTCATTCAATACAGCGCACTTCACGATCGGTGCCGTTCCAACGCTCGGGGAGTTTGGCCCAAGTGTCGTTCAGGCCCTGGCTCTGCGTTGCGAAAATGACCGAAACTTTTTAGAGAGTTGGTTTAGCGTCAGTGTCCCTCATTTCGACATTATTGCCGCACCTTTGTCGCCATACTTCGACGGCCAGGGAGGCGCGTTCCATCAGGATTGTAGTGCAACGTCGCTCTATTGCGACGTGAAAATCGTGCCCACGTTTCAGCCTGAGAAAACAGGCGCCCTTGCTGTCGCCGAGATGGTCGAAGTGTATGAAGACACGCAAGGTGGCGGGTGGGACTGCGGCAAAAGCAACGGGGAGGGGCTTTCGCGAGTGCTTGCTGCCGCTCTCTATCCGGGTGTCATGGACGATTATGCAGTCGCGGCCGCGTGGCTCAGCAGCTATCGGCCTGACTACGTCAATGTCACCGGACCTTCCGACACCGACACCCTGTCCGTTGCTTGCTCGGTGATTTTCCTGAATTATCTTCGTCACGTACTCCGATACGGCTGGGATCAGATATGCCGAAGCGCCGATGCAACGTTGGCCGGAACGTATCAAAAGCTCACCGGCGATCGAAGTGATCCCTTCCCGCATTTCAAGGCGATGCTTGATACCAAATATCCTCCGGGCCAACAGATTCAGCTCACAACCGACAACCCGTGGACATGATTGCTAGGTTCTGTTGTTGTCCTAATTTCCGTACGCTGCCAGAATTCTCCTTCGATCAGATATAGCTAAGCGGCCGCGAAGCACGCGTCCGTTCGACCGGCTCGTTCACCCGTTGTCGCTGCAGGATCGTGTACGTCGTCCCCGTGTGAACAGAATACAGCAGATCGTTGGTTGCCGCTCTGCAGTGGAGTCATCCCGCACGTGGTGGGCCGTCTCGATGGATATCATTTGATCGCCGGAACCGGCCGGCGCGGCGGAATTGACTCTGCCGCGTGACGGGAATTTCATTCGCTGCCGTTGCTGCCCGCGTGGTTAGGTGGCCGCAGGTCGACAAAAGGAGAAGCTCATGCCGGTACGTAGTCTGCTGATCGGTGGCGGTTTGGCTGCCGCATTGATTGCCGCACCCATCTCGCCCGCATCTGCCGGCCCCTGGCACCATCATCATGGCTGCTGGTTCGTTGGATGCGTGTTCGATGCCGCAGGCGCGGTCGTGGTCGGCGCCGCGGAGATTGCAACCGCCC
Organism: Rhizomicrobium sp.; assembly: GCA_036500585.1. GTDB lineage: Bacteria > Pseudomonadota > Alphaproteobacteria > Micropepsales > Micropepsaceae > Rhizomicrobium. The sequence goes on from DASYBT010000029.1 coordinate 59,046, forward strand.
CACTGGCCATCACGGCGGACGCTATCGACGGCGAGGCGCCGTACTACGGTCCTCCGCCGGCATACGGTCCGGCACCGGGCTATGGGCCTGACGGGTACTACGGCGGCGCCTATGCCTACTATGGCCGGGCCAACTACGGGCCCGGCCGCTACTGGCACCCGCGACGATATTGGCGCCGTCGCGCCTGGGATAGGCCGCGCGGTTACTGACGCCTTCTCCGGGTTCACATGTAAGTCGCGTCAGCTTCGGTGCGTCACCTTGGGGAGAATTGTTCCCTGTATGTTCTTTATCTGCAGTTTTGCGGACTTGCCGAAGAAGGTATAAAAGCCATTCAGATCAATAGCTTACAAAATGTACGCAATAAAATATTCGCGCCGGAATCAAAAACGAATAGCCCGTGTGGAATCCTGCGGCACTCGGTCTCTTGAAGTGCCAAAGCGCGCGATTATCTCTGAGAAGTCCGGGTGGCCAATCGGCATCCGGCAAGTCAAGGCCTCGGGTCCCATTGGTGGGGGCGAGGCTCAAAAACCACAGCGCTTTCTAGGAGGTTGTGACCATGCGATTCGATTTTTCCCCGCTTTTCCGGTCGACCGTCGGCTTTGACCGCATGTTCGACATGCTGGACCAGGTGTCCCAGTACGATTCCGGCAACGGCTATCCGCCCTACAATATCGAGCGCTCTGACGAGACCCACTACCGCATCACCGTTGCGGTCGCCGGTTTCGCCGAGAAGGACCTGAACGTGGAGGTGCACGACGGCGTGCTGACCATTTCGGGCAAGCGCGAAGAGAACGGCACGTCCGAGGGCAAGAACGTCCTCTACCAGGGCATCGCCGGCCGCGCGTTCGAGCGCCGCTTCCAGCTCGCCGAGCATGTCGAAGTGAAGGCTGCGCGGCTTGAGAATGGGCTGCTCCACGTCGACCTCGAGCAGATCATCCCCGAGGAGAAGAAGCCGCGGCGCATTTCGATCAACGCGCCGGAGCTCAAGACCATCGAGGGCAAGGCGAAGGCCGCCTGATCGGCCGTTGCATTAAGTAAGGCATTGGAAGGCCGGGTGATTCTTTCATCCGGCCTTTCATTTACCGATGACATTGCGGGGCTGGCGGGCCTATGGTGATTCCGTCGTTTGTTAGTCCCGATCGGATGCCTTTCCCGCAAAATCTTCTTGAAAACCTGACGTGGATGGTTCGGCCGCGCCATGTCGGCGCGACGTCAGGGATCGAAGATCTCAGGCGGCAATTCACGTCGTCGTTCCGGCGATTTGCACCGGTTCCGCCAGGCGTAACCTTCGAGCCGGCGCAGCTCGGCCCCGTCAGGGGCGAATGGGTGCGGGTCGAAGGTGCGGACCCGCGGCGCCTCGTGCTCTACCTGCACGGTGGCGGTTACATCGCCGGCTCGCCGGAGACGCATCGTCCCCTGGTGGCGCGGCTGTGTCAGTCGGCCCAGGCGTGCGGGTTTTCTCTTGCATACCGCCTCGCGCCCGAATTCCCGTTTCCGGCGGGTCTGCGGGATTGCATCGACGCTTATCGCCTGTTGCTGCAAAAATCCGCGCAACCTTCCTCAATGGCCATAGCCGGCGACGATGCCGGCGGCGGATTGGCGTTCGCCTCGCTGCTCGCCATTCGCAATGCAAACCTGCCGATGCCGGCGGCGTGCGTGGCGATGAGCCCGTGGATCGATCTTTCGCTGACCGGCTGCTCGCTGCTGGCCAACGCAAGGAACGACAGTGCGCTTTCATGGCCGCTCCTGTTCATGAGCGCGCGTCAATATCTGAAGAAACAGAGTGCCGCCGATCCCTATGCCTCGCCCCTGTACGCAAGCTTCCGCGACTTCCCACCGCTTATGGTGCACGCCGGCAGCCGTGAAATCCTCAAGGATGACGCCAGCCGCATCGGCGAGAGGGCGGCGGAGGCAGGCG
>DASYBT010000030.1:0-1656 GCA_036500585.1 Rhizomicrobium sp.
CGTCCCTCAAGCGGCCGGCATCCGAAACCCTTCACATGAGCGGAAGTAGCTAACCTATTCGATCACCTCTTCGGCGCGGGCACCGGCTTCGGCGCGATGGTCGCCGCCGGAAGCGGAGTGCGGGGCGCTTCGGAAGTTGCCCAAGCCGGTGGCGACTTCCGGTTTTGTGAAGGGTTTCGGATGCCGGCCGCTTGAGGGACGGCGCCGCGTGTTCGGCGGCCGGCGTCCGAAAGCCTCCAAGGGAGGAAACCGCGCTTAGGGGACGTAAGGCGGTGCCGCAGGCGCTATGGGGATTTGAGTGCCGCGGATGAGCTGGTTGATTGGGACCGAGCTGATAGAGCAAGTCGTGCGACGGTGACGCGGCTGACGAATGAACGGCGGGTGGCATCGAACTCGGTAAATTGTCGAGCGATTTGCGACGACAGGCGGATATCTGGGCGCGCTCTGCCGTGGCCGGTGGAGAGGCGGCGAGCGCGATGAGCCGATTTGCAGGATTGAAGCGCAGTCATGAGGTGTCGATCCTGATGTGGTTGGTTGGAGCGGTCGAGCGATGCTGTGGCGTTGCACCGCGCGCGAAGACCTCGATGGTGATCATGCGACCGCCGCATCTCGCTGATATTTGGGCTGGAGACAGATAGTATCGGTCCCGCGGGAGACCAGTCCCGCTGCCGATTTAAGAATGTAACCTCATGACGAAGTCTGTTGCGGATCGTGATTCAACAAATGTAAAAGGTGATGCGCTTCCCCTTGTCGATCCGCGTCGGGGCGATGTCGAGGACGACGCCGCGAGTCCCGGACAAAGGTCGCTGCTCGCGATCGCCGGGAGTCTGTTGGTCGAAATCAGCCTGCCGAAGCTGCTGTTCGCCTGGACGGTCTCGCTGTTGCTGCCGGCGCTGCTGCTCGGCCTCACGCCGCTGGTGGCGACCGCATGGCTCGCCAAGGTGTCGGCGCACCTACTTGCGCTGACGGAAATCGGCGCAGCACTGGTGCTGGCCGTCCTCGTCGCGCTGGGATGGATCGGATGGCGGCCACTGTTTCGGATCGCCGAGGTCAACTTCTGGTCGCTCAACGCGCTCGCCGTCCAGCCGGTCTATGTATTTTGCCGTGAGGCACTGCGCCATCTGGCGGAGCGGATGTTCGCGCGGCAATCCGCCTCCGCGGTGCGGGCGCGGTTGCGCGCGGCGAGTTCCGCCGGCGCCGGCATCATCGTGTGCGGATGCGCGGCATCAATTGCCATTGTGGTCTGGCCGAGCACGCGCTGGATCGGCGCTGTGAGCGACGTCGTAGCACTGCCTCACCTGATCGTGCCGACGCTTGCCAACGCCGTCCTGCTGGTGTCGGGTTATCTCGCGATCGCGGCGCTCGTCTGGGGCTTTGCCGATGCCAGCATGGATCAGCCGTTCGATCTCCCTGCATTCGATGCCCCACCACCCGCTGGCCGCATTTGGCGCGTGGCGCATCTGTCGGACCTCCACGTAGTAGGTGAACGATACGGTTTTCGTATCGAGAGCGGACGCGGTGGACCGCGCGGCAACGAACGCCTTGAGCGCGTCATGGCCCGCCTTGCCGCCATCGATGTCGCACACCCGCTCGATCTCGTGCTTGTCAGTGGCTACATGACCGATGCCGGCCGCGCGACGGAATGGGCGGAGTTCT
>DASYBT010000031.1:0-2264 GCA_036500585.1 Rhizomicrobium sp.
GACATTCCCGGAGATTGGGTCGACGCCGTCGTGCAGAGCCCGGCGCATTATGCGATCGAACCGCTGTTCACCCGCGATCCCGCCAAGATTCGGGAAGACAAGATATTGATGGCCATGATGGCCATTGCCGCGGTCTACGAACCTTACGAGATTCGCCGGCTCAATCACGGCATCGGCTATGCGACCGCCGCGATCGAATTGATCCTGCCGACCTTCGGCGCCGCGCGCGGCCTGAAGGGCAAGGTCGCCACCCACTTTGTTCTCAATCCGCATCCGACGCTGATTCCGGCGATCGAGGCCGGCTTTGTCGAGGGTGTCTATTGTTTCGGATCCGAGCTCGGGATGGAGCGCTATGTTGCCCAACGCGCCGACATATTCCCCATCGGGGCAGACGGTAATCTGCGATCGAACCGTGCGCTGGCGCAGGTGGCCGGCCAATACGCCTGCGACCTGTTCGTCGGCGCCACCCTTCAGATCGATGCGCAGGGCAACAGTTCGACGGCGACCAAGGGGCGGATCGCCGGTTTCGGCGGCGCGCCCAACATGGGCGCCGACGCCCGAGGCCGCCGGCATTCCAGCCCGGCCTGGCTGCGCGCGGGCCAGCAGGCAGGTGACGCTACAAGAGGCCGCAAGCTGGTGGTGCAGATGGTCAATACCCGCCAGCCCGACGGCACGCCGAGCTTCGTGGAACAGCTCGACGCGGTCGATCTCGCGGCGGAAGCGGGATTCGCATTGCCGCCGGTGATGATCTACGGCGACGACGTCACCCATGTCATCACCGAACAAGGTGTCGCAAATCTCCTGCTCTGCCGTTCTCCCAGGGAAAGGGAAGGCGCGCTACGCGCCATCGCCGGAGATACCGACTTCGGCAAGGCTCAATCGCCGGACATGACCAGCGAGCTGCGCGCAGGCGGGATCGTAATGCGGCCGTCCGACCTCGGCATCGAGGTCAGGGATGCGAAGCGCGAGCTGCTCGCGGCGCAAACTATCGACGATCTCGTGACCTGCTCCGGCGGCCTGTACACACCGCCGGCCAAATTCTTGAACCACAGGAGCGTGAAATGACAAACGTTGTCGAAACACCGGCCCTTGCGGCCAATCAATTCGATCGCGCCGAGAAGCTTGCGACCTCACTGCTCTCGCAGCGCGGTGAAGCATCCGGCGCGGCGATCGCCCGCGAATTGCACGGCGTGCTCGGCAGACTCGCCGTGGCGGATCGCAAGAAGTTTCAACGATTCCTGGCGACGGGTTTTGCGCCGGACCCGGCCGCGCTTCGCGCCGCAGCCGAGAGCTATCTGTCCGAGCCTTCGGCCGAAGCCGCCGCATTGCTGGCGCAGGCCGCCGATCCGCCCCGGCAGGAATTGTTGCGGCGGATGAACATGGCTGCCGGCGGCACCAGCGCTTTGGTCGCCATGCGCAAGGAAATCGACGGACGTTTGCGGGAGGAGCCGGCATTGCGGCTGCTCGACGGCGACCTGAAGCACCTGCTCACGTCATGGTTCAACCGGGGCTTCCTGCAACTGCGCCGTATCGATTGGCAGTCTCCGGCGGCAATCCTCGAGAAACTTATCGCTTATGAGGCGGTGCACGAGATCCACGGCTGGGACGATCTGAGGCGCCGGCTCGCCCCGGACCGTCGCTGCTTCGCATTTTTTCATCCGGCGCTGCCGGACGAACCGCTGATCTTCGTGGAAGTGGCGCTGGTGGAAGGATTGGCCGAAGCCGTTCAGCCGCTGCTCGTCCAGGACGGCGACGACGATGCCGCTGGTGAACGGGCAGCACGTGCGGACACTGCGATCTTCTATTCGATCTCGAACTGCCAGGATGGCTTGCGCGGAATTTCTTTCGGCAACTTCCTGATCAAGCAGGTGGTCGAGGAATTGAAAAGTGAACTGCCGCATCTCGCCCGGTTCTCGACCTTGTCGCCGGTGCCGGGATTCAGGCGATGGCTGGCCAAGGGCGCCGCTGCAACCAACGATCCGGTGATCGCGTTGTTGGCCCGGACAGAGACCGGTGCCGGCTGGCTCGATAGCGCGAAAGACAATCGATTCCTGGAGCAGATGATCATGCGCGTGTGCGCAACCTATTTGACGCGCCACGCCTCGGCCGAGGACCGAGCCGACCCCGTCGCACGCTTTCATTTGGGGAATGGCGCGCGTCTGGAGCGGATCAACTGGCTCGGCAACACCGCGCCGCGCGGCATCCAGGAATCCTTCGGCATCATGGTGAACTATCTCTACGACCTCGAAACGATCGAAAGCAAT
>DASYBT010000032.1:0-12128 GCA_036500585.1 Rhizomicrobium sp.
TCGCCATAGTCGATGAGCAGCAGGCCGCCGCGCGCGCCTGGTTCGAGGAGCTGCGCGACCGCATTTGCGAGGCGTTCGAGCAGCTTGAGGACCGGTATTCCGGAACGCAATTGGGCGAGGAGCCCGCCGGCCGGTTCGAGCGCAAGGCATGGCGCCGCCCGACCGACGATGGCTTCGATTCCGGCGGCGGCGTGATGAGCATGATGCGCGGCCGCGTGTTCGAAAAGGTCGGTGTCAACGTTTCGACCGTTTACGGCCGCTTCAGTCCGGAATTCGCCAAGCAGATTCCCGGCGCGGCGGAAGACCCATCCTTCTCGGCCAGTGGAATTTCACTCGTCGCCCATATGCAGAACCCCCATGTTCCGGCTGTGCATATGAACACACGACACATCGTGACTTCGAAACGCTGGTTCGGCGGTGGCGCCGATCTCACGCCCATGTTCCCGAACGAAGAAGACGCATCGCAATTCCACGGCGCATTGAGGAAGGCCTGCGATACGCACGATCCGGACTACTATGCGCGCTTCAAGAAGTGGTGCGACGAGTACTTCTTCCTGCCCCATCGGGGCGAGCCGCGGGGTGCCGGCGGTATCTTCTACGACTATCTGGAGACCGGCGACTGGGACGCCGATTTCGCCTTCACCCGCGACGTGGGGCTGGCATTCCTGGACGTCTACCCCCAGATAGTCCGTAGAAGGATGGGCCAACCCTGGACCGAGGCCGACCGCGAGCACCAGCTCGTTCGCCGCGGCCGCTACGCGGAGTTCAACCTGTTGTACGACCGGGGAACACAATTCGGCCTGAAGACGGGGGGAAATGTGGAAGCGATCCTGATGAGCCTGCCCCCCGCTGCCCGCTGGCCGTGATCCGGCCCACCCGCGAGACCGGTCGTGCATAGCGCCAACACGCCTGCGCTGGCGGCGCTGCTTCAGGTCATCCTCATCGACATTGTGTTGGCCGGCGACAATGCGCTCGTCATCGGCATGGTGGCGGCGCGGGTGCCGAAGGTGCTGCGCCGGAGGGTGATCTTCTGGGCGCTTGTGTTGGCCGTCATCGCGCGCGTCATTCTGGCAATGGTCACGGCCACCCTCCTGCAGGTCATCGGGCTGATGCTGGCCGGCGGCTTGCTGCTGTTGTGGGTGGCGTGGCGGCTGTACCGCGAAATCCGCAAATCCTTCGACGACGCGAACAGCCTGGACGCGATTTCCCATCGCGATTCCGCGGACAGTGCCGAAGACATTGCCCATTTCAGCATCGGCAAGGCAATTGCGCAGGCCGCCCTTGCCGACCTGTCGATGTCGCTCGACAATGTGCTCGCGGTGGCCGGCGCGGCATTGTACCAGCCATGGGTGCTGATGGTTGGCTTGTTGTTGTCGATCGCCTTGATGGGTTTGGCTGCTGCCATGATCGCCAACCTGCTCAACCGCCATCCGTGGATCAGCTATGCCGGTCTGCTGATCGTGCTTTACGTGGCGCTGCGCATGATCTGGATCGGCGGTGCGGAAGTGTATCGCGCGGAGCATCAGGCGGCGCGCAGCAGCAACGCGGTGGCGTCGTCGCTGGTCTTGAACCGCGGGTATTTGCGCCCGTCGGAATCGTTCGCTTCGATGTCGCGCAGTTCTTCGCCCAATGTCTTCAGTCCAGCCGTATTGGCCGCCTCAATCAATGTTTCAGCGGTGTAGCGGCGATAGTCGCTGATGAGCGCCAGAAACCCGTCGGTCGCGAGCAGGACCAGTGAGCCCGGCGCCACGCTGACTCGCTTCGCTCCGGCGTGATCGGCTGCCCGGGCATCCGGTCCGAACAGCCAGGTGCCGGTTTCGGTGTTCACACGATTGCGGACTCGACGCAGTGCGGTCAGATACTCCGGCCGGTTGAATCCGGCCGCCGGAGAAAGCTCGTGCTTCTCGGCGAGCTTGGCGACCCGCGCCGCCTCGAATTCGCGCTTCTCGATGGCGTCGCCGACAATCTCGACCGGCTCACGCCCGCGCTTCACCAGCGCCACGCAATCGCCAAACCATTGCGCTTCATATTCACTCTCTCCGGCGACGATAAACATCATCGAGGCGAACGGGATTTCGTAGGTCTCCCTCGGCTCGCGACGCCGCAATGCGCGGAACGAGGTCTCGGCATCTTGCAGGGCATGCCGCACGGCTTGCTGCGGTCGGTTGCCCTCCCGGATGTGCGCCATCAGGCGATTGGCGCCGAAGTGGGCGAGCCATGCCGCATCGCTTTTGCCCGGCATTAGCGGATCGCCGAGTCCCGTCGCGCCGTCCAGAACGACTGCGGCGTTGTCAGCACAGGCGAAGGCATCGTCGTTCGGCTTCTCCGGGTGACCCGGAAGCGACAGCGAATCGAGGAGTTCGAAGCGGACCATCAGTAAGCAATTGCCTGCACGACAGACTTCAAACGCTCGGCGAGCGAGAATTCGTCGTCGGGAAAGTCGGAGTCGATCCACCACCCTTCCACAGCGGCCAGGATTTGCCCGACGAGGGGCCCTTCGACCACTCCCGCGTTCATGACATCACGGCCGGTGAGCGGGAATTTCGGCCGCTGCCAGGCATCCGACATCGCAAGCAACGCGCGCCACTGAACCGTGTTCGACGCCTTGGGGTCCGAGGCCCAGTGCAGACGGACGCGATGGCGGAAGGGTTCCGCTCCAAGCCGGTACAAGAGCTTGCGCACCTCTTTCGGCGACAGATATGAAACGATCATCTCCTTCGCCCCAGCGAGATCGACGAGCCGATCCCGCGCGGCGTTCGACAGCTTCCATCGTTCAGCAATCGCTTCGACTACCGCAACGTCGTCCGGCAAGAGTGCCGATAGGCGCAGCAGCGGATCGGCGGAAAAGAAATTGCCGCGATCTGTTGCGACGAGGCCCTCAAGTCGCGCGAAGTTGAGCGCGCCAGGCAGAATTTCCGCAAAGATGCCACAGGCTGCCATGGTGCGAAGCGCGGGCAACGGGTCCTCCGCCTCGAGCAGCCGCAGCATCTCCTTTTGGATGCGCTCGCCGGAGAGGTTCGCAATGCCCGCTTTCCCGGCAGCGGCGGCACGCAACGCATCCTTGTCAATGTCGCCTTTGCCGTACCAGGCGTGAAACCGGAACAGCCGCAGGATGCGCAGATAATCTTCGCGGATACGCGTGACCGGATCGCCGACGAAGCGCACGAGTCCGGCCTGGAGATCGGCCAGGCCGCCGAAATAGTCGAACACCTCGCCGCCGGCTGACGCGTAAAGGGCATTCATGGTGAAATCGCGCCGGGCGGCGTCTTCTTTCCAATCTGTCGTGAAGGCCACAGTGGCGCGGCGTCCATCCGTCGAAACGTCGTGGCGCAACGTGGTGATCTCATACGGCTTGCCGTTCGAGATGGCCGTGACGGTGCCGTGTTCTATGCCGGTGGGGACGGCGCCGAGGCCCGCGTCCCGCAACCGCTTCGTCACTTCATCCGGCGTGAGCGGGGTAGCGATGTCGATGTCGGCCACCGGCTGACGCAGCAATGCATTGCGCACCACGCCGCCGACGAACCGCGCCTCCGCGCCATCTTTTGTCAGCGCGTCGATGACGGCACGTGTCGCAGGTGCTGTCATCCAGACTTCGCGGGCCGGGTCGAGCCGCGTCATGGCGAATGCGCCTTCTCGATATGACCGGGGACCACTTTGCCGTTCACCGTGTGAGGCGGAACGTAAAGACCGTTCGTGCTCTCGCCTTCCGTCAGCCCGAGATAAACGAAGCTTGCCGCAACCAGCGACAGTCCAGCGACGAACAGCCATGTCCAGGGCGTCGCGTGCGCCGGGACGATGGAGCGAGCCCGCGCGAGCAGCAGATAAGCGCCGTAAATCGCGAACGGCACCGCGAACAAAAATGCGCGGACGAGCACAACCCGAATCATGTGCCGCTCAGCCTATCGGCAAAGTTCGACAGAATCCCGGCGGTGGCGCCCCAAATATAGTGCTCGCCATAGGTATAGGCGTAGAATTCGCGCTCGCGGCCGCGCCATTGCATCCGCCGCTTTTCGCGATTTGCGGGATCGAGCAGAAACGCCAGCGGCACTTCGAAGATGTCCGCCACTTCGTTGGCATCGGGCAGCAGTTCAAATCCGGTGCTGAGGACCCCAACGACCGGCAGGATCGCAAAGCCGGTGCCGGTCGAATACGGATCAAGAAACCCCGCGATGGTGACGAATCCGGCGGTAATGCCCGTCTCTTCCTTGGTCTCGCGCAGGGCCGTTTCCACCAGCGAAAGATCGCTCTCGTGCACACGTCCGCCGGGGAAACTCACCTGTCCGGCGTGGCGCGCGAGATGCTCCGTGCGGCGCGTGAACAGGATGGTCGGCTCCGGCAGCGCGATGATGGGAATGAGGACGGCCGCCGGGGTCAAAGGCTGTGCGCGAGGCATCGTGGGATTGAGGTCGTGATCGCCGTGCCGCGGCTCGAGCGAAAGCTCCGGCGGCTCCACAAGCAGCCGGGCGCGTAACCGGCCGATCTCGCCGCGCGCAAGCTCATCCTTCAGCTGCGGCGAGAGCGTCACGCGGCGCTTCCCAGCGGGAAAAACACCCCGTCACTCCAGACACCGAGCTGCCCATCAGATCGTTTCCCCGGCACCGCAATCTCGGCGAGCTGGTAGAACACGTTGCGGCTAATGCGCGCCTCCAGCCCGGAGCGCACATGAATGTACGGTGCAGGTTCGCCACCATCCGAGATTTCGACGCGAATTCGGTGCTCCGGCCCGGCAATCGCCACATCGCCCACATTCGTGGTGAATTTCAGCCGCTGCACCTCGCCGGTGCCTTCAACATCCAGCAGCACGGCCAAAAAGGGGACGTCCTCCACCAGAATGCGCATTTTCTCGGCCGGCGTGACAAGATAATACCCGTCCTCTTCCTTCCGCAGGATGGTCGAGAACAGCCGCACCAATTCGCGACGTCCGATGGGCGTGCCCTGGTGGAACCAGGTGCCATCCCGCGCGATCCGGATATCGATGTCGCCGCACAGCGCCGGATGCCAGCGGTCGACCGGCGGCAACCCGCGTCGGTCCGCCAATTCCCGCTGCAGGCTTGCAAGTCCCTGAACGAAGTCGGCCATCCCGCCTCACGGCATTTTGCGGCGGCGCGGCAAATCCGCCCGATATCGCGGTTGCGCCGTGCCTGCCCTTCGGTGCATCTAAAAGCCTCGCCGGGGCCAAACCAAGGCCGCAATGGCCGGATTGGATTTGTTTATGGACGATGCAGAGACGCTGACCAACCCGGCGACGGACGCCGCGCCTGCTGGAGCACTGGCAAGCGTCGCCGAAGACGAGGCCGTGGCACACGCTCGTGAGGCGGCGGAAACTTTCGCTGCTGCGCGGGAGGCAATCGGCCGGGTCATCCTCGGCCAGCGTGACGTGATCGATCAGGCCCTGATCACGATTCTCGCCGGCGGCCACGGCCTGCTCATCGGCGTTCCCGGGCTTGCCAAAACGCGTCTGGTGGAAACCCTCGGCATCGTCCTCGGCCTGGACTGGAAGCGCATCCAGTTCACGCCTGACCTGATGCCGGCCGATATCGTCGGCTCCGAAGTGCTGGAAGAAGGCGATTCCGGCCGCCGTTCGTTCCGCTTCATCCAGGGACCCGTGTTCACGCAGCTGTTGATGGCTGACGAGATCAATCGCGCCAGCCCGCGCACGCAATCCGCCTTGCTGCAGGCGATGCAGGAGCGTTACGTCACTATCGCCGGTCAGCGATACGACCTGCCGGCGCCGTTTCATGTGCTGGCGACGCAAAATCCGCTCGAGCACGAGGGCACCTATCCGCTGCCGGAAGCCCAGCTCGATCGATTCCTGCTGCAGATCGATGTGACCTACCCCGATGAAGCGGCCGAGCGGCAGATGCTGATCGCCACCACCTTCGGCGAAGAAGCGCCGCCACAGCGCATGTGTTCGCCGGAGCAGCTGATCGACGCACAGCAACTGGTGCGCCGGCTGCCGGTGGGAGAAAAGGTCGTCGATGCCATCCTGCGGCTGGTGCGCGCAGCACGGCCGGATGAATCCGGTGACAAGAAACTGCGCGACCTGATTTCCTGGGGACCAGGCCCCCGCGCGAGCCAAGCCTTCATGCTCGCCGTGCGCGCCAAAGCGCTCATCGAAGGCCGCTTTGCACCGAGTGTCGACGATGTGGTGGCGCTTGCCCATCCGGTGCTGCGCCATCGCATGGCGCTGAACTTCACTGCGCGCGCGGAAGGCACGACCATCGGCGACATCATCGACCGGCTGTGCCGGACCATTGCTTGACGGGCGTGCTCTTGGACTCGCGCCGGAAGGCCTCACCCAATCTCATGCAGGAACAGGCCGAACAGCTTGCGGCCGCGTTGCCGCCGCTGCTGGTCGCGGCGGAGAATCTCGCCTCGACCGTCAGCCTCGGCGTGCATGGGCGCCGCAAATCCGGAATGGGCGAAAGCTTCTGGCAGTTTCGCCGCTATACATCGGAGGATCCCTCCACTGCCATCGACTGGCGGCAATCGGCGAAGTCGCAGCACCTGTTCATCCGCCAGAGGGAATGGGAAGCAGCGGAAGCGGTGTGGTTGTGGCGCGATGCTTCGGCGAACATGCAGTTCAGGTCCGAATTCAGCGACACGAGCAAGGCGGACCGCGCGACCATTCTCGCACTGGCGCTCGGATCGTTGCTGGTTCGCGGCGGCGAACGCATCGGGTTGATGGGCGATGGGCGCGCACCGGCGACGGGACGCGCCACACTGCGACGCATCGCGCATACGATGACAGAAAGCCGGCCGAGCAAATCCGCATTACCGCCGGACGCACCGGTGACGCGCAATTCTCATGTCGTGTGGCTGAGCGACTTTCTCTCGCCTGTCAGCGAGACCAACGCAGCCATGCGCAGGCTGTCCGATGCCGGACTGACCGGGTATCTCGTCCATATCGTAGACCCGGCGGAAGAGGATTTCCCGTTTCAGGGCCGCACACGCTTTGAATCCGTGTCCGGCACCGACAGCGAATTGTTTGGCCGCGCGGAGTCCGTGCAGTCGGCCTACCACTCACGGTTTCGTGCGCATGGCGAGGCAATCCGCGCGCTGGCACGGCGACTGGGCTGGAGCTATCTCGCCCATCGAACCGACAAGCGGCCGGAACTGGCCCTCGTCGCGCTCTACGCCGACATCGGCGGCGAACGCGGCAACCGGTAAGGCATTCCGATGATTTCCTTCGCCGGACTGAGCTTTGCGGCGCCGCTTATTCTGCTCGGACTGTTGGCGTTGCCGGCGATCTGGTGGCTGTTGCGGGTGACACCGCCTTCGCCGCGGCGGGTCGCCTTTCCACCGCTGCGTCTGCTGCGCGGTTTGATCGCGGCCGAGGAAACGCCGGCCCGCACGCCGCCATGGCTGCTGGCGCTGCGCATGTTGGCGGCGGCCATCCTCATCATCGCGCTGGCGGAGCCGACGATAGGCGAAGCGCCGAAGCCGATCGGCTCAGGGCCGCTGGTGCTGTTCGTCGACAATGGCTGGACGGCCGCGCATGCGTGGGCGGATCGCGATACGGCGATTTCCGATGCGCTGAACGCTGCCGCGCGCGCACGCCGGCCGGTCGCGATCGTTCCCACGGCGTCGGCGAGTCCGCAGAACGTCAGCCTGCTTGATTCCGGTGCTGCTTTGCGCGCGGCGCGCGATCTGACGCCGGAGCCGTGGCTGCCGGACCGCGCGCGTGCGCTTTTTGCCCTTTCCAAGGCGCATTTCGCAGCCACGCCGCAAATCCTGTGGTTGAGCGACGGGCTGGACTATGGCGGCGATGCAGCGGCAACCGCGCGCGCCCTGTCGAAGATCGGGCATGTCGCTGTCTACGCCGATCCCGCCGGAAAGACTCCGTTGGCGGTGAAGCCGGAATCCAACCAGGCGAATGGATTTGGCGTGACGATCGTTCGCGCCGATCCGCGCGGCCCGCGCTCGGGTGATGTGCTTGCCATCGGCGCCAATGGTGAGTCGCTCGCCTCTGCACCGTTCCGCTTTGCCGGGGGCCAGCAGACAACCACCACGCGCCTGGCTCTGCCGCTGGAAGTGCGCAACGAGACGCAGCGCATCGAAATCGCCAACGAGGACTCGGCGGGTGCGGTGCGGCTGCTCGATCTTGGCGCCAAGCGCCGCGCCGTAGGTCTCGTGTCCGCCAGCAACATCGAAGACGAGCAGCCGCTGCTGTCCGACGTCTACTATCTGTCTCGTGCGCTTTCGCCTTATGCCGAGCTGCACAAGGGAACGATTGCCGATGCCCTGAAACAGAACGTTTCCGTTCTGGTGCTTGCGGACATCGGCCGGATCGCCGGCGCCGATCACGATCGGGTCGCGAAGTTCGTGAGCGATGGCGGGGTGCTGGTGCGCTTTGCCGGCGGCCGCATGACCGAAGGTGTCGACGATCTCATTCCGGTGAAGCTGCGCACCGGCGGGCGTTACCTCGGCGGCGCGCTTGCCTGGGCTTCGCCACAGCATCTGGCGCCGTTTCCGGACGCGAGTCCGTTTCGCGGATTGAGCGTTCGACAGGAAGTGACGGTATCTCGGCAGGTGCTGGCGGAGCCCTCGGTCGAACTGGCCAGCCACACCTGGGCGCGACTGGCGGACGGCACGCCATTGGTCACCGCCGCGCAGCGCGGCAAGGGCTGGATCGTCCTCTTCCATGTGACGGCCAGTCCGGCGTGGTCGTCGCTGCCGCTTTCCGGACTCTATGTCGACATGCTGCGCCGGGTCCTTGATCTCGGCGGTGGCGCCCGACCGAGCGCCGTCGGCGCGAGTGGTGCAGCCGCATTTCCCCCCGCCCGCACCTTGGACGGCTTCGGCCGCCTGCAAAAGCCCCCCGCGGAAGCACTGGCGGTCCGCGGATCGCAATTGGCGCATACCAAACCGTCGCCGCAGCATCCGCCGGGATTCTACGGCGCCGAAGGCAGCGAGCTCGCGCTCAACACCGTCGGCGCGGACACGACTCTCACCCCATTCGGCGATCTCGGTGTAGCGGTGCGCGCCTATTCCGGCGCGAGATCGGTGCCGCTGCAGGCGCCGCTGCTTGCCATTGCCATGCTGATCCTGCTCGCGGATGTGATCATCTCGCTGTGGCTGCGCGGCTACCTGGCCAACGCGCGCCGCTGGGTCGCGTTCGGCGCCGGCGCGCTGCTGCTGGCGAGCATGCTTGTGCCGATCGATCGCGCGCGCGCCGACGATGCGTTCGACATGAAAGCCGCGCTCGACACGCGGCTTGCCTATGTCATCACCGGCCTGCCCGACGTGGACGAGATGAGCAAGGCCGGGCTCACAGGCCTCGGCCTCTATCTGAAAGTGCGCACTTCGTACGATCCGAAGGAGCCTGTCGGCGTCGACCTCGACAAGGACGATCTGGCGTTCTTCCCCCTGCTCTATTGGCCGATGGACCCGCGCGAGCACGATTTGTCGCCGAAGGCGGTCTCCAAGATCGGCGACTATATGCGCAACGGCGGCACGATCCTGTTCGACACGCGCGATCCCTCCCCCGGACCGAACGCACCTGGCGAGCAGACGCTGCGCCGTCTCGTCGGCAAGCTCGATCTGCCGCCGCTGCAACCGGTGCCTTCCGATCACGTGCTGACCAAATCCTTTTATCTGCTGCAGGACTTTCCTGGACGATGGGACAACGGAAAAGTGTGGGTGGAACGGCTGCCGCCGCCCGATCCCGACGCAGGGCCCGAGCCCGCACGCGGCGGCGATGGTGTGTCTCCGGTCATCATCGGCAGCAACGATTGGGCGTCGGCCTGGGCTGTGGATTCGAGCGGCCAGCCCATCGCTGAAGTTTCCGGCGGGGATCAGCAGCGCGAGATGGCGGTGCGTTTCGGAATCAATGTGGTGATGTACGCGCTGACCGGCAACTACAAGACCGATCAGGTGCACGCGCCGGCCATCCTTCAGCGCATGGGGCATCCATAACATGCACTATGCGATCGAGTTCGCGCCACATATCGCACCCACGCTGTTGTGGGTGCTGATTGCACTCGTCGTCGCGCTGGTCGTGTTCTCTTTCGCATTGCGCGCGCCCGGTGCATGGGCACGCGGAGTGGCGCTGGCGATTGTCCTGCTTGCGCTTGCCGATCCTCTCATCGTCAATGAGACGCGCCAGGCACTGCCGGACATCGTGGCGCTTGTCGTCGATCACTCCGCCAGCATGGACGTGCGCGGACGGCGGGCACAGGCCGACGCGGCCGCCGAGCAGATCCGCAACAAGCTCGCGGCCGATAAATCGTTAGAAATCCGCCGCGCCGAAGTGACCACACGGCCCGGCGAAGACACCGGCACGCAATTGTTCGGTGCGATCCAATCGGCGCTGGCATCTGCGCCGCGGGATCGCATCGCCGGCGCCATCGCCATCACCGACGGCGAAGTTCATGACGCGCCGCCGAACGGCAAACCGGCGTTGAATGCGCCGCTGCAGGCGCTGATCGCCGGCCAGCACGACGAGCGCGATCGCAAGCTCACCATCGTCAGCGCCTCGCGCTTCGCCATTGTCGGACAGGACGCGGAGATCACGTTGCGGGTGGACGATTTTGGCGCCCCGGCCACTGAGGCGATCGTCGACACCACGGTGGATGGCGTGCGGCATGCAAGCCGCCCGGTCCCGACAAACAGGCAGGTCACGATCAAAATTCCCGTGACGCATGCCGGCGAAAACGTCATCGAGCTGGACGCAAAACCTGGCCCCTCAGAGCTGACGCTCGAGAACAATCATGCAGTCGTGCCGGTAACCGGCGTGCGCGATCGCCTGCGCGTCCTGCTCGTCTCCGGCGAACCGAATGCGGGCGAGCGTGTGTGGCGGTCGTTGTTGAAGGCCGACCCATCCGTCGATCTGATCCACTTCACCATCCTTCGCTCCCTGTCGAAGCAGGACAACACGCCGGTCAGCGAATTGTCGCTCATCGCGTTCCCGACCGAAGAGCTGTTCGTCGAAAAACTGAGTCAGTTCGATCTCGTGATCTTCGACCGCTGCAGCACGGGCGGCGGAATGGCGCTGGTGCCGCTCGCCTATTTCGACAACATCGCTCGGTACGTGGAGAACGGCGGCGCATTGCTGATCGCCTCGGGGCCGGAGTTTGCCGGCGACCTCAGCATCTACAAGACGCCGCTTGCGTCGGTCCTGCCGGCGCAGCCGACCGGCGATGTCGTTGCGCAGCCGTTCAAACCGGTCGTCACGCCAGCAGGCCTTGCTCATCCGGTCACACGCGATCTCACCGGCGCCAACACGCCGGCAGGTGAAGCACCGAGCTGGGGCCGCTGGTTCCGGCTCATCGGCACATCCAAGGTCGGCGGCGAAACCTTGATGTCGGGACCCGACAATCGTCCCCTGCTCGTGCTCGACCGCGTCGGAAAGGGACGTGTCGCGGAGTTCCTGTCCGATCAGGAGTGGCTGTGGGCGCGCGGCTTCGAAGGCGGCGGCCCGGACGCCGAATTGTTGCGCCGTCTTGCACACTGGCTGATGAAGGAACCGGAGTTGGAGGAAGAGCGGCTGTCCGCCTCGATCCTCAACGGCTCCGTGGTCATCGAACGCCATACCATGGCCGATCAGCCGAAGCCGGTGCGGCTGACCTACCCGTCCGGCAAACAGACGACGATCACGCTTGGCAAAGTCGAGCCCGGCTTGTGGCGTGCCACAGCAAAGGCCGAGGAACTGGGCCTCTATCGGCTGACGGACGGAACGCTGAATGCCGTGACGGCGGCGGGCCCGCTGAATCCGACGGAGGTTGCGGACATGCGTGCAACCAACGCGATCCTCACCGGACCGGCGGAAGCAACCGGCGGATCCGTCCACTGGCTGGCGGATAGTGGCGTCCCGGATATTCGCAGGGTGCAGCCCGGCAACACCGCTTCCGGCGATCACTGGATCGGCCTGCGCCGCAACGGCGCCTATCGCGTCACCAGCGTCGAGCAGACGGCGCTGTTGCCGCCATGGCTCGCGCTCCTGCTGGTGATCGGAACTCTGCTGCTCGCCTGGCGGCTTGAAGGCCGCTAGAGCGTGATTCGCGTTCATTGAATCGTTTGGGGATTCCCAGAGGGTCGCGAGTCTGATTCAAACTGCTGGCTGGTAGGAGGTCAGCATGGATGGTCCGACCGTTATCTGAGGACTTGCGCAAGCGTGTGGTGCGCCG
>DASYBT010000033.1:0-29958 GCA_036500585.1 Rhizomicrobium sp.
GGTGAAGATCGTAGGCCAGTTCCCCGACAATTCACACGCGCCGATCGTCTATCCATTCGCCGCGACGAAGGACGCAAAGCCGCTAGCTCGCGAGTTTCTGGACTACCTGGACAGCGCCGACGCCCGCACCGTGTTCGTCAAGGACGGCTTCGTCGTTCTTGGGGGGCACAAATGAAACTGCGCACGATCCTGATCGCCGGTTCGGCGACGCTTGCGCTTGCCGCGCCTGCGCTGGCGGATGACGCGTCCATCGAGAAGCGCCTCGATGCCATGCAGCGCATGATCGATTCGCAGCAGAAGCAGATCGAATCGCAGCGCGGCGAGATCAAGACGTTGAAGCACACGCTGTCGCGCCGCCGCGTGAAGCTCGCGCCGGAGGTGCAGACGGCTGCCGCTGCGCCGCCAGCGCCTTCACCAGCGCCGGTGCCGGAAGGCCGCACGGGTCCTTCCGAGCAGGAGCAGATCGACGCGCTCAACACGCGCATCGAGGCAACGGAAAACAGCGCAAAGATCGCCAAACAGGATGCGCCGGTGTGGAGTCTGGCGAACGGACGGCCGAGCGTCACCTCGGCCGACGGCCGCTTCTCCGCCGCCATCCGCGCCATCGCGCAATACGACACGGCGTATTACATGCAAAGCGGCAGCGCGCGGCAGCTGGCGCCGGCGAACGGTCCCGATCTCTCCAGTGGCGCGAATTTCCGCCGGGTGCAGCTCGGGCTGCAGGGCAAGCTGTTCGGCGACTGGTCGTATTTCTTCAACTACGATTTCGCCGGCTCCGGCGGCACCGAAACGCCGGGCCACATCCAGGCCGTCTATGTGGAATACGATGGCTTCGCGCCGTTCGCGGTCCGCCTCGGGGCCTTTCCGCCATCGGCCGGACTGGAAGACAGCACCGGCTCGGCCGATACCATTTTCCTCGAGCGCAATTCGCCGTCCGACGTCGCGCGCAACATCGCCGGCGGCGACGGCCGCGACGCGGCGAGCGTGATCTACGCCGGCGACCGCATCTATGGCGCCGTCAGCCTCAGCGGCGACAAGATTCAGGATTCCGGCGCCTTCGACGAACAGGAGGCGTTGCTCGGCCGCTTGTCCGGCCTGCTCTACACCGACGACGATGCCAAGCTGGTGCTGTCCGGCAACGGCACCTATGTGTTCAAGACTCCGGACACGAGCCCGCTCCCGGATTCGCCCGGCACCATCACACTAAGCGATCCGCCCGAGCTCACGGTCGACAATTCCGGCACCAAGCTCGTGTCGACCGGCGCGCTGAACGGCGGCCACGTGTGGGAATGGGGCATGGAAGGCGCTGCCCAATGGGACAGCCTCTATGCGCAAGCCGGATATTTCGGCTACGGCGTCGATTTGCGCGCCTCGCCGCTCTCCTACAATTTCGACGGCTGGTATGCGCAGGCGACCTGGGTGCTGACCGGCGAGAGCCGCGTCTATTCCACGGCGAGCGGTGCGTTCGGCAATCCGCATCCGCGCGACAATTTCTCGCTCTCCGGCGGCGGTTGGGGCGCCTGGGAACTGGCGGCGCGCTACAGCGATCTCGACCTTAACGACCACGCCGGCACGATCGGCGCGGCGCAGCCGGCGGATGGACTGCGCGGCGGCGACCAGAAGATCTGGACGTTCGGGCTGAACTGGTATCCCAACGCCGCGCTGAAGTTCGATCTGCAGTATCAGAACGTCGACGTTGGCCGCATCGGCACAATTCCTGCCGGCTTCGGCCACGGCACGCTCAGCAACGCGCAGGTGGGCCAGCGTTACAACACGATCGCCTTGCGGTCGCAGATCGCCTTCTGATCAGGCGTCGAAGCGCACGGAGGGTCTACTGCGGGCACGCCGATGGGCCAGCGCGAAACGCACCTTGTATGCCAGATCGTGGTTGGCGAAGGGCTTGCCGAGAATGTGGTCCTCCTCCACGCCCGCCAATGCCGCGCGATCGGCAAATCCGGTGACGAACAGCACCGGCAGATTGGGCCGCCGCGCCTGGGTCCGGCGCGCAACTTCGGCGCCGTTCATGCCGGGCATGGCGAAGTCCATCACGACGAGATCGATCTGCCCCTCGTGCTCGACGATATCGAGGGCCGCGCCGCCGCTTCCCGCCTCGAGCACCGCGTAGCCCAGATCCCGCAGCATGGCCGCGGTCACGTCGCGCACCGCGCGATCGTCATCGACCAGCAGAATGGTGCCGCCTGGGTTGCCCTGTTCGGCGGGCGGCGCGGTCGTCTCCTTGACCTCCACGGCGGGATGCTCCGCGCGCGGCAAATAAATGCGCACGCTCGTGCCCGATCCCTGCTTCGAATCGATGCGAACGCCGCCGCTTGACTGCTTGGCAAACCCAAGCACCTGGCTGAGCCCCAAACCAGATCCCTTGCCGATCTCCTTGGTGGTGAAGAAGGGTTCAAAGGCTTTCGACCGAACGTCTTCGCTCATGCCGGTGCCCGTGTCGGAAACCGAGACCTCGACATATTCTCCCGCCGGCGGGTCTTCTGGTCCGACGCCGCCGCTCAGCCAGGCGTTGCGCGTGGAGACGGTCAGGCATCCGCCCTTGGGCATCGCATCGCGCGCGTTGATGGCAAGGTTGAGGATGGCGAGCTCGATTTGCGTCGGGTCGGCAAAGGCGGGCCACAAGCCGGTCTCCAGCCGCGTCTGGATTTCGATGCTGCCGCCCATCGTGCTTTGCAGGAGATCGCGCATGCTGAGAACGGCATCGTTCAGGTCAAGGGGCTTGGGCTGCAGGCGCTTGCGTCGCGAGAAGGTGAGGAGCTGGTCGGTCAGCTTGGCGCCACGCTCCGCCGCAGTGCGCATGTAGGACAGCCGCTGCAGCGATTTGCTGTCGACGCCGGCTGCCTTCAGGTCGCGTTCGAGGAACTGGAGATTGCCGAGCACGACCGTCAGTAGATTGTTGAAGTCATGCGCCACGCCGGAGGTGAGCTGGCCGACCGCCTCCAGCCGCTGCATCTGCCGCAAAGTGGCCTCAACACGCTCGCGCTCCTCGATCTGGTTCAGCAATTGCCGGTTGGCGGCGGCCAATTCCTCGGTGCGCTCGTGCACGCGGGATTCGAGCATTTCATTCAGCCGCTGGCATTCATATTGCCGCTGCCGTCCGCGCAAATTCGTCTGTACCACGCTGATCAAGGTCGTGGGATGGAATGGCCGCTCGATAAAGGTCACATTGCCCAAGGTGCGCATGAGTTCGGCCGCCGCCGGATTGCGCTCGATGCCGCCGCCATGCTCCGTCAGGATGATGAAGGGAAAATCCGACCACGGCGGCTGCGCATTCACCCAGCCCGACAGGTCACGTATAGCGACGTCGCGCGTCGCCTCCTCGGTCACGATGGCGGTCTCGGCGCCGCGCTGCAATTCGATAATCAGCTCGTGCAAGGTCTGGCAGACATGCGAGCGCAGGCCGGCGTCGGCCAGGATGTTGACGGCCACCGCAGCATCCCTGCCGCGCGGCGCCAGTATCAATGTCCTCTCGGATGTTTGCCCTGCCGCGCCGCTCACGCATCCTTCGCAAGCAAAGGCGCTCCCTTGCCGACATAGGTGGGAACGCCGCGCAGCACGCCCTGGAATTCGTCGAGCGGGGGACCCAGGGTCATGCCGCGGTCACCGATGCGGAATTCGCGGATGGTGTCTTCGTGCGCGCCGGTGCGCTTCTTGACGACGGAAATCGCCCGCCGCACGCGCCCCAGCGCCTCGAAGTAGCGCAGCATGATAACGGTGTCGGCAACATAGGTGACGTCGATCGTCTGGCGCATCTCGCCGATCATGCCGTGCTGCGCCACGGTGAGGAAGGTGGAGGCGCCCAGCCGGTTCAGGTATTGCAGCAGCTCGTGGAGATGCAGGACGAGATATTCCTCTTCCGGCATAGAGGACTGATAGCCGTTGAGGCTGTCGATGGCGACCATGCGGATGCCTTCGCGGTCGACGAGGTTGCGGACGCGTTCGGAGAATTCGCCGGGCGACAGCTCCGCCGCATCCATCTGCTGCACGAACAGCTTGCCCGAATCCCGCATGGCGGCAAGATCGATTCCCATCTGCTTGGCGCGCCTGAACAGGAGGCCGAGCTCCTCGTCGAACACGAACAGTCCCGCCTGCTCGCCGCGTTCCACCGCCGCAGAAAGATAGTGCAGCACGAGTAGCGATTTGCCGGTGCCCGCCGGCCCGAGAATGAGCGTGCTCGATCCGGCGGCAATCCCGCCGCCGAGCAGCGTATCGAGCTCGGCAACGCCGCTCTTCACGATCTCGCCGGCAAAATCGCCGCGGCGCGAGGCTGCGACCAGCCGCGGATACACCTGCACGCCGCCCAGGCGGATGGTGAAATCGTGATAGCCGCTGATGAAGCTCTGGCCGCGGCATTTCAGAACGCGCAAGCGCCGCCGCTCGCCGCCATAAACCGGCGCGAGCTGGTCGAGATGCACGACACTGTGGGCGATGGAATGGACCGCGCGGTCGGTCGTTTCGCTCGTCATGTCGTCGAGCAGGATGACGGTGGATTGGTGCTCGGCGAAATAGTGCTTGAGCGCCAGGATCTGGCGCCGGTAGCGCAGCGAGCTTTGCGCCAGCAGGCGGATTTCCGACAGGCTGTCGATGACGACGCGCTTGGGCTTCAGTCGCTCGATGGCGGCGAAGATTCGCTGCATCGTCTCGCCGAGCTCGAGGTCGCTCGAATAGAGCAGGCTCTGGTGCTGCTCCTGATCGAGCACGCTTTCCGGCGGGATGAGCTCGAACACCTCGATGTTATCGGCGATGGTCCAGCCATGCGAACGCGCGCCGTCCCGCAGTTCGCGCTCGGTTTCCGCCAGGCTGACATAGATGCCCGTCTCGCCCTGATCGGCGCCGGCCATCAGGAAGTGCAGCGCCATGGTGGTCTTGCCGGTGCCGGGACTTCCTTCGAGCAGATGCAGGCGGTTTCGCGCCCAGCCGCCGCACAGGACTTCATCAAGCCCCGGAATTCCGGCTGAGGCCTTGGGTAAGGTTTCCGGCTGGACGGTCATGGAAAGATGCGGCGCAAAATGATCTCCGGCGCGCCGGGGGCGAAGCCGTCCTTCTTACCGATGGGAAGCTGCCCCGACGCAACGCAAACAACGCAAAAGATGGACACAAAGTTCCCTCCGCTAAAGGGCTGATTCGATTGAAGTTAGCGGGAACCGGAAATCACTTGGTAATGGCTTTCCCTTGGGCCTTGATCAGCTCTTTCAACTTGTCGAATCCGACTAGGCGAACGAGATAGGCGCTCAATAGGACCATCTTCATGTCGGCGGACATATCGGCCCGGCTATCCAATGCTTGCACTTGTTCTTTCGCAGCGTCTTCATCTTCCGGTTTTGTATCCGAGACGGCCTTCAGCACGGCGTCCACCAGTTGAGTCTTCGCCTTCGCATAATCGAGCGTACTCATCAGCGCCGCCATCTCAGACTGCCTGACAGGAGGTGCTCCCGACTTGGCAATCAGGGTGCCGAGGGCTTCGACGGAGCGCTGCAGGACCGACGTTCCGACAATGCGGATCAGGTAAACTCCCAGCAGCAGCATCTTGCTGTCATCGCCGATGTCCTGGCGGCGATCGAGAGCGTCAATCTGCCTTTTCATTTCGTCCTGATCGGCAGCCTCGGGGTTTTGCATCAACACGATGCAAAGGGCGGGCAAGGGAGCGCGCGCCAGCTGATAATCGACATTCGCCAGTACCGCTTTGACGGCGGCAGCACGCGTCTTGGCCTGATCGCGATCGACCATTCGGTCCGCCGCGTTCAGAAGGGCTTGGAGCATGGCGCTCGGCCCGATGCCGACGTCGCTGCCGGATATGCGAATCGTGAACAGCGACGTGCGGAAGAAGGCAATGGCGCCGAACGAGGCAAGCAGCGTTTGCTTCAGCCACAGTGCCGGATCCGGTGGCTGATGTGCCGCAGGCTGGAGCACATGCAGGATTCGGATAATGTCCAGCGCTACGATGCCCGCAGCAACGTTGACGAGCACATAGGTGATCGTCGCCGGCGTTTGAAAAAGGCGAAGCGGACTGTCCTTGTAGCGAGAGAGAAGTTCGCTGTAACCGACCAGCCCCGCCGCCGCACCCGACAGCAGATAGCACATTACGGTTTGGCTTTGCGCCGACTGACCGTCGAGCGCTGTCGCAATCCACGTCATGATCGCGATGCTGGCGACGATCAGTGCAATATTTGATGCGATCCGAAATCCAGTCGAGCGCTCAGCTTCCCCACCCACAGCTTCCCCCGAAGCTCGATGCTATTCCTGTATTAGCGCCGCCGCGGCGTTGCCCGCATCTGTCAGATTCACCTTGTCGCCGTCCATGCTCGCAAAGCCCAGGGACTTCAGCATGTTCACCGTTTCCAGCGCGACATCCAGCGAATTGTTAGTCAACGGAATGATGTCCTTCATTGTCATCGCGCCACTGCGCAATCCAACCAGCACCCGGTCCGTGGGCTTGGCGCCGGATTTCACCGCAAATGCGGATGGGTCCGTATCGCTGGCGCGCGATGTGCCGGCGAGGCTGCCGCTCCTTCGGCCTTCCGGCAATGATGTCAGGAACTTGTCGAAACCCACCGGGCTCATGCCGATCTCCAACTCTGCCCGCAACATAATCCTTTTTTCGGGCTTTTGAAGCCGGATGGCTGCCGATCTGAGAGAGGGGCCTTCGGACGTTCTTGAGGACGACCGGCTGGTCAGGCGGCGCCGCGCAGGGCGACCACCGTATCCTCTGGCGCGAGGCGTTCGCCGCGGTCGGTAACGGCGGCATAGGGCAGCAGCAGCCGTACGATCGTGCCTTCGCCGAGCTTCGATTCGATTACCACCTCGCCGCCATGCAATGCCGAGAGCGCCTTCACCAGCGCCAGGCCCAGGCCGGTGCCCTCCTGCTTCTTGGTGTGCGCGGCATCGACCTGCTCGAACGGCCGTCCAAGCCGGCGCACATCTTCCGGCGCGATGCCGATGCCGGTATCGCGCACGGCGATCTCCACGCCCGATCCGCTGCGCATCGCTGACAGACTCACCTGTCCGCCGCGCGGCGTGAACTTCACGCCATTGGTGACGAGATTGACCAGCATCTGCTTCACGGCGCGGCGGTCGGCGAAGATCGCGTTGCATTCCGGCGCGATGGCCGTCTTCATCACCACGCCCTTGCGGTCGGCCTGCAGCTTGACGAATTTCATCGCCTGGCTCGCCACCTCGGAAAGATCGAACAATTCCTCCGACAGCTCGAACTTCCCGGCCTCGATCTTCGACATGTCGAGGATGCCGTTGATGAGCTCGAGCAGATGGCCGCCGGATTCGTGAATCAGGCCCGAATATTCGATGTAGCGCGGCGAACCCACCGGCCCGAACATCTGGTGCGTCATCACTTCCGAGAAACCGATGATGGCATTGAGCGGCGTGCGCAATTCGTGACTCATGTTGGCGAGGAAGTGCGACTTGGCGCGATTGGCGCTTTCGGCCGCATCGCGCGCCTCAATCAGCGCGCGCTCCTGAACTTTCCGCTCGCTGATGTCGCGCGTGACGGCAACGATCTCGGCCTCTTCGCCTTCGATGGGCTCGGCCGGGCGGCATCGCATTTCCGTCCACACATAGGAACCGTCGGCGCGCTTCATCCGCAGTTCGGCCTCGGCCGACTTGCCGAAATAGCTCGCCTGCACGAACACCTGCTGGAGGACATTCATGTCCTCCGGGTGCGTGAGCGCGGCCGGCGCAATGTTGAGCAGGGAATCGGGATCCCGTCCGAGCAGCGCGCGCGCGGCGGGGCTGGCAAAGCGGATGCGGCCGTCATTGCCGTGCAAGGTGATGAGGTCCATCGCATTCTCGGCCAGGAACCGGTACATGGCGGCGCCTTCGGCGGCCGCCTCGTCGGCGCGGCGCTGCCGCTCCTGCGCAGCCGCGGCCACGAAGGCCGCCTGCACGATCGCCGCGAGCGCGGAGCCCCAATAGAATTCCCATGCCGGCATCAAAAGGCGGGCCGGCGGCAGCGCGTGCAACGCCTCGGCTGCGCCCACGAACGACAGCGCGATGGCAGCGGCAACGGCCGCCTTCATCACGGAGCGGCGCCCGCCCGACAGGGCGGCTTCCGCCGGCACCAGGGCGAACCAGATCATCAGGGGCGAAGCAACGCCACCGGTGATCAGCGCGAGGTAGGCCACCATCGCTGCAAAGGTGGCATGCGAGGCGGATTCCAGGGTGGATAGGCGGACCCTGGCGAAGGCAAGAAGGGCGAGCGCGCCGGGACCTAGCAGTGCCGCAAGGGCAATCGACTCGGTCACGTCCGGCCGGCCGACCACGATGACGAAGAGGATGGCGAGAACTGCACCCACCGCCGCCTTGGCGCCCTGGATGCGCATGAAGCGGTTACGACCGGCTTTCTGCTCCCCCACGGTTGTTTCAATTTCAGACATGTATCCCGTAACCAGGCCGTCGCGCGTCCATACTTGCGCAATCAGAATTAACGAAGCTTGAATCGCCCCTCATTTCGTTCGTTAATCCACAACACATAATTTTCGCGTCGTTTACCGCCTGTTAAGCATGGCACGTTCGGGAACCGCCGCTCGCATTTCTCTAAAGTTTTCATAAAGCGCCGGATGCCACACTCCCTCTCAAAAGGTGGGGATATGGCGAGACTGGCCCTGGTGGCCGCGGCAGAAGCCGCGGAGGCGGGTGTGTCTGGCGCTCTGATGGGGGCGCTCGATACCTTGCGCGTGGCGATCACGCTGTTCGACGCGCAGGAACGGCTCACCTACTGCAACCAGCATTTCAATTACCTCTTCGCGGCCTTCCCGGCGCGCGAATCTCTGACCGGGCTCTCCTATGCCGACATGATCCGGCTGGAGGTCGAAACCGGCCACGTCGTGCCGCCGGACGGTTCGGTGGACGACTTCATCGCCAAACGGCGCGAGCAGATGCGCGAAGGCGAATTCCTGCCGCGGGACATCGCGCTCTCCGACGGCCGCATTGTCGAGATCAAGGCGCGCCGCACCAAGTCCGGCGGCTGGATCGCGTTGTGGACCGATGTCACCTATGCACGCCACAGCGCGATGCGGCAGGAGGATCTGGTCGAGCTGTCGGCCGACGCGTTCGCGTTCTGGGATCGCCACGACCGGTTGATGTTGTGCAATTCTGCCTTCGCCGCGATCCATGGCCACAGCTCGACGGAGATGGCGCTGAAGTCGCCGTTCGAGGAGCTTCTGCGCTCCGCGGTGAAGCGCGGCCGTTTCCAGATCGACAGCGACGCGGAATCCTGGATCGCGCGCAGGCTCGATGCGCACCATTCTCCGGCCGGCGTGCTGACCGTGATCATGGCGTCCGGCGAGGCGTATCTCGTGCGCGATCGCGCCACGCGCGACGGCGGCCGCGCCACCGTCTACACCAATGTCACCGACCACCATCGCGTGGAATCCGCTTTGAACGAGCAGACGCGCGCGCTCGAGCGCACCAAGCGCGCACTTGCGAAAACGCAGGTCCATGCCGAGCGCCAGGCGAGCTATCTGGCCGATCTCACGGATCGCCTCGGCAGGGCCGAAGCCGAAGCCGACACCGCCAAGACCGCGCTTCTGCGCACCATGAGCCACGAGCTCAAGACACCGCTCAACGCCATCATCGGGTTTGCCGACCTCTTGCAGACGGCTCCGAAGCAATTCAGCGGCGAGCAGGTTGGCGAATATGCCGGGCTGATTCACGGCGCCGGCAAGAACCTGTTGCGGCTGATCAACCAGATCCTCGATCTCACCAAGATCGCCTCGGGCCGCTTCGCCATCACCCCGGTCGAGGTCTCCGTCGGCGCCACCTTGTGGACGGCGCTCGACCAGCTGCGCGAAAAGGCAGACGGCAAATCCGTCGCGATGGATGTCGAAGGTTGCGAAGAGGGCTTGTGCGTCCGCGCCGATGAGAACGCCTTCACCAACGTGCTCGTCCAGCTTCTCGACAATGCCGTAAGCTTTACCCAGGAGGGTGGGCAGGTGCGCTTGTCGGCGAGCCGGTTTGGCGCCCATGTCCGCATCGTGATCGCCGACAATGGGCCGGGCGTGGCGGAAGCCGACCTCGCGCGCATCCTGGAGCCGTTCGAGCAGGTCGGCCGCAGCATGAGCACCCACCACGATGGCGCCGGCCTCGGCTTGCCGCTGGTCAAGGGGCTTGCCGAACTGCACGGCGGATCGTTGTCCGTCAGCAGTCGCGAAGGTGAAGGCTTCACAGCAGAACTCCTTTGGCCCGCGGGCTGAAGTTCAGACAATTTGAACAAATTACCCTTCAAATTCGCGGCTGATTTGATTCGAGCCTTTTGGTTCCCTCGAACCCCGTATTTTTCCTGATAAGTAAAGCAACGCATTCGGCGGGGTTTTGCTCGCATTTTATCGATCGCGTTGAGGCGCCTGCAAATGCGCGGGCCTAGCCTTCCCGTTATACGAGCGGGAAAGCGCGGAAATGATCCTGCGGGCGATTTTCTGGATAGCGGTGGTGGCGGTCCTCATGCCGCACGAGCCGGATTTGGGCCTCGGCCGTCCCGGCAAGAATGAATCGATTGCGTCGCAAGTGAGCACTGCGCTTCGCGCGCCGCACACCTGCGACGGCGGGCAAGTGGCTTGCGTCGCGCTGTCCGCGATTGTCGATCGCATCAAGGCGTCGGGTGCCAAGAGCCTTGCGCAAGTGAAGGCCGACATAGAAGAGGCCGAAGCCCAACGCCGCGAAGACTCGGTTTCCAAGGATTAGGCCGGCGGGCGATTGGACAGCATCGCCACCGGTGTGCATCTGCGATTCGGCTTCGCCTTGTTCTGCGGCTTGCGGGCTGGAGAATGCGGCTTCGGCGATGGTGCGGCCACATAGGGCTGCGTGCCCCAACCCGTCAGCTTGAATTGAATCGTGATCTGCCACGGCACTTCGACAGGTTTGCCGTGGCTCACGGCCGGCCGGTAAACGAAACGATGCGAACAATCCAGCGCCGCCTGATCGAGATCGGCAAAGCCGGACGATTGAATCACCCGTGGCGATCGGATCGTGCCATCGGTCTTGATGGTGTAGGCCAGCCGGACCTTGCCTTCCTCTCCGAGGCGAACTGCCGTTAGCGGATAATCCTGCAGGCAGGTGTGCGGCGCGCCAATCGAGGCGGGGGCCGTAACGAATCCAGGCAACGCCGGCATGCACGACTCCGCCATCGCCTGCGCCGAGATCAGCGACGCCGATGCAAGCAGAAGCGATGCGGTACCCGAACGCATGGCGTGCGCCTCAGTGCGGCGTCGGCGGGTTCATCGCCGGATTGTCGAAGGCTGAGCCCGCTCCTGTGTTGCTGCCGGTGCCGGGATTGCGGCAGGTCCCAAACCCGCTCACCCAGCCGGCATGATAGGCGTGATTGGTGTTGAACAGCGCCTCGTCGCGATAGGGCTTGGCGCGCGGATTGGCGCCCTCCGTGCTCGCCGCCGCACAGCCATCGTCATAGCCGGCGCGATAGTTCGGTGTGCGCGCCTCCGCCTTCTGCTGCGGACTGGCGATGAGTCCGCAGGCGGAGAGGGAGGTGGCGAACAGCAGGATCACGAGTTTATTCATTCGACGAGTTTAGTCTTCCCCCTCCCCTTGCGGGAGGGGGCATCCGAACATGCGAAGCGTGAGGATTGGGGGACCGGTGTGGGGAAGCACGAGCGCCCCCTCCCCCGAATTGTCTCGCTGCGCTCGCAATTCGCCCCCTCCCGCGGAGGGGAGGGGGCAATCCGACTGATCAAAAATAGCGCCACAGGATATATACTTGGCAGATCGCGATGCTGGCCAGCATCATGGGAAAGGCGAGCGCGGTGAATTTCATGAAGCTGAAATCGACGCCTTCCTTCTGCGCCAGCCCGGCCGCCACCAGATTCGGGCTGGCACCGACCAAGGTGCCGTTGCCGCCGAGGCAGGCGCCGAGCGCCAGCGACCACCAGATGGGATCGAGCGCCACCGCCCCGCCGAATGTCGGCGCCAGCCCCTTCACCAGCGGAATCATGGTGGCGACGAAGGGGATGTTGTCGATGATCGCCGAGAGAATCGCCGAAGCCCACAGCATGCCGCCCGCCGCGAGCCGCACATTGCCGCCGGTCCATTCGACCAGCAGGTGCCCCAGCCATGCGAGCACGCCGGCGTGATCCACCGCCCCCACAACGATGAACAGGCCGAGAAAGAAGAAGATGGTCACCCATTCGACTTGGTTCAGCGCCGCTGTGATATTGCTCGTCTGCTCGGAATGGGCGAGCGGCAGGTTGTCGATCAAGAGCATCAGCGCGCCGCCGAACATGGCGATGGTGGCGGCCTGCAGGCGCAGCTGGTCCTCGAAGATGAAGGCGATGATGGCAAGCGCCAGCACGATCAGCGACCACCACAGTAGGCGCCAATCTTCGATGGCCTCACGCGCGTTCAGCGCCATCACATGAGCCCGCGCCTCGGGCGTCGTGTGCATGGTGCGGCCCCAGATGATGTGATTGACGGCCAGCTGCATCGCCATGATGACGATCACGATGGGCGCGAGGTTCGCGATGAAGGCGTTGAAGCTCAGGTGCGCCGCCGAGCCGATCATGATGTTGGGCGGGTCGCCGATCAGGGTCGCGGTGCCGCCGATGTTGCTGGCGAAAATCTCCGCGAACAGGAAGGGATAGACCGGCACCTTCAACTGGCCGCACACCACCACGGTGACCGGCACGACGAGAAGGATGGTCGTCACATTGTTGAGGAAGGCTGAGAAGATCGCCGTCACCAGTGCCAGCGCAATCAGGATTCCGGCCGGTGAGCCGCGCACCGTCTGCACGGCCGCAATCGCCGCATAGCCGAACAGTCCGCTCTTCCGCGCCACCGCCACCATGATCATCATGCCGACGAGCAGGCCGACCGTGTTGAAATCGATGGCGGCAACCGCTTCGCGCTGGTTGATCACGCCGATTGTGATGAG
This sequence comes from Rhizomicrobium sp., assembly GCA_036500585.1. Taxonomy (GTDB): domain Bacteria; phylum Pseudomonadota; class Alphaproteobacteria; order Micropepsales; family Micropepsaceae; genus Rhizomicrobium. The sequence continues at coordinate 12,905 of DASYBT010000033.1, forward strand.
CACGGCTGCGCCCAACACTGCCGTGACGGCGCGGTTCACCCACTCGGTGATGACCAGCACATAGACGAGCACCAGCGCCGCGGACGCGGCGAGGAATGCAAAGGAATGGATGTCGTAGCTTTGCATGAAGGCGCGCGAGTCGATCAGGAGGTAAAACACACCCTCCCCTTGAGGGAGGGTCGAAAAATCTGAAGCGTCAGCGCAAGATTTTTCGGGGAGGGGTCACGTCGCTGGATTTTGAAAGCGCCCCCTCCCCGAAATCGCTTCGAATGCGCTCGCAATTTCGACCCTCCCTCAAGGGGAGGGTATGACCGAGTGAGCGTCACGCTTCGCGGCTCAGGCCGGTGACTGCGCGCACAGCATCCCAGTACGACACGATGCCGACGAGCTTCTTCGTCTCACGCTCGACCACGGGCAGGGTGGTGCGTTCGCGGCAGAACAGGCGCAGGGCCTCGATTTCGGGGGTATCCGGATGCAGCACCGGCATGTCGCGTTCGGCCACTTCGCCGATCGGCCGGGAGCTCACCTCCCGAAACGTCGCGCGCAACTCCTCCGGATTGTCGCTCATGAAGCGCAGATTGGGCATCAGGCCTCCGGCCAGCGCGACCTTGGGAATCAACAGGCTCATCAGATCATAGATGCCGAACATGCCGACGAACGCGCCGTTGGCGTCCACCACGGGAAGGTTGTTGTAGCGGTGCTCGACGAGGATGCGCGCCGCCTCGCCCACGGTCTCGCTTTCCGGCACGGTCCGCGGATCGGATGTCATCATCAGGGAGCAGGTCATGTCTGCCTTATGAGATGGCCCTCAGTTCAGCGCAAGGCTGACCCGCACGGTGCGGTCGCCGGCTAATTCCACCTTGCAGCAGAGACCGGTGACACAGCGCCAGCATGCGCGCGTTCTCCGACAGCACCTCGCCGAAGATTTCGCCGGTGCGTTGACGGAACTAGAATTTGAACTCAAAGACAGTGCCTTCGCCACTGCCATTTCCGCCGCCGCGTGTCGTTCCAAACAAACGGCCCTTGTGGTCCATCAGCAACTGCGAAGTCGGAACCTCGCCGTCAGAGCACCCGGATTCGCTACAAAATGTGTGCAACACAATCAGCTGACCTGGGGCTAGCCAATAAAGGACACCGTAGCCCGTTCCACCGCCCGAAGTCGTGCCGAAAAGATTGTCATCGGGTCCCAACGTGACTGTCGCCTGCGGTGCAGCTCCATCCGGACAAAAGCTCTTGCTGCAGAAGCTGTAGAGAACACTGAATTGGTTGGTATTGGAGAGCTCATAGATGACGCCCTGGCCAAATTGCCCTCCGGTTGCGGTCGTACCGAAAATGTTGCCCGGCTTGTCCTCGGCGACTGAAACGCGCGGTTGCGATCCGTCCGTGCATCCCGACTGGCTACAGAAATTGTGCAAGACCTGTTCGATCCATTGTCCCTTATCTTTCTTGATCTCATAGATCACGCCGCCATTCTGGTTTGGACCTCCAGTTACGGTCGTTCCGAGGATCCGATGATGATAGCCACGCAGCGGTGGCGCGACGCTATCGTTGCCGTCCTCACAATTCGGCAGCGAGCAAAATTCGTAGACGGTGGCTTCGGTCCAGCCCCCATTAATGGGGGTAAGGGAAAACACGCCGGAGCCGAGAGTGCCGGATAACGATGAACGGCCATCATAAGGCGCTCCGGGCGCTGCCCGCCTGTAGGTCAAGGGGCCATCCGGGCCCGCATTCGTATCGAACTGATAGAGCGTTGCATACGTGCCGTCCGCAGACAATTTGAAAATTTCTTGGTCGTCTTTACCCGTCGTCGCCGGACCAGCTCCGTATAGGTTTCCGGCGTTGTCCACGATCACCGGGACGACTGTCGAATTTCCCTTCTTGCATTGCTGCTGGTGGCAGAAGCTCCAGAGTTGCTTATAATTCCACTTACCGCGCTGCCCCGGTTGAAGTTCGAATATCATACCGTGCCCGTCGGACCCGCCAAGCTGTGTCGTTCCATAGAGATTTCCATCGGCGTCCATTGCGAGGCCGCCATTCGGCAGTGCACCGTCGGCACAGTTGGACTCTGCGCAAAAGGAATAAATTGTTTTGAACGTTACGGCGTCAGCAGTGCCGACGGAAAAGACCAATTCAATAAGAAATGCAACGAAAAACGCTGCGCCAACGCCACGCATTTGTTGCCCCAAAAATCCCGCCCCAAAAAACGATACAGTTTCAAATCCAATTTACAAGACGAACAGTACACACGAGTTGTCCAAATTGGCTGGGACACGAAACGGCCGATTTTCAAATACGCAAAGTATGGTGGCAGTACACGTATTCACCACCAAAGCCCCTTCAGCTCGAGTCGGGGGAGCAGGTATCCTGTCAGGCACCGCCAATTCCGGCTGGCTCAGCCGCGCGACCGCGCGGAACGGGTCCTTTCGGTAATCCAAAACCAAAGACGAATCCGTGAAAGTTTCGGTATAAAATCCGCAGAATGCCTGCACTTTCTCGTGCACACGCCAAATATTTCTTCCTGTTATGTTCTCATCCGGTGAATTTGAGGTATATTCGCGCTCCTATCGTGGGTAGTTCGGACGAAATTCATGTGGAGTGGCAAATGTACAAGATAAAGGGCAGCGCCGCGGAAAACCGGGTTGGGCTGGCAAAGGCGGTGGCGGGCCACGCCTACGGTGTCAATGTCGAGACCTTGCGCCGCCCAGGCCGTGGCACCGGGAACGTCAGCAGGGCCCGGCAGGTGGCGATGTACCTCGCCCGCGTCAGTCTTCAGGTAGGGCCGGTGGCCGTGGCGCGATCCTTCGGCCGCGACCACAAGGCCGTCGCCCATGCCTGCAAACAGGTGGAAGCGGGCCGCCAGGATCCGGCGTTCAATCGCACCATCGATTGGCTGGAAACGCTTGTCCGCCGCGCGACCGAGGTGCCGGCATGAGCGCGCTCACTGAGCACGAGATCGCCCGCGAGGCGCGCCTTATCCTGCGCCAGCTCGCCCAGCCCGGCACGCGTCTGGTGCAGCGGGGAAACCGGTGGGAGCTGCTCAATGCCAGGGTCCGCAGCAGCAACCGCGCAAAGGTCCCCGCTGCGCTGATCAAGGAACTCGAGAAGCGCAACTGGATCGCGCCGCTGCCGGACTCCGCCAATGTGTTCATCCTCTCGCGCGAGGGCCACATCTTCGCGACTGGCGAAGCGCCCGACAATGACTTCGCCGCTCAGCACAAAGTGCTTGCGCTGCGTACCATCCGCGATGACGAAGGCGAAGAGCGCGTGGTCACCGTCAACGAGGCGGAATCCCCGCTGGATTGGCTGAAATCGCGCGGCGGCATCACCGCCATCCAGCACGAAGCCGGCGAGCGCCTGCGCCGCGATTACACGATCGCGCGGCTTGAACCGCGCGTGTGCAGTGACTGGTCCGCACCGGTGGTGAGCGGCGGCGGGCGCGGCGCCGACAGCGCAGCGCTGATAAGCGATGCGGTTCTCGCGGCCAAGCAACGGTTCTCCGCCGCCATGCGCACGATGGGTCCGGGGCTTTCCGATCTTCTGTTCGACGTGTGCTGCGCGTTGCGAGGGCTGGAAGCAAGCGAAGAGCAGCGCGGCTGGCCGCGGCGCAGCGGCAAGGTCGTCCTGGCGCTCGCGCTCGACCGGCTGGCAGCCCATTACGGCATCAAAGGACCGCGCAGGAGCGCGCCGATTTCCGCCTGGTCGGCAGAAAGCGACGCCGCGTGACGGTTAATCAAGCCTTAACCAGTGAAAGCGCTGAATCGTCCGCACACGGAAAACTGTCATTGCGCCGTCGCAAAACAGGCGTATCCTCCGTGTACGGTGTTTTTCGGAGTGTCGGGAATCATGCTCGGGACACTGGTTCCGGTCCATCTTGTGGAGGAGTATCCGCAAACGCATCCGGTCGGCTGGCTGACCTTGCTGATGCGTTCGCTTTTCCGCCGCAAACGGCCCTAGCGCAGGACCACGAACTTCAGGTCGCTGGCCGGAGCGAAATTCTCGCGCACGGCTTCGTATGTCGTTGGCCCCGTGCGCTTAAGCGCGCCGTCCCAGCACAAGGACAGGATGTTCGATGGCGCCAGCTTGTCGATCGTCAGGTGCAATCGGCCAATGCCGCCTTTCCAGTTGTTCGCGGTCTTCAGGATGAAGTCCACCGATTGCGCATTGAGCATGCCCTCGTCCTGGTCGCGGGCCTTGTGCGCCTTCAGCAGCGCGGCCGTGGCGGACAGTGTCTTGTCGTCCATGCAGTAGGGCTTCTTCCACCCATCATCCTTGCTGCCCGCTTTTGGCGTGAGATCGAGATCGGTGAAGAACGCCTCGCCAATGATGGGAAGGTAAGTGTGCTCGATCACCACCGTCTTTCCGGCGGGGAACCGCTGGTTCCAATAGAAGCGTGTCCGGATCGTCCATTTGGCGATGCCGTTGTCGCCGTCATATTCGGCGATGCCGGCGGCAGTGAGCTTCTTCCGCTGCGCAGCCGGCAGCTTGTCCATCCGCTGATAATTCTGCCCCACGACGATATTCACCGGCAGCCCCGCGGACTTCACGATGGCCGTGACATCGCGGCCTTTGTAGATCGCCTTCTGCTCCATGACAGGATGAACCGGCTTGCCATCCGCCACCACGCGGAAATCGACGAAGTTCACCGGATCGCTGGAGACGCGGCCGATCGGCGTGCCGAAGAATTCGTACGCGTCGATATCGGGCAGCGGGAAGGCGACGACGGTATCGATGTCGCGCTTGCCGTCGTTGACGAATTCATAGCGGATGCGGACGTCATTGGGGCTGATCCGCAGGTCTTCTTTCGCCATCCGCACATCGGCGGATTTCGTGAAAACAATTCCGCCGCCACCCAGCGCCGCTGTGCTGTCGTCCGCCGCCACCTGCCCCGCCGTGAACATTGCCGCCGCGATCACCGCAGCGCTCCACCACATCCGCATCGCCGAATCCCCAAGAAGCCCAACCACACGCTAGCAAAGGATTTGCCTTCGCGTCAGCTTGTCTGCATAACGCGGCCCTTTCCGCCACCGGATTTCTGCCATGTCCACGCACGCCCAGCTCGTCCTTTCCGGCATGCAGCCGACCAACACCCTGCATCTCGGCAATTATCTGGGCGCGCTCAAGAACTGGGTGAAGATCCAGGATCAGATGCCGTGCCTCTATTGCGTGGTCGACATGCACGCCATCACTCAGGATTCTGCCTATCGCCATCCGGCGGAATTGGCGGCGGCGACGCGCGAAGTGACGGCGGCGTATATTGCGGCCGGTGTCGATCACAAGCGGAGCGTGCTGTTCAACCAGAGCCGCGTGCCAGAGCACGCCGAGCTTGCCTGGGTGTTCAATTGCGTCGGACGGCTGGGCTGGCTCGACCGCATGACGCAGTTCAAGGAGAAGAGCGGCAAACACAAGGAGCGCGCATCCGTCGGGCTCTACACCTACCCGATCCTGATGGCGGCGGACATTCTCGTCTACAAGGCGACGCATGTGCCGGTCGGCGAAGACCAGCGCCAGCACCTCGAGCTTTCGCGCGACATCGCGCAGAAATTCAACAGCGACTACGACGTGCCGGATTTCTTCCCGCTGCCGGAGCCGGTGATCGTCGGACATGCCACGCGCGTGATGAGCTTGCGCGACGGCACCAAGAAGATGTCGAAGACGGACGAAAGCGATTATTCGCGCATCAATCTGACCGACGATGCCGCCACCATCGCGCAGAAGATCCGGAAAGCCCGCACCGATCCCGATCCGCTGCCGGAGTCGGAGAAGGGATTCGAGGGACGTCCGGAGGCCGACAATCTGGTGAATATCTACGCGGCGCTGTCCGATGTCCCGCGCGAGCGCGTCATCGCGGAATTCGCGGGCAAGCAATTCTCCGAATTCAAGATTGCGCTGGCCGATCTCGCCGTCGCCAGGCTGACGCCGATTGCCGCCGAGATGCGCCGGCTGCTGGCCGATCCGGCTGAGATCGACCGCATTCTCAGCACTGGCGCCGACAAGGCACGAGAGATTGCCACGCCGATCATGGACGAGGTGAAGCAGCTGATTGGGTTTGTGGGGTAGACACCGCTTCTCCAAACCAAACGTCATCACCCGGTCGCGCGCCTTTTTCCCGCGCGATCCGGGTGACCCATTTTTCCGTTTGACAAGAAGAAAATGGGTCGCCCGCATAAAGCGGGCGATGACGATGGAGTTCAATTTTGAGAACCGGCTCCCACCCGCAACTAACCCTCCCTCAAGGGGAGGGTTCGGTGTATGAGGAATTGGAATGCCTGATCAAAAGACCGCGCTTGTGACCGGTGCCGCCAAACGGCTGGGGCGCGCCATCGCGCTCGATCTGGCGCGACACGGCTGGAACATCGCGCTCCACTACAATGCGTCGGAGCGCGAAGCGCGCGTGACCTGCGAAGACGTTCGCACGGCCGGCACCAAAGCCGCGCTGGTGCAAGCCGATCTTGTGCATGAGGATGAGGTGGAGACCATCGTGTCGCGCGCCGCGGCCGAACTGGGTCCGATTACGGCACTGATCAACAGCGCGTCGGTGTTCGAGAACGACCAGTGGTACAGCGCCGATCGCGCCTCGTGGGACAAGCACCTCAACGTGAACCTTCGCGCGCCACTGGTGCTGGCGCAAAATTTTGCAAAACAACTGCCGCGCGACGGCTACGGGACCATCGTCAATCTGCTAGACCAGCGGCTGTTCCAGCCCTCGCCGGACTTCCTCTCCTATGGCGTCAGCCGCGCCGGTCTGCACTGGCTGACGTTGACGCTGGCGCAATCGCTGGCGCCGCGCATCCGCGTCAATGCCGTGGCGCCGGGGCCAACCTTGAAGGCGGCGCGCCAGTCCGCCGCCCATTTCGAGCGTGAGCGCACCTCCACCATTCTGGGCCACGGCTCCGAGCCGCAGGACATTTGCGATGCCGTGCGCTATCTGCTGGATGCCCGCGCCGTCACCGGCCAGACCATCGTGGTCGATGGCGGCCAGCACCTGATGTGGAAACCGGCCGATCTGAGCAGCGAACGATGACCAGCACCAACTCCCAACCGTTGCGCATGGCCGATGCCGGCAAATCCCTGCGCCATGTGTTCATCCGCAATCTGGAAGTGCTGGCGCATATCGGCATTCACGGACACGAACGCGGCAAGATGCAGCCGGTGCGCATCAATGTCGATCTGGCGGTCGAGGAGGCCGTCGTGCTCGACGACAAGCTGGACAGCGTGGTCGACTACGAGGCAATCACCGCGAAGATCCGCACCTTGGTGGCGGCCGGCCACATCAATCTCGCCGAGACTCTGGCGGAGCGCATTGCGTCCGCCTGCTTCGAGGATGTCCGTGTCCGCACCGCACGCGTGCGCGTGGAGAAGCTGCATGCGCTGCCCGGCGCGGAATCCGCCGGCGTCGAAATCGAGCGGGAGCGTTGATGCCTCGCGCAATTGCGGTGGCGGCCGCAATCTCCTAGCTTGGCCCGCGTGACGTATCTCACCGGCAGGATTTCGTGACATCAGCGGATGCGTCTACGCCCCTGCCGCAAGGCAGCGGAGGTGCCGCCGTGGTGCATCCGCCGCGGGCACTGATCTTCACCTATCTGGGCACACTTCTGGTGCTGATGACGTTCGCCAGGCCCTATATCGGCTTCATCGACATTCCCATCAGCTTCTTCATCAAGAACAAGCTGCATCTGTCGGCCGAAGGGGTGGCAGAATTCCGCCTTATCGCCGGCATCCCACTTTATCTCTCCTTCGTCTTCGGCTTCGTGCGCGACACCTTCAATCCGTTCGGGCTGAAGGACCGCGGCTTTCTCCTCCTGTTCGGCGGCCTCGGCACCGTGCTTTATCTCGGCTTCATGCTGCTGCCGGTGAGCAATGCGACCGTGCTCACGCTCTTGACGGCGACGACCATGGCGATGCTGTTCGTGGCGGCCGGGCAGGCGGGTTTGTCGGCGGTGATCGGCAAGCAGCTACAGATGTCGGGTCAGGTCGCCGCGGTGTGGCAGATAGCTGAATACGTGCCCATGCTGGCGGGCTTTTTCCTTGGCGGCTATGTCAGCGACCAGCTCGAAGGCAACAATGCGACGCGGGCCGCGCACCTGATCTTCCTGATGGGTGCGGCGGCGATGGCTGCCATCGCGCTATTCGGTCTGTGGCACCCCAAGCGAATTTTTGCGCGGCTGCATGGCGAGGAGGATGCGCCGCCACGCCGCCGCCTGTCGGACATCAGACGGCTGGTCAATCATTGGCCGTTCTACCCGGCGATGGCGATCTGGTTTCTGTGGAGCTTCGCGCCAGGCTACAACACCCCGCTGCAATTCTATCTGCAGAACACCCTGCATGCCTCCGATGCCGCCTATGCCGATTGGTATACGATCTTTGTCGCCGGCTTCGTGCCGTTCTTTATTTTGTTCGGCTGGCTGTGCCGGCGTTTCAGCCTGCGCACGCTCTTGTTCTGGGGCACGCTGGTGGCGGTGCCGCAGGCGATCCCGCTCTTTTTCATCCACACCGTCACCGGCTCGCTGATCGCCGCGGCGGCCATGGGGGCGATGGGTGGCGTGGCCACGGCTGCCTATATCGACCTCATCATCCGCTCCTCGCCGGATGGCCTTGAGGGCACCACCGTGATGATGTCCGGCGCGCTCTATTACATTGCCGTGCGCTTCGGCGACGTGCTCGGCACCTGGCTCTATTCGCATTTCGGCGGCTTCGGCGTGTGCATCGTCGCGATCACCGTGGTATATGCGCTGATGGTGCCGATCCTGTTCACGATCCCGCGCAGGATCACGGAACCGAAGGACATATGAGGGACGGCCCCGGCGCACCGGCGGCGGGATTGCAACGCCGCAACGTCAATGGCCGTTCAGCATCAGATCGAGGATGATGCCCGGTCGAGATTGCCACCAGCCGGCCATATCAATCTCGCCGAGACCTTGGCTGCGCGCATTGCCGTCGCCTGCTTCGAGGATGCCCGCGTCCGCACCGCACGCGTGCGTGTGGAGAAGCTGCATGCGCTTCCCGGCGCGGAATCCGCCGGCATCGAAATCGAACGGCAGCGACCATAGTTCTCCCACAACCAACATCGTCATCACCCGCTCGCGAGCTTCTCGCGAGCGATGCGGGTGACCCATTTTCATGGTGACGAGAAGTCAAAATGGGTCGCCCGGACCTCGCTGTTCCGCTCGGCCGGGCGATGACGATTGGAGAGAGACGGTCACAACCCAAACGGATAAGTGTCCGGCGCGGAATTTGGAATGTCCGCGCCTTGCAGGCGCGTGATGGCGCGGGTCTCCTCGAACCACACGAACGCATCGAACTGTTCGGACAGCACGGCGCGGAAATAGTGGCTGTAGAATTCCGTATCCGGGCGATAAACGACACCGATGGCGCGCTCGAGCCGCGGCTCGCCCAACAGTGCGCGCAAAACTTCATTCTTCGTGCGCCACTCGGTCAGCGAGCGCGAGATGCCGGTCGCTCGGAACAGATGCTCGAACGAATCCTCGCGCGCCGGCAGCACGGTCTTGATCTCCATCGGCTCGTCCCAATCCGATGCCGCCGCTACCGTGCCACGATCGGTGCCGAAGCCGATGGCGATGCAATCGCGCGCGTAGGCCGTGCGGCACAGTTCGCCGATATTGAACTCGCCTTCCCACCCCATGGATGTCGCCGCGGCGTTGCCGATGTGCGAATTGTGCGCCCACACGATGGCCTTGGCGTTCGCGCGCCGCCGCATCAGCGCCTGAAGCGTGTCGAACATGTGGCGGTCGCGCAGATTCCACGACTCGGTAGAGCCATGGTACATGATGCGGTAGTATTCCTCCGCCGCGCGCACGATGCGCGCGTTCTGCTCGGCATCGAAGAACTCCTCACCGTCCTTCGCAACATAGTCGAGCCGGTGCTGCAGCAATTCGCGAAGTTGCGCCACCACCTCGCGCTCGCAGGTTTCCGACCCCATCATCGCCCGGTGGCCATAGCGTGCCGGCTCGTCTTGCCACGGCGTCAGGCAGCCGTAGCGGCGGCGCGCTTCTTTCGCCGCGCCGGGGTCGACCCGATGGAGATACGCCAGCACCGCCGTGATCGAGGCGCGCAGGCTGTAGACATCCAGCCCGCGAAATTCGGTGCGCGCGTCCGGAGCGCGTGTTTCGTTGTGCGCGCGCAGCCAATCGACGAAATCGTGCACCTCGCGATTGCGCCACATCCAGGTGGGGAAGCGTGCGAACGCCTGCTCCTCATTCGGCGCATGCGGCCGATGGCGCACGAAGCGGTCGATGCGCGCAGCATCCGGCCAGTCCGCCTCCACCGCCACGATGTTGAAGCCGTGATGCTCGATCAGTTCGCGAGAGATCGCCGCGCGAGCGCGATAGAACTCGCCGGTGCCGTGCGTTGCCTCACCCAGCAGCACCACGCGCGCACCGCCAAACCGCGCGAACATCCCGCCGAAGTCGTGTGCGTCGGGAGCCGGTAGCCTTTCGCCGGCCGTGCGCAGGCGTTCGACCAGAGATCGCGCGGAGGTGGTGTCGTCGCGGGAGAGCACAGGCATCTCCCTTCTTCAACCCTTCGGTGAGGCAGGGCGTTCCGGACTAGGTGGTGTCAGCGGGCCCGTTTCCGCGCTGCTGCATGACCTCCGTCACCGAATTTGGGCGGGAAGCCATCGGGCGCCGCTTTCACGCAACCCTTCGAACTGGCGGAGCCGCTTACTGCGCCACACTCAGCACGAACACGCTGCCCATGCCATTTGCACCGCCTGACTCGGCCGTGCCGTAGAGGTTTCCCGTTGGATCTGGCGTCAGCGTCGCCTCCGGGTATCCACGATCGCGGAAACTGTAAACAACCGAAAACTTGCCCTGGGGCCCCAACGCGAACACGTTTCCGTGGCCGTTCTTTCCCATCGTCGTTGTCGTGCCGTACAGTCGGCCGTGGCTATCCATGAAGAGTCCGCCGCGAGGATTGGCACCGTCAGTCCCGTCGAAAGCGTGCAATGTGGTGATGGTGCCATCTGGTGCCAGTTTGAATACGAGACCGGCTCCATTCGAGCTGTAGAATGTCGTTCCGTATAGATTGCCCAAATCGTCGGCAATTAACGGAGATTGCGGCGTCTCGCCGTCGTCCCCCGTAAAAGTATGGAGCGCAGTCTCCACTCCCTTCGGTGTCAGCTCGAAAACAGTTCCGCCGCTGTTGTCACCGGTCGTGCCATACAGATTGCCCTCGCCGTCCCTGAGCAACCCTGCGTCCGGCCCGCCTCCGTCGGAACAATTGCAAAAGGAATACAAAATGGATTCCTTGCCGCTAGGTGTTATCTTGTAGACGGTGCCCCATTGATGCGCACCGCCTCCCTCGGTCGTTCCATAAAGAGTGTCGGCGCTGTCGGCGACAAGATTGCCCATAGGACGCTCGCCGTCCCCGCTTTTCTTGCCGAACTTGTGCAGCACGGAGAACGTGCCGTCAGGCGCAATTTTGAACACGGTTCCTGCGTCGATGGTGCCCCCGCTTGACGCTACACCGTAGAGGTTGCCACCACTGTCGGAAACAAGGCCTCCGCGAGGTTCACCGCCGTCCTTGCCCCCCGTGAAGGCGTGGAGTGTCGTCAACGTGCCATCCGGCGCGAGCTTGAACACGGTGCCGTAACCTCCCACTCCGCCGGCAGAGGTCGTCCCGTAGAAATTGCCCGCATTGTCCCTGAAAAGGCTGCCAACTGGAGCTGAGCCGTCATTCCCGCCCGTGAAGGAGTAGAGGAGGCTTTCCGTCGCCTTCTTTGCCTGCGCCTCCTCGCCCTGCATCGCCATAGCGCCGAGCATGAGGATGCAGATGACAGTCAGCCGCGCACGTTCTTTCTCTGTGTAATTCATCTTGGCACACCCCATTTTTTCATGGTGCAGGTCGAGGAGACCGGATCGAACAGCTGCCGGAAGATCATCGCGCCCCCAGCACTGCCCCGCGCGAGCCTATTAGATCTCGCCGAGGAAGTCGCGCTTGCCGAGCTCCACGCCACTGTGGCGCAAGATCGCGTAAGTGGTTGTCACGTGAAAGAACACGTTCGGCAGCACGAAGCGGAACAGGTAATCCACGCACGCGAATGTCTTCTGTTCGTCTCCCATCGGCACCGTGATCCGGCGCTCCTCCGAACCGTCGATCTGCTCCGGCGGGAACGACTCGATGTATTCGATGGACTTGCTGACGCGCGCCTTCAGTTGCTCGAAGGTCGTTTCATCGTCCGCAATGCTGAGCGGCTCTGTACCCGCCAGCCGCGCCATGCCGCGCCGGCCGACATCGGTGGCGATATGGACCTGCCGCGACAGGGGAAGCATGTCGGGATAAAGCCGCGCGTTGATCAGGACGGACGGATCGATCTTCTTGGCTTCGGCAAACGCCGCACCCTTGTCGAGAATGACGCCAAGGCCGTTAAGGGCAGTAACAAGAACGGGCGCCGAAGCGCGGTACATCGAAAGCGGCATGAGGGACCTCCAGAGAGAGCAACTGGGGTGTCCTATACATCGCCCGGGCTCGAAGTCCATGCGCGGCTCGCGCATGAGGGCCCCGCGCGATCTGGCATTCTATGCCGCCGCGCGGCTGTCCTGCACACGCTCGTCCGTGACCAGCTCCTCGAACAGCGTGCGGTAATGGATCATGGCCTGACGGAGATCCTCGGTCGAGGCCTTTCCGTCGCGATGCCGGACGGCAATGTCTCTTCCCGCGCGGTAATTCTGCACGACGATCGGGTAATGCACCGAAAGGTCGGCGCTGCGGCGATCAAAATCGGCCATCGGATAGCCGCGGCTGGTCATCACATCTTTCAGCAGCGCGTCGCCCTGATCCACCGCGTCGCCCGGATCGTCGACGAAGCGCGCCTGAACCTTTTGCCAGGCTTGCATGAACCGGGCGCGGTCCGCCTCGCTGAGCGGCCGGATATCGTACTGCGAGACGCGCCGCTCGCGCTCGATCAGGCGCGCTTCGGCCTTCTTCCGGCTGCCCATCTCGGCGACGAGGCGCTCGTATTCCGGGCCAAATCGTTTCTGCATTCGGCGGTCATGCATGCGCCGGCTGAACCAGATGAGGCCCACCACCACGAGCACGATGACGACGACGACCGCAACGATGATCGCGATCTGGATTGGGGTTAGATGCGACAGGTTCATGCGTGCGCCGCCCGATTTCCGGGCGATCCTCTCACTTGATGCCCCGACCCCAACAGAACGGCTCACACCTTCCGATGTTCCGCCATTCTCGCTTGCCGCAACGCGAGCCTATATATCCGGCCCCATGGAATTGAGTTCGACAGAGCTGAAGGGCCCGGCGCGCATCCAGGCCTATCTGAAGACCTTGCCGGATGCGCCTGGTGTCTATCGCATGATGGATGCCAAAGGCGACGTGCTCTATGTCGGCAAGGCGAAGAGCCTGAAGAAGCGCGTCGCCTCCTACGCCAAGACCGGCGGCCATACCGAGCGCATCGCCCGCATGATCGCCGAGACATCCGAGATGCTGTTTGTCACGACAGCCTCGGAAGTCGAGGCGCTGCTGCTGGAATCGAATCTCATCAAGCGGCTGAAGCCGCGCTACAACGTCTCCTACCGCGACGACAAATCCTTCCCCAACATCCTGCTCCGGCAGGATCACGAATTCCCGCAACTGTTGAAGCACCGCGGCGCCAAGTCGGCGAAGGGAATCTACTTCGGCCCGTTCGCCAGCGCCGGCGCCGTCAACCGCACGCTCAACACCCTGCAGCGCGCGTTTCTGCTGCGCTCATGCTCGGACTCGGTGTTCGAATCGCGCACGCGGCCGTGCCTCTTGTTCCAGATCAAGCGCTGCAGCGCGCCGTGCACGCAGAAGATCGACCGCGACGGCTATGCCGAACTGGTGCGCGAAGCCGGGCTGTTCCTCACCGGCAAAAGCCGCGCCGTGCAGGACATTCTCGTCAAGGACATGACTGACGCATCCGAGTCGCTCGATTTCGAGCGCGCCGCGCGCTATCGCGACCGCATCCGCGCCATGAGCCACATCCAGCTGCATCAGGGCATCAATCCGTCCACCTTCGCGGAAGCCGATTTGTTCGCCGCGCACAACCAAGGCGGCGAGACCTGCATCCAGGTGTTTTTCTTCCGCGCCGGACAGAACTGGGGCAACCGCCCCTACTTCCCACGCCACGACCGCGAGCTTGCGACCGGCGAGGTGCTTGAATCCTTCATCGGCCAGTTCTACGACGAGCGCGAGGCGCCCAAGCTCATCCTGCTGTCGCACGACGTTCCGAACCGCGCGCTGCTGGCGGAAGCGTTGTCGGTGCGGCAGGACTACCGGATCGAGATCAACCTGCCGCAGCGCGGCGAGAAGCGCGATATCATGGACATGGCGCTGCAGAACGCGCGCGAGCAGCTGGCTCGCCACATGGCGGAGAACTCCGCGCAGCGCGAGTTGCTGGAAGGTGTGGCCGAAACCTTCGGGCTCGAGGCCAGCCCACGCCGCATCGAAGTGTACGACAACTCGCACATCCAGGGGACGAATGCGCTGGGCGCCATGATCGTCTCCGGCCCCAACGGGTTCGAGAAAGGCGAGTACCGCAAGTACAACATCAAGTCGGCCGAGCTGACGCCTGGCGACGATTACGCCATGATGCGCGAGGTGCTGACGCGCCGCTTCTCGCGGCTGGTGAAGGAAAACGAAGCCGACGAAGCCAAGGCCAAATGGCCGAACCTGGTGCTGATCGACGGCGGGCCGGGACAGCTGGCCGTCGCCTGTCAGGTGTTCGCCGATCTGGGCGTCGAGGACGTCACCGTGGTCGGCATCTCCAAGGGTCCCGATCGCGACGCAGGCCGCGAGCATTTCTACATGCCGGCCCGCGAGCCGTTCCGCCTCGATCCCAAAAGCCCGGTGCTCTATTTCCTGCAGCGGCTGCGCGACGAGGCACACCGGTTCGCCATCGGCAGCCATCGCAAGAAGCGCTCGAAAGCCATCGGCGCCAATCCGCTGGACGAGATCGCCGGTGTGGGCGCCTCCCGAAAGCGCGCCCTGCTGCAGCATTTCGGGTCGGCGCGCGCGGTTTCGGCGGCGAGTCTTAGCGATCTCGAAACCGTGAACGGAATCAGCGGGGCGCTGGCCAAGAAAATTTATGATTTCTTCCACCCCAATGACTGATCCGGAGTGTTAGAGTAGAACGATGCTCAATCTGCCGAACGCCATCACCGTTTCCCGCATCCTGCTGGTGCCGGTCTTCGCGGTGCTATTCGCGCTGCCCGGCACATGGGCGCGGGTGATCGCATTCGCCATTTTTTGCATCGCCGGCGCCAGCGATGCGCTGGACGGATTCGCAGCCCGCAAGCTGAACGCCGGCTCTGATTTCGGCCGCATGCTCGATCCCATCGCCGACAAGATCCTGGTGGCCGTGGCGCTGATGATGCTGGTGGCGCAAGGTTCAGTGGATCAGTTCTACCAGTTCCAGGTGACACCGGGCCTCAAGACCTTGCTCAAGCTGGTGCCGGCGCTGGTGATCCTGACCCGTGAGATTCTGGTCTCGGGCTTGCGCGAATTCCTCGCCGGCGCGCAGGTGAGCGTTCCTGTTTCGCGCATCGCAAAGCTCAAAACGACCATCCAGATGGTTGCCATCGGCGCCATGATCCTCGATCCGCTGGCATGGGAGTTTCTCCCCGACAACGCCGCGAGCGCCTATAGCGGCATCGCCTATGTCGGATTGTGGGTGGCGGCCGCGCTCACCGTCGGTACCGGCTATGCTTATTTCCGCGCCGGACTTGTGCATCTGCATCCAGCCAAGCGCCGCGCGAAGGCTGACGCGCGCACCGCAGAGTCGCGCAGCCGCGAACCGGCGGGCAAGACGGCATGACGCTCCTCTATTTCGCCTGGGTGCGGCAGAAGCTTGGCACCGGCGAAGAAACCGTCCGCCTGCCGGAAGCCGTGCGCACCCTGAACGATCTCGCGCTCTACCTGCGTGCCCGCGGCGACGCCTTTGCGGAGGTGTTCTCGGATACGCGACGCTTGCGCGCCGCGGTCAACCAGGAACACGTCGGCTGGGACGAACCCGTTTCGCCCGACGACGAAGTCGCCTTCTTCCCGCCGGTGACGGGGGGATAGTGAAATGTAATAACCCTCCCCTTGAGGGAGGGTCGAAATTTGCGAACGCAAATTTCGGGGAGGGGTCATGGCGTCGCTGACAAGTACTGCCGCATCTCTTCAGCTTCGCGGCAAATGAAGTCCAAAACGGCATCCGGATGCTTCAGAACGTCACCATTCCAAATGCGCACCACTTTGTACCCGCGCGATTCCAGCCACTCTGTACGCGCCAGATCATGCGCCAGCTGTTCGGCCTCGCCGTGATGCCCTCCGTCCAGTTCGACGATCAGCTTTGCCGAAGCGCAGTAGAAATCGACCACGTATGGGCCGATCGGCTGCTGCCGCCGAAACCGAAAGCCCGCCATCCGCTTCGACCGTAGATGTCTCCAAAGCAGGCGTTCGAAATCAGTGGGATTGAGCCTCAGGCTTTGCGCGACCTCCCGCTTCAGCGTCAGACGCCGCAAATTGTGCGGACGAATTGATCGCGGCATTGACCCCTCCCCGAAATCTGCTCGCGGGCTCGCAGATTTCGACCCTCCCTCAAGGGGGAGGATTATAGTATATCCCGTGTTATGAGTCTGAGCATCCGCATCCAGGTTGAAGATTTCGATATCGCGGCGGAGATCGCGGCGCTGAAGGGCCAATGCGCCAACGCCGGCGCCATTGTCAGTTTTACGGGGATCGTGCGCGGCGACGACGGCGTCACCGCGATGAGCCTGGAGCATTATCCCGGCATGACGGAACGCGAGATCGCCCGTCACGTGGAGGATGCGCGCAAGCGCTGGCCCGTTGCCGGAGCCACGGTGATCCACCGCATCGGGACCTTGAAGCCAGACGACAACATCGTGCTGGTTGTCACCGCCTCAGCGCACCGCGAGGCGGCGTTCGCGGCGGCCGAATTCCTGATGGATTATCTCAAAACGCGGGCACCGTTCTGGAAGCAGGAACGCCGGGGCGAGGCCTCATCATGGGTCGAAGCCCGCGCCTCGGACGACGATGCGGTGCGGCGGTGGGCTATT
>DASYBT010000034.1:0-7704 GCA_036500585.1 Rhizomicrobium sp.
CGAGCCGGTGGCGATGTTCGGGTTGGCGGCGTTGGCAACGGCTGCGACCTGATCGATGCCGATGCCGCGCGTCGCCAGCGCCGACGGATCGGCCTGGATGCGCACGGCATATTTCTGCGAGCCGTAGACATTCACCTGCGCCACGCCGCTGATGGTCGAAAGCTGACGCGCGAGCAAGGTCTCGGCGTACTTGTCCACCTCCTGCAGCGGCAGCGACGGAGAACCCATCGCCAGATACATGATCGGCTGGTCGGCCGGATTCACCTTGCGCAGGGTCGGCGGCGACGGCATCTGCGGCGGCAACAACCGCGACGCCGCCGAGATGGCGGATTGAACGTCCTCGGCGGCCGCATCGATGTCGCGATCGAGGGTGAACTGGATGGTGATCTGGGTCGAACCTTGCGTGCTCGATGACGACATCGAGTCGACGCCGGCGATGGTCGAGAACTGGCTCTCCAGCGGCGTGGCGACGGCAGACGCCATCGTCTCCGGATCGGCACCCGGCAGCGACGCGCTCACCGTGATCGTCGGGAAATCGACGTTCGGCAGTTCGCTGACCGGCAGGCTCATGTAGCCGAACACGCCGAAGATGATCATCGCGGCCATCAACAGGATGGTCAGCACCGGCCGGCGAATGAAGACTTCGGAGATGTTCATAGGGCCGAGCCGGGATTGCCCGCGTTCACCGGCGGCGGCGGCTTGCCCTTGGCGATGACAACTGGCTTGCCGGGAATGACGCGCAGCTGTCCGTCGGTGATGACGCGATCGCCGGTGTGAAGCTTGCCGTCGACGGCATCGTTTTGGCCGTCGTCATAGATGACGTTCACCGGCACCATCTGCGCGACGTTGTCTTTGGTCAGGGCATACACGTAGCGGCCGTTTGGTCCGGTGTTGACGGCCTCGCGCGGCACGCTCAACGCATGCGGCACCTGCGCCAGCGACACCGACACATCGAGCAGCTGGCCCGGAACGAGGTGGTAGTCCTGGTTCGCAAACGTGGCACGCAGCTCGACCGTGCCGGTGGCATTGTCGACGGCGTTGCCGATGAAATCGACGGGTGCGGTGATCTTGTCTTGCGCCGCATCGTGCGGCTCGACGGTTGCGAACAGACGATGGCTGCGCATTTGGTCCTGAATGCGCGGCAGCTCCGATTGCGGCAGGAAGAACGACACCTTCACCGGCTGCACTTGCGTGATCACCACCAGCGGATTCGTGCCGTTCGCCGGCACGACATTGCCGAGCTGGATGAGGATCGGGCCGGTCTTGCCGTCGATCGGCGCGCGGATTGCGGAATAAAGAAGGTTGAGACGCGCGGCATCCACATTGGCCTTGTCGGCAACGACGGTGGCGGCCAGCGCCTTTGCCTGCGCCGTGAACTGGTCGGCCTGGCTTTGCGAGACGGCTCCCTGCTTCACCAGCGCCTGGTAGCGCACCGCATCGTGCTCGGCGCTGACGAGCGAAGCCTGGTCGCGGTTCTGCGTCGCGACAGCCTGTTCCACCGCCGCCTGGAACGGGCGCGGATCGAGCTGGAACAGCAGATCGCCCTTGTGGACGATCTGGCCCTCTGTGAACGGCGTCGAAATCACCTGTCCTTCGACGCGTGACAGGACGTTGACGGTGGCGTTGGCGACAATGGTGCCGGTGGTGTGCTCCATGATGGTGACGGGGCGAACAGCGACCTGCCCCACCCGAACCGGAGGCGGCGGCAGTTCGCGTTTGCTGTTGTCCGGTATGAAGAACGACCAGATCAGCAGGCCGACGATGACGGCCAGCACCACGGCGCCGATGATGCGCAAGCGCGGGCTGGTGCGCCCAAGCCGCGTCCGGACATCGGGCCGGTCCTCGGCCAGTTCGTAGGAACGGGGGGTGCGAGTATCCATTCAATCAAATCCTGGCAGCGCGAGCCGGCCCTGAGCCGCGGGCGAACCCGCGCGGGATGCGCATCCCGCACTGGCCGAACATGGGCGCTCCGGGCGGCTTCCTAGCATGGCAGGCATGGATTGAAACCTTGTGAAGCGTTAATGGCGGACACGCGCTTCGGGCATTGCGCGGGGGAGCCAGGGCCGCGCGGCACTCCGTAAGACGTAAATCGCAGGTCTTGGGCGGGTTCCAAGCCCTTTCGCTGTCACATTCCCGTTGGCGCGACGGCCGGTCGCGGCAGCGATTGCGGCTCAAGGCTGGCCCGTCTATAAGCGCCGGCCCCCGAAAGCGCCGGTTCGTATGGATATCCGCAACATCGCCATTATCGCCCATGTCGACCATGGCAAGACCACCCTGGTCGACCAGCTGCTTAAGCAGTCGGGCTCCGTGCGCGAAAACCAGCACATGGAGGAGCGGGCGCTCGACTCCAACGATCTCGAGCGTGAGCGCGGCATCACCATTCTGGCGAAGTGCACATCGGTCGACTGGGAAGGCACCCGCATCAACATCGTCGACACGCCGGGCCACGCGGATTTCGGCGGCGAGGTCGAGCGCATTCTTTCGATGGTGGATGGTGTGGTGCTGCTGGTGGATGCAGCGGAATCCGTCATGCCGCAGACGAAGTTCGTGCTGTCGAAGGCGCTGAAGCTGGGGCTGAAACCCATCGTCGTCATCAACAAGATCGATCGCCAGGACGCGCAGCCGAAAGAGACGCTCGAAAGCATCTTCGACCTCTTTCTGGCGTTGGAGGCGAACGACGACCAACTCGATTTCCATGTGCTGTATGCGTCGGGCCGCAACGGCTGGGCGGTTGCCGATCTCGCCGATGATCGCAGGGACCTGTCGCCACTCTTTGCCCGAATTGTCGCAGATGTTCCCAAACCGAAGGCGATTGCCCGTGCGGGAGATGAATTCCCGTTCACCATGCTGGTGACGACGCTTGAGGCGGACCCGTATCTCGGCCGCATTCTCACCGGGCTGGTGGAAAGCGGCGCCATCACGGTGAACCGGGTGATCCATGCCATCGACCGCACGGGCAAGGAGATCGAGCGCACCCGCGTGACCAAGCTGCTCGCCTTCCGCGGCCTGGCGCGGGTTCCGGTGGCGCGGGTGGAAGCCGGCGACATTGTGGCGATTGCCGGACTGCAGACCGCGACAGTTGCGGACACCTTGTGCGACCTCCACATCGTTGAGCCGATTGCCGCCAATCCCATCGATCCGCCCACGTTGGCCGTCACCATCTCGGTGAACGATTCACCGCTGGCGGGCCGCGAAGGCACCAAGGTGCAGAGCCGCGTCATCCGCGACCGTCTGCTGCGCGAAGGTGAAGGCAATGTCGCCATCAAGGTGCACGAGACGGGCGAGGGCGCTTACGAAGTCGCCGGCCGTGGCGAACTGCAGCTCGGCGTGCTGATCGAGACCATGCGCCGCGAAGGCTTCGAGCTTTCCATCAGCCGTCCTCGCGTGCTGTTTCAGAAAGACGAGCAGACCGGAGAGCGCCTCGAGCCCATCGAGGAAGTCACCATCGATGTCGACGACCCTTACGCCGGCGTGGTGATCGAGAAGATCAGTATGCGTAAGGGCGAGCTGCAGGACATGCGGCCGACCGGCGCCGGCAAGACGCGGCTGGTGTTTTTTGCGCCGTCGCGCGGCCTCATCGGCTATCACGGCGAATTCCTCACCGACACGCGCGGCACCGGCGTCATCAACCGCATGTTCCACGGCTACGCGCCGCACAAGGGTACGATGGAAGGCCGCCGCAACGGCGTGCTGATCTCGACCGGCGACGGAGAGGCGGTGGCCTATGCGCTGTGGTATCTCGAAGAGCGCGGCAAGCTGTTCGTCGTGCCCGGAACCAAGATCTATCAGGGCATGATCGTGGGCGAGCATTCCCGCGATAACGATCTCGACGTAAATCCGCTGAAGGCGAAGCAGCTCACCAACATCCGCACGACTTCGAAGGATGAAGCGGTGCGGCTGACGCCGATCGTGCCCATGACGCTCGAACAGGCCATCGCTTATATCGAGGATGACGAGCTGGTCGAGGTGACGCCGCAATCCATCCGCCTGCGCAAGCGCGAACTCGTCCCCCATCTGCGCAAGCGCGCCCGGGCGGAGGCCGAGTAGAGTTAGGGGCGGCCGACCTTCACGCCTTCCTTGCGATGGCTCGCGTAGTAGAGCCGCAGCACCCAGTTCATCATCGTCTGCCAGCCTTTGCCCCGCTTCTTGAACCACTTCAACATGTCCTCATCGAGGCGGATGGTGACGCTTTTCTTCTTGCCCATCCAGGGGACGACGCCGTTGAACTCGGTGACTTCGGGAATGTCGCTGAAGTCGATCTGGTCGTCCGGCATTGCCGCGAGTTTCGCCAGCCGCTCGCGCTGCTCTTTAGTCAGCCTAGGACGCTTCCCTGAAAATTCGAATCTCACGAGGCGTGGCTCTTCGTGCCGAGATGAGCCGGTAGATTTCGATTTCGTCCGTTTGGCCTTCTTCACGGATCGTGTGGGAGACGATGTGGAGTACTCCACTGATCTCTCCGACCGTACGCCACCTGATTTCTCCATGTTCGTCACCTTCCATCTCAAGCCGCCGCAGCGGATCATAGAAAACCTGAACGGCATCCTCGAACGTCAGTCCATGCTTTCGTTTGTTGGACTCCGACTTCTTTGGGTCCCATTCAAACTTCAGCGTGTCTTCCGCCATGCTATCCTGCCCCCACTGTAACTACAAGCGTACGTACATCACTTGCCGGATCCGTCATCCCTCGGGAAAGTAGCATTCGGGCGTGCCGTCGCGGCGGATGTCGCAGGTGGCGCAGTGGATACCGCCGCCGAGCGGGTAGACGTATGCGAACGGCACCGCAATCACATCGCACCCCAGCGACTTCAACAGCGCCATCATCGGCAGCTCGGCCTCCTCGACCATTGCCGTGTGCGGGTCCAGCATCAGGATGTTCATCGAGATCCAGTTGCTGACTTCGCGCGATGGCGCCTGCCCGGTGCGCACCGAGGCCGGCGCGTCGACCAGCCGCCATCCGTTGCGCGCGAAGACAGCCAGCCCGTCGTCGACGCAAGGCCGCTGCGGGTTGACCAAGGCGAGGCCGGGGCGGATCGGCACCAGGGTGGTATCGATATGCGTCGGCACCGGCTCGCGAAACCGCACGGTGTGGATGCGGAATTCGGGCCCAAGATGACGGGCAAGCCACGCCGCGCCGAATTCATTGCTGACCATGTCGGGCTGCCAGAAAATATCGCGTCCGAAGCGCGCGAACGAGGCAGCATCGAAGGCCGGTTCGAACTCCGTCAGCAGGGGCGCGCGGTTCATGTCGAACGGAGCGCGCCCGTTATACAGCGCATCGCTCATCAGCGGCTTCGGCGCGGCAGTCCAGCGCGCGCCACTGCGAAAGTACGACTTGATCAGGCTACGATAGGCGCGGAATTCGAAATAGCGCCCGCGCTGCGCCATCGGCGCCTCGATGATCTCGTTGCCGACGACCAGCATCACGTCGCGCGGACAAACCGTGGCGCGGCCATATTCAATCGCCCAGTCCGGTGTCCGCACCGCGGTGCATTGATCGACCGGGTCGGGCCGTTGCACGGCGATGCCCAGTCGCACTAAGGTTTCGGCGAGGCCATCGAGCTGGCGTTCGGCGTCGTCCAGCACGGGTTGCGGAACCGGGCCGCCGCGAAATTGCCGCGCCGGATCGCCGGCATCGCAGTAGGGCGAAAACGCCGGCTCGAATCCGAGATCGGCGGCGCCGCGCGCGGAGCCGACAATCACTTGGCGCAGCGGATCCCACTCGTTCCACGAATGGACCGGTGACGCATCCGGCATTGGCGGCGATGGGAGTGACATCAGTTCCCCGGCTTGAGGCCGAGCCGGCCGGCGAGGAGATTGTCGACCATGCGTTTGGGCAGGAGGCCTAGCATGACTTCCTGCAGGCGATCGGGCGAGACCGTGTAATGCACCTTGGGATGGGGAAGCGTCAGCGCGCGGTACACCGCTTCGCCGATGCGTTCGGGCGGCAGCCCTTTCGGTCCGCGGTCCAGCATGTAGGTGCGGATGCGTTCGAGCGGCTTGATGTAAGGCGTGTTGGCGTACTGGTTGATGTCCACCTGTTCGGCCTTGGCCCAGATCGGCGTCGCCACGGCGCCCGGCGCCACCACGATGACGTCGACGCCGAACAGCATCAGCTCGCGCCGGAGCGACTCCGACAAGCCTTCCAGGGCGAATTTTGACGCATTGTACGGCCCCATGAACGGGTTGGCATTCCGTCCGCCGACGGATGAAATCATCACGATGCGTCCCGGCTTGCCTTTGCGCGAGCGATCGGCGCCCAAGAGCGGTGCGAAGGCCTGGGTGACGATCACCTGGCCGGTGACGTTCACCTCCAGTTGTTGGCGCAGTTCGTCGAGCTTGAGATAGAGCAGCGGACCGGCGACAGCGATGCCGGCATTGTTGACCAGGCCCGCCAAGGTCTCGCCGCCAAGCCCCGCCGCAACCTGATCGGCGCCGCGCGACACGGCCGCTTCGTCGGTGATGTCGAACAGCAGCGGCGTGAATTTTTCGCCGAACTCGGACTGCAGCCGCGCCGCGTCGGCCTCTTTCCGCACGCTGCCGAAAACATGGAAGCCGTGGCCGGTCAGCACTTTGGTGCAGCCCCAGCCGATTCCGGTCGATGCCCCGGTGACGACGACAGATTTCATGGTTGGATCCCCCTTTTTGCGAATAGCGAGTAGCGAGCTTACCTCCCCCTTGTGGGGAGGTCGATTTGCGAAGCAAATCGGGTGGGGGGTGAGATCGAGCCAAATTCGCCCCCCACCCGATGCGCCGCCCCGCATTAAGTGCGGGGCCGCCGCATCGACCTCCCCACAAGGGGGAGGTAAAACGAAATCATGATCGACGCCGAAACCATCGCCTTTGCGCACCGGCTGGCGGATGCCGCTGGCGAGGTGATCCGGCCCTTGTTCCGCACGCGGCTGGACGTGGCGACCAAGCCGATGATGGTGGCGGGCGAGTCGGTGTTCGATCCGGTGACGGCGGCCGATCGCGGCGCCGAAGAAGCCATCCGCGCCATTCTCGATCGCGAGCGGCCCGATGATGGAATCCTCGGAGAGGAATTCGGCGAGAAGCCCTCGCGCAACGGATTGCGCTGGGTGCTCGACCCGGTGGACGGCACGCGCGCCTTCATCACCGGCCGCCACGAATGGGGCTCGCTGATTGCGCTGGAGGAAGAGGGCCGGCCCGTGCTCGGCATTCTCGATCAGCCCTGGTTGCGCGAACGCTTCATCGGCGTGAACGGCAACGCGGAGATGATCGATCGCGGCGCGCGCACGGACTTGCGCGTGCGCGAATGTAATTCGCTTTCGGAAGCCGTGCTGTGCGCCACGCATCCTGATGCCTATTTCACGCCCGCCGAGACCGCGGCGCTCAAGCGCGTGCAGGGCGCCGTGCGCATGAGCCGCTTCGGCGGCGATTGCTACGTGTTCGCCGCGCTGGCGCTCGGCTTCGTCGATGTCATTGTCGAATCCTGCTTCAAGCGGTGGGATGTGGCGGCGCTCATTCCGCTGGTGGAAGGCGCCGGCGGCATCATCACCGACTGGCAGGGCGGCGATTGCAGCGATGGCGGCCAGGTGCTCGCCGCCGGCGACCCGCGCGTCCACGCCGCGGCGTCGAAGCTGCTGAACCACTAGAGCGTGATCGGCCTTTTGTGAATCGGTAGGGGATTCCCAAAGAGGCGCGAGTCAGATTCAAGATGCGGGCTGGGTATGGAGGCCGGCATGG
>DASYBT010000035.1:0-2422 GCA_036500585.1 Rhizomicrobium sp.
CTGATGGACCAGCGGGCCGGACGCGAGCACGGGCTCCGCCCCGTGCAGCGTGGGCACATCGGTGCGCTCGAAGAATTTTCCGATTGGGATTTCATCGCCCCAGAGCAGCGATTTTTCCATGGCCATGCTCCAGTCGCTGGAGTCGTAGGCAGAGTTCTCTTCAAGCTTTTTGACGCGCGGACGGAACCACTGGAAGGTGTTGTCCTTGTTGTAGGTGACGCAAGGGCTGAAGACATCGAGAAACGAGAATCCCTTGTGCTCGATGGCCTGCTTGATGAGCTCGGTGAGGTGTTTCTGTTCGGCGCTGAAGCCGCGAGCAACAAATGTGGCTCCAGCGGCTAGAGCGAGCGAGATGGGATTGATGGGGGCTTCGATGCTGCCGTGCGGCATGCTCTTGGTCTTCATGCCAAGTCGGCTGGTGGGCGACGTCTGGCCGGTGGTGAGGCCGTAAATCTGGTTGTCCATGACGAGGTAGGTCAGATCGACGTTGCGGCGGATGGTGTGCATGAAGTGGTTGGCGCCGATGCCGAAGCCGTCGCCGTCGCCGCCGGTGACGAGGACCGTCATCCCGTGGTTGGCCATTTTGAATCCGGTGGCCACGGGCAGCGAGCGACCATGGAGCGTGTGCATGCCGTAGGTGTCGATGAAGCCGGGAAAATTCGAGGAGCAGCCGATGCCGCTGATGGTGGCGACTTCGTGTTTGGGAATCTGGAGATCGACCAGCGCCTTCTGCACCGCGGCAAGCACGCCGTAGTCGCCGCAGCCTGGGCACCAATCGGGATCGACCTTGCCTTTGAATTCCGCTATTGTCGGTTTCGGAGCCGCTACTTCAGTCGCCATTGTTGATTCTCCCTGAATGTTTAGACTGCTACACCATCACTTCGTGGGTGGGCACGGATAGTTTCGTTTTCCCGGCAAGCTGTTCTTTTACCGCTTCCACAATGTGGTGCGGCATAAAAGGCTCGCCGTCGTATTTGCGAATGTGTCCGTTGGGGACGAAGCTGGTTTCGCTGCGCAGGTAGCGGGCAAACTGGCCGCTGTAGTTGTTCTCGACAATGATGGTGTGCTTCGCCTTCTTGAGCAGGTCGACGATGGCGTCGCCATGCAGCGGGACGAGCCAGCGGATGGGCAAATAGTTTGCCGAGATCCCCGCATCGCGCAGCAACTCGCAGGCTTCGTCGATAACTCCGTAGGTGGAACCCCACCCGATAAGGGTAACGTCGGCGTTTGCGGGGCCGTGGAGCTGCGGCGGCGGCACCGACGCGGCGATGCCGTCCACTTTGCGCATGCGCTTTTCCATCATCGCGCGGCGCTTGGTGGCGTTGGTGAACTCATCGCTGATGAGCACGCCGTCTTCATCGTGCTCGTCACTGGAGACAGTGTGAGTGAAGCCGGGAATGCCGGGAATCGCGCGCGGCGAAACTCCGCTTTCGGTGATCTTGTAGCGCTGATAGGCTTCGTGTTCGATGCCGTTAGAGAAGATGAGCTCGCCGCGATCGATTTTGGGATAGAAGTCGATTTCTTTTGGATCGACGCTGAGACGGCCTTCCGCGAGCAGCAAATCACAGAGCACGATGCCGGGACATTGGAAGCGGTCGGCGATGTTGAAAACTTCTGGGATGAGCTTGAAGCAGTCGGCAATGTCGAGTGGCGCGGCGATAACGCGCGGATAGTCTCCGAAGGCTGCGCCGAGCATCTGCCAGAGATCGCCCTGCTCGGTCTTGGTGGGCACTCCGGTGGACGGGCCTGCGCGCTGGCAGTCGATGACGACGACGGGGATCTCGGCCTGCGCGGCGAGACCGAGGCCCTCGCTCATCAGCGCGAAGCCGCCGCCCGATGTGGCGCACATGGCGCGAACTCCGGCATGCGCTGCCCCGATGGCCATGTTGATGACGCCGATTTCATCCTCGACCTGGCGCACCATGATGTTGGCCTGGCGCGCATGCTCGGCGAACCAGTGCAGGACGCCTGTGGACGGGCTCATGGGATAGGCGGAGTAAAATTTCACACCCGCGGCTGCGCCTCCCATGGCCATGGCGGCGTTGCCGCTGAGGACCGCGTACTTCGTTTCCGTCATGGGCAGCGGCCAGGCGAAGGGCCTGAAGTGCTGCGAGGCATACTCGTATCCGGCGCGGGCGAGGTTGACGTTTTCGTCGATGATCTTCTGCTCTTTCTTGCGGAACTGCTCGGCGAGCACGCTTTCGAGCGCGGGAAATCCGATGCCCATCATGCTGAGGGCCGCGCCGATGGCAAGCGTATTCTGCGCGACCTTGTTCTTGCTGATGTCGGCGAGCTGCGAAACGGGAACCGGGCAGAGCTGGACTCCGTCGGCGTGAGGGCCCGGCTTGATCTGGTCGGCGTTGTAGAGGACGGCCCCGCCGGCGGTAAGCAGGCGGAGGTGGCGGTCCATCGTGTCCTGATT
>DASYBT010000036.1:0-27259 GCA_036500585.1 Rhizomicrobium sp.
GCGGGAGGGGGCGAATTGCGAGCGCAGCGAGACAATTCGGGGGAGGGGGTGTGCGAGCTTCAACACACCCCTCCCCCAATTCTCACCTGCTGCGCAGGTTCGAATTGCCCCCTCCCACAAGGGGAGGGGGAAAGTTGAGCGTGCTGAGCCGAGCGGCGCCGTCATCAGACTGTTCCCAGCGTTCGCAGCCTGATCGAGGCGTGGATTTCGTTCTGCGACATCACCACCGTCTGCGAGCGAAAGCGTTCCACGATGGAGCGCACGAACGGCCGGATCTGCGGGCTGGTGAGTAGCACGGGCACGTCGCCCTTCTGTCCCGCTTCGTCGAAGCGCTCGCGTACGGCATGGATGAACTGCTGCAGTTGCGACGGCGCCATGGCGAGCTGCCGCTCCTCGCCTTGCCCCATGATCGATTCCGCAAACGCCTGCTCCCACGCCGGCGACAGCGCGACGAGCGGCAAGTAGCCGCCTGGCGAAAGATACTGATGGCACAGCTGACGCGCGATCCGGCCGCGCACATGCTCGGTAATATAGAGCGGATTCTTCGTGTGGCTCGACGCTTCGGCAATGCCTTCGAGGATGGCCGGCAGATCGCGGATCGACACCCGCTCGCCAAGCAAGGTTTGCAGTACGCGCTGCACGGCAGTGACCGAGATTTGCGAGGGAATGATGTCGTCGACCAGCTTCTTCTGCTCGGCAGGCAATTCGTCGAGTAGCTTTTTCGTTTCCGCATAGGACAGCAGTTCGGCCATGTTGGCCTTCAGCACTTCCGTCAGGTGCGTGGTGAGCACGGTGCCGGGATCGACAACCGTCAGCCCACGGAACGATGCCTCGTCGCGCATCACCTGCGACACCCACGTCGCCGGCAAGCCGAACGCCGGTTCGGTCGTGTGCGTGCCCGGCAGATCGATGGCGCGGCCCTGCGGGTCCATGCACAAGAGGCTGCCGGGGAACAGCTCGCCGCGGCCGGATTCCACTTCCTTGACGGAGATGCGGTACTCGTTGGCGCCCAGTTGCATGTTGTCGAGGATGCGGACCTGCGGCATCACGAAGCCCATCTCCTGCGCCAGCTGGCGGCGCAGCGCCTTGATCTGATCGGTGATGCGGTGGCCTTGCACGTCATTGATCAGCGGCAACAGCGCATAACCCAGTTCGACACGCAGCAGATCCATGGCGAGCGCGGTGGCGATCGGCTCTTCCTTCGGCGTTGCGTCGACGCGTGCCTTCTCTTCGCGCTGCTCGACTTCGACGCGCGCCTGATCCTTGCGCTTGTACGCCATCCATGCCGCACCGCCGACCAAAGCGGAAAGCGCCACGAACACGAGAGTCGGCATGCCGGGCAGCACGCCGACGACGCCCATCACGGCCGATGCCATGCCGAGGGCCTGCGGATAGAACGACAGCTGGCCGATCAGCGCCTTGTCGGTGGCACCCTCGACGCCGGCCTTCGACACCATGAGGCCGGCGGCGGTCGACACGATCAGCGCCGGCATCTGGCTGACGAGGCCGTCGCCGACCGTGAGAAGCGTGAAGGTCTGCGTCGCGTCGAGGAAGCTCATGCCCTTTTGCGCAACCGCGATGATGATTCCGCCGATGACATTGATGCCGACGATCATCAGTCCGGCGATGGCATCGCCGCGCACGAATTTGCTGGCGCCGTCCATGGCGCCGAAGAAATTGGATTCCGACTCAAGAGTCTTGCGCCGTTCGCGCGCGGTCTTCTCGTCGATGAGGCCGGAGGAAAGATCGGCGTCGATCGCCATTTGCTTGCCGGGCATGGCGTCCAAGGTGAAGCGCGCCGCGACTTCCGCGATGCGGCCGGAGCCCTTGGTGATCACCACGAAGTTCACGATCACCAGGATCGCAAACACGATGAGCCCGATCACGAAATTGCCCTGCATGATCAAATGGCCGAACGCCTGGATCACGTAGCCGGCGGCTTCCGTTCCCGTCGCGCCGTTGCTGAGAATGAGGCGCGTCGAGGCAAGGTTCAGCGCCAGCCGCAGCATCGTGGTGATGAGCAGCACAGTCGGGAACGAGCTGAACTCCAGCGGCTTCCTCACGAACACCGCCGTCATCAGGATGAGGATCGACAGCGACAGCGAGAACGCGAGGAACACGTCCAGCATCCAGCGCGGCAGCGGCACGATCAGCACGATCAGGATCGCCATGATGCCGATGGCGAGCGCGAGGTCGCTGCGCTTGAGGTAGCCGGTCAGGCTCGCGACATTGAAGTTCGCAAGGAAGCCGGGTGCGGGGGTGATCGTTGTATCTGTCATTTCGAAATACCTCCCCCTTGTGGGGAGGTCGGCGAGCGGAGCGAAGCGATGCGAGCCGGGTGGGGGGATTTCGTTGGCTTCCGCCCCCCACCCGGAGCGCTGCGCGCTCCGACCTCCCCACGAGGGGGAGGTAATTCATAATGCTCAATCATCATCATCCCGCCGCCGCGCGCACTTCGCCGTGCTGCGGAACGGCAAGCCCGGCCTGCGAATACTCGCGCAGCTTGTTGCGCAAGGTGCGGATCGAAATGCCGAGGATGTTCGCCGCGTGGGTGCGGTTGCCGAGGCAATGATCCAACGTATCGAGGATCAGGTCGCGCTCAACATCGGCGACCGTGCGGCCGACCAGCCCACGCGTGGCGACAACGGTGGCCGCCTGCACGGCCGCTGAGACGAGCCCAGACGGAATGCTCTGCGCGCCGACCTGCGTGCCGTCGGGCAAGCGAATGGCCTCCGGCGAAATGTCCGTTCCGCTTGCCAGCAGCACGGCGCGGTGAATCGTGTTCTCCAGTTCGCGCACATTGCCTCGCCAGGCATGGCTCACCAGCAGACGCTCGGTCGGCGAAGCAATCGGGCGGAACGGCACGCCGTTCGCTTCCGCGTATTTGTGCGAGAAATGGCGGGCCAGCGCGAGAATGTCTTTCGGACGCTCGCGCAAGGACGGCAGCCGCAAATTCACGACGTTCAGGCGGTACAACAGGTCTTCGCGGAAGGTGCCGCGCTTCGCGGCATCGGCCAGGTCACGGTTCGATGTCGCCACGATGCGGATGTCGACCTTGACCGGCTTGGTGCCGCCGACGCGATCGATCTCACGCTCCTGGATGGCGCGCAACAGCTTCGCCTGCAGGCGCGCATCCATCTCGCTGATTTCGTCGAGCAGGAGCGTACCGCCATTGGCTTCCTCGAACTTGCCGACGCGGCGCGCGATGGCGCCGGTGAAGGCGCCTTTCTCGTGGCCGAACAATTCGGACTCGAGCAGGTTCTCCGGAATCGCAGCGCAATTCACCGAAATGAACGGCTTGTCGGCGCGCGCCGACTTGCGATGGATGTAGCGCGCCATCACTTCCTTGCCGGTGCCGCTTTCGCCGGTGATGAGGATGGAGGCTTCGCTGCCCGCCACCTGATCGGCGAGCGCGATGACGGAACGCATCGCGTCATCTTCGTAGATCATCTGGTGGCTTTCGTCGGCCACCGCGGCGAGCACGGCTGCGATCAGCTCCGGATCGGGCGGCAGCGGCAGGTATTCCTTGGCGCCGGCTCGGATCGCATCCACGGCGCGCCGCGCATCGGTGCCGATGCCGCAAGCCACCACCGGCGTGCAGATTCTTTCCGCGGCCAGCGCGCGCACCAAGGTGCCGATGTCGTAGGTCACATCGCAGAACACGAGATCGGCGCCGCGCCCGGAGCGGAGTTCCGCCAATCCCTGCTGGATATCGGTTGCGTGCGTCACCTTGGCGCCGCGATCCATGGCGATCTTGGTGGCCGCGCCGATCTGGCCTTGCAACGAGCCGATGATAAGTAGACGCATGGTCCTTGCTCCTTCCCGTCAGCCTTACGACTGTCCGGCCTTGATGATTTCAGTCATGGTGACGCCGAGGCGATCCTCGACCAGCACCACTTCGCCGCGCGCAACGAGGCGGTTGTTCACGTAGATGTCGATGGCTTCGCCGACCTTGCGGTCGAGCTCGACGATGGTGCCGCGGCTCAGCTTCAAGAGCTGGCTCACTTCCATGCCCGACTTGCCGAGAACGGCCGACACCGTCACCGGAACATCGAACACGGCTTCGAGATCCGAAGCGCTGCGCTTGGTGTCCGCCGGTTGGCCGTTGTCGCCTTGCAGCAGCGCGGGCGCATCGCCTGGCGCAGCCGGGCCCGATGCGAGATCGGCCAGTTCGATTTCGTTATTGCCGGTCATGAGCCTTGTCCTCTGTCAGGGATCGCGCGAGGCGCCGAGAAGCGCCGGGCGATGAGGTCTGTGAGTGCGGATTCGATGGCGGCTTCGACACGTTCGGCGCCGCCGCCGCGCCATTCGATGCGGCAATCGGCGTTGTGAAAAGAGGCATCGGCCGTCGCTTGCACGCGGCCTTCGAAACCTTCTTCGCGCGCGATGTCGGAGAGCGCAGGCGCGATCGCCTCGACGATTTCCGGCGAGGCGCGCAGCAGAATGCGCGGTTCGCCGATCGCCTGGTGCATGGCATCACGCAGCGCCGCTTCGACTTCGCTGGTGGGCGCCGCAGCGATGGCGGCCCGGGCGAGTTTTCGGGCCGCCAGGAGCGCCAGACCGGCGCACTCGGCGCGGATGGATTCAAGATCGAGCGACACGCGGATCATGGCTTCGCGGACCGCGGTCGCCGCCTGCAGCGCGCCCTCGGCGGTGGCTTCCTGAGCACGAACCGCACTTGCCGTCGTCCCCTGCTCCCGCGCCTTGGCGCAGAGCTGGTCGATCTCCTCCTGGGTAAGGCTCTTCTTCTGGCGCGTGCGTGCGGCGTGCGACAGCACGTCGCCGTCGGAGCGAAACTCCGTATCGAAAGTGAATTTGGTCGCCGCGCTCATCAGTAGATCAACTCGTCTTCGCCCTGCTTGTTGGCGATCATGATCTCGCCCTTGTTGGCGAGGTCCTTGGCCACGTTCACCATGCGCATCTGGGCATCGTCGACATCCTTGAGGCGCACCGGCCCCATCGCTTCCATGTCCTCGCGGAGAATTTTTCCGGCGCGCTCGCTCATGTTGGAGAAGAACACGTCGCGCAGAGTATCCGTGGCGCCTTTCAGCGCCAGCGCCAGCTTGTCCTTCTCGACATGGCGCAGCAGCGTCTGGATGGAACCAGGATCGAGCTTGCCCAAATCCTCGAAGGTGAACATCAGCGCCTTGATGCGTTCGGCGTTGTCGCGGCTTCGCTCTTCAAGCGCCGTGAGGAAGCGGCTTTCCGTCTGGCGGTCGAAATTGTTGAAGATTTCCGCCATGTGCTCGTACACATCGCGCTTGGCGGTGCGCGCGAGGTTCGACATGAACTCGACCCGCAACGTCTTCTCGACCTTGTCGAGGATGTCCTTCTGCACCGAATCCATGCGCAGCATGCGCTGCACGACTTCCAGCGCGAATTCTTCCGGCAAGGCGCCAAGCACGCGGGCGGAATGCTCCGGCTTGATCTTCGACAGCACCACGGCCACGGTCTGCGGGTATTCGTTCTTCAGATAGTTCGCCAGCACCGTCTCGTTCACATTGGCGAGTTTGTCCCACATGGTGCGGCCGGCGGGACCTCTGATCTCCTCCATGATCTGGCCGACCTTGTCCTGCGGCATGAATTTCGCGATCAGCCGTTCGGTGGATTCATAGGAACCCATCAAGGAGCCGGTGGCGGACATCTGCCCGACGAAGTCGACCAATAGCTTCTCGACAAGGCTGGCGCTGACATTGCCGAGGTTGGACATCACCTGCGAGATTTCCCGCACCTCGTCCTCGTCGAGCATTTCCCACACCCGCATGCCGTGCTCTTCGCCGATGGCAAGCAGCAGGACGGCCGAGCGCTCGGCGCCGCTCAGCTGGCGGATGTCTTCCCTGGTACCGACTTTTCCCGCACGCGACATGGATCAACTCGGTTGATGAAGCCAGGTGCGCAGGATCGCGAGCGCCTCTTCCGGATGCGCCTGCACGACCTCGCCGACCTTGCGGATGGAAGATTCACGCACCTGCCCTTCAATGCGCGAGATGTCGATCATGTTGTCCCTCGGCGGCGGCAATGCGCCCGCGGCCGGATTGCCTTCGATCGCACCTGCCGTCGTCGCTGTTCCCGGCGCCGCCAGTTGGCCGGCCATGGCTTGCGCGGCAAGCAGCGCGTGCTGCGGCATGGCTGCCGACGGCGCAAAGGTGCGGCTAATCAGCGGCCGGGCGACGAAGAAGCCCATCAGCAAAGCGGTGAGCGAGAGGATGCCGACCTCGATGATCTTGAACCAGTCGCCGGAATCGAGGCCCAGCAAGGGTTGTGGCGCCGGCGTGCCGATGGCCGAGTCGATCCGCGCGAACGGCATGTTTGAGATCTGCACCTGGTCGCCGCGCGCCTGATTGAAGCCCATGGCGGATTTCACCAGCGCCGCGATCTGTTTCATCTCGGCGGGCGTGCGCGGCGTATAGACCTCCTTTCCGTTCACCGTTGCCGTCGAGCCATCCACAACCACGGCGACGGACAGATGCTTCACGTCGCCGCCATTCTCGCTCAGCGTTTTGACGGTCTTGGAAATTTCGTAGTTGGTGGTTTCCTCGGTGCGCGTGCTTGAGGATTTGTTGCCGTTCGCATCCGTCGGGCTCTGCTGCTGGGAATTGGGGAGTGCCGTCGAGACGGACACGGCGCCGCTGGTGTTGTTCGCGCTGTCGTTGGCATTCTGCTCGACCGTCTGCGTCGAGCGGATGACCTTGCTGTCGGGATCGAACGTCTCGGACGTCTCGCTGAGGTGGTTGTAATTCAGATCGGCGGCGACCTGGACGCGCACATGCCCGGGCCCCACGACGCTGGAGACGATGGACTCCAGCCGCTGGCGCAGCTTGTCCTCGTAGTCGGAGGTGTGCTGCTCCTCATCGGCGGTTCCGGCATCGGCGCCATTCTTGTCGTCACCGCCGGCGAGCAGGTCGCCCTTGTCATCGATGATCGCGACGCGCGAAGGCTCGAGCCCGGCGACCGCCGCTGCGACGAGATGCTGGATGGCAGCAACCTGGCCGCGATCCATCACGCCGCTTGTCTTCAGCACCACGGAGGCGCTGGGCGACTGGGACTCGCGCGAGAAGATCTGCCGCTCCGGGATGACGAGGTGGACACGGGCGGCCTCGATGCCCTGGATGGTCTGCACCGAGCGCGCGAGCTCCCCTTCCAGCGCGCGCAGCCGGTTGATGTTCTGCACGAAAGCGGTGGTGCCGAAGGCGTCGGACTTGTCGAAGATTTCGTAGCCGATGCCGGCCGCCGGCAGGTTCTCCGACGCCAGCTCCATGCGCAGCTTCGTCACCTGATCGGACGGCACCAGGATGGTGCCGCCGTCACCCTTCGCCTCATAAGGCACGTTCATGGCGTCGAGTTTCGCCGTCACCGCCGCGGCGTTGCGCGGTTCGAGGCCGGCGTAGAGGATGCTCTTGGGCGGCTCGCTGATCACGCCCGCGACATAGAGAAAGAATGCGGTCAGCGCGGCGGCAACACCCGCCATCACTCCGAACCGCGCAGCACCGATGCTTCTGATGAAATCCGGCAATGTCTGCCCCTCTGGATGACACGCGCGTGCCTCAAGGCACCCGTCGTCTCGTCTCTGCTAGGCAAAGCTTGCCGTGCGCGTGGTAAAATTTCGCTTAAGCGATCCGCTCGAATGAGAGGCAGTAGGCAATAGGCAGTAGGCAATAGCGCGTAGGCAGCAGTAAGGAATCGTAAATGATTTAATGCGCAGCGAAGCGTCGCGACCGCCGATTGCTTTGCGTATTCCTACTGCCTACTGCCTACTGCCTGTGTTCTAGTGGCGGTACTGCTGCACCCGCGTGGCGCGCAGGCCGGCCAGACCGAAGCGATCGATGGCGCGCTGCCAGGCGAGGAATTCTTCAACCGTCAAGGTGTAGCGGCGGCATGCTTCGTCGAGGCTCAAGAGGCCGCCGCGCACGGCGGCGACAACTTCCGCCTTGCGGCGAATGACCCAGCGCCTCGTGCTGGGCGGCGGCAGATCAGCAAGCGTGAGCGGGCTGCCGTCCGGCCCGATCACATAGCTGACGCGTCCTCTGCGGTCTTCCATGTTGCATTCCATTCCCAACGCTACCCGCGGCAAAAATAACGCTGCCCGGCTTAAGAAACGCTGTAGGCGCAGGGTAAAAGATGTTGAAAGTCGGGCACTTGGCTGTCCGATTTTGGGAAAACCGGCGCCTTCACGCGGGTGAAGACGCCGGTGCTCCGGTTACTGCATCTGTTCAAGTGTCTGCAGCATGTCCGACGCGGTCGTGATGACGCGCGTCGATGCCGTGTAGGCGCGCTGCGTGGTGATGAGGTTTGTGAACTCGGTGGCAAGATCCACGGTCGAGCCTTCCAGCGCACTGCCCTGGATCTGCCCGGCGTTGCCCTCGCCGGCGCCGCCGATGACGGGACCGCCGGAGTTGGCCGTCTCCGCATAGGCATTGCCATTGACCGCGCCCAGACCATTCTCGTTGGTGAAGGTGGCGAGCGGGATTTCGAAGATCTTCTGCGTCAGCCCATTGGAGAACTGCGCCGTCACGATGCCATCGGCACCGACCGACACGCCGGAGAGCGTGCCGAACAGCGCTCCGTCCACCGTCGAGTTCGTCAGCGTGTCGGCGCTGTCGAATTGCGACATGCCGTTCGACGATCCGGGCGTGCCGAAGTTGATAGACACCGTCTGCGCTGCGACTCCAGTGGTCCAGTTCATAGGTATCGAAAGGCTGCCTCCGTCGGGACTGACTGTCGATTTCGTATCCTCACTATCTGGCGTGATGCTCTTCAGCGTGCCGTCAGTGTTGAAGACCATCGTGCCAGCCGATAACAAACCTTGGGGTAAGGCACCGTTCTGACCGACGTCGGTGGGTGTGCCAGCGTAGCTGACCTCATACGCCCAAGTGTTGTCACCTGTCTTTAGGTAGGAAACAGTGATCGGTTTGGAACCTCCTTGGCTGTCATAGATGTTGATCGTGCGGGTGAAGTCTGGCGTGATGCCACCGCTGCCAAACATCATGCTGCCGGTGTCGAGGTCGTAATCGGTGTTGATATCCGTGCTCGACTGCAGGTTGGCCTGGATGGTCATGTTCTGCGTCGGCTCGGCCTTGCCGGTGAGGTTGGTGACGTTGACCGCGCTCAAGGCCGCGCCGGGCGCCACGCTGCCGTCCGGTCCGCAGGCATAACCCATCAGGTAAAACCCAGCGGAGTTGCTCAGGTTGCCATTGGCGTCCGGGCTGAAATCGCCGGCGCGCGTGTAGTAATCGCCGCCGGACATGTCGGACTTCGAATTCACCATGAAGAAGCCGTTGCCCGAGATCGCCAGATCGGTCGGCGAGCTCGCGGTCTGCAACAGGCCCTGCTGGCCGATGTTCTGGTCGGTGCCGGTGATCACGCCGGCCTGGGACATGTCGCCCTCGCCCATCGCGCCGGCGAGAAGCGTGGAGAACGTTGTCGCTCCGGTCTTGTAGCCAACCGTGTTCACGTTGGCGATGTTGGAGGAGGTGGTGCTGAGCGCATTGCTGAACGCATCCAGCGCTGAAACACCGATCATCATTGCGCCGTAGAGGCTCATTGTCGTCGTTCCTTGTTCGGCCGCTTTGGCCGTTCTGCCCGAAGCCAGCTTCGCTTGGCCTCAAAGCGGTTCTTGCTTGGCACCCGGTTCTCGGGCGCCGGTTCAGGTGCTGCTGCTGTCGATGGCACTGACCTGCGACAGCGGCACAGCCATCGGCCCGATCATCAGAAGAGGCTCGGTGCCGGTGAGATTGATTTCGTCGACCGTTCCCTGGAACGCGATCGCCGACTGGATCGGCGTGCCGTCCGCGGTGGTCGCGGTGACGCTCAGTTTGTAGACGCCGTCCGGCAGCTGATTGCCGCCATTGTCCTGGCCATTCCAGGTGAAGTCGTGGCCGCCGGAGCTGAGATCGGTGGCAGGCGCCGTGTAGACGACCTTGCCGGTGGAGTCGGTGATGTTGACCGTTGCGCTCGACGCATCGGCTCCAAGGGCATAGCGCCACGTGCAGGAGCTGTTCTGCAGCGCGCCATTGCCGGTGGTGATCGTGATGTCCTTACCGAGATAAGAGGACGAACTCGCCAGGGTGTTCGACTGGCCGAGCGCGATCAGCGTCTGCAGATTGCTGTTGGTATCGATCTGCTGCTCGACCTGGCTGAATTCCACCAGCTGCTGCGTGAACTGGTTTGAATCCATCGGCGACAACGGATCCTGGTTCTGCAGCTGCGTGGTCAGCAAGGACAGGAAGGTGTTGAAATTGCCTGTCAGCTGCTGCAATCCGGCGTTGGTCGTGTCGGTCATCGGAGTGTCCTTTCAGATTCGAATGTCGAGCCGCGCCATGGGCGCCGTGCTCGCGGCGGATGGAGGAAGATTGGGCAAATCGGGTGTGTCGTCCCGGAAGAGTGGCGCGGGGGCGCGCGCCGGATAGCGCTGCGCTCCGCCATCGCCGCGCTCCTGTCCCTTGAGCGAAAAGTTCAGCGAGTTGTGCGAAACGTCGAGGCCGCTGTCTTTCAGCGCCTTGTGAAGCGTCCCGGAGTCGCGCTGCAGCACATCCAGCGACTGCTGCTTGTCGGCCACGATATGCGCTTCGGCACGGCCGGTCGCATCGACGGACAGATGCACGTCGACGCGGCCGAGCTCCGGCGGGTCGAGCCGGATGTCGAAATGGTGGTCGCCAAGCTGGATCTTGGAAGCGATCCGCAGCGCCAGATTGTCGATGTCCGATGTGCCGATCGCGGCGCCGGCATGCGATGCGGGCGGCAGCGGTTGCGAAACGACGTCAGCCCGCGGAGCCGGATTGGCCGACGGGACTTGAGCCGCAACCGCAATCGCGGGCTGTTGCGCCGGTGCGGCCTGCGGCGCCTGTGAGGAATCTACCAACTGCGCTGCCGGTGCAGCATGGCTCGGCGCAGCAGGACCTGCGTTCGATGTGGCTGCCTGCGTGTTGGTCGAATTCGCAGCTATGGCCGAGGGGCTGCTGTTGGCAGCCGAAGCCGTCGTGTCGGCAAGGTGCGGCGAGAGCGTGGAATTGTCCGGCGCATCCTTCGCGACGGCATCGTCGGTCCGCCTCGATGATGGCTGCGGAACGCGGGAAGCGTTTGCGGCTGGCGCAAGCTCCGCAGCGGATGGCGCGACGCCGTCGAGCGCGTCTGCCGCAAGGCTCGCCTCTGCCGGAAGAGTCGGTTGCGGTTGCGCGACCGGTTTCGCCGTTTGCGCTGCCGGATCGGGGTGCGGCGCTTGCGACGGCTGGTTGGAGGCGTTGGGAGCCTGCTGAGTCGGGGTCTGGTTCGGTGCACTGTCGGGCGCACCTTTGGCAGGAGCCATCTGCTTGACATCGGTCTGCGTCGACTCTCCAGATAGCTGCTTCGGGGCGGGCGATCCCAATCGCGCCGCAGCCGGTCCCGCTGCACCTCGTGACGCGTCGTCGGCAGGAACCGGCTGCTCCACATCGATCTGCCTTGGCTCTTGGGATGGCTGCTTCGGTGTCTCCGATGCGAATGGCGCCGCAGCCGGTTTCGGGGCACCTGTGGGCGCCTTGGCAGAAGCCAGCTGCTCGAAATCGATCTGCCTCGGCTCTGCCGATAGCAGCCTCGGGATGTCCAACGCCAATCGCGTCGCAGACTGTCCTGCACTTGCCGGCGCGTCGTTGGCAGGAGCCAATCGCTCGACGTCGGTCTGCGCAAACTCTCCCGGTGGCTGCTTCGGGCTGCCCGACCCCGATCGCACCGCAGCCTCGCTCGGCGCATCTGCCGGCACCTTGGCAGGAGCCAATTGTTCGACATCGATCTGCCTTGCCAACTCGGAGACCTGCTCCTGCGGTTCGGCTGCGATCACGCGCGCATCGGCCGGCGCAAGATCTGGCGCAGAGACCTTTGGTCCATCGGTCGTCAACGTGGCCGACGATCTCGACGCAACGTCTTGCTGAGGCGGCGGAGCCGAATGCCCACCATCCGCCGGAGCGGCGTTTGTTGTCGGCGCGGCGGTTCGCGGAGCAGGTGCAGAGACAACGTCTCCGTCATCTGCCGAGTCCGTCTGCAAGGCCAACGCGATTTGTTGCAGAGCCGGCGGAAAGAACGATTGACCGGCGGTCTTCTGCATTGCCGGCGCGACGTTTAGCTGAGCGAGCACGGAGACGGGGTGCGCTTGATCGGCCGGCGCGGCTTGCATGCTCCGGTCACCAGCTTGCTGCGCGGCAGGCTGCGTCGGCGCTGCCGGCTTGCTGTCTGGGAACGTCTGCAACGATGGGATGCTTGGCGGCGACGACAGGCTCAGAGGACTCGCAAAGAGCTTCTGAACAAACCAATCCTGCTGCACATTCACCGACGGCGGCGAAGTCGCCTTGCCGCCAGACTCAATGGACAGTGCGCCCGTCGCCAGAGGTTGGGCGCGAGACGGGTCTTGGATTGGCGCTTGCGTCTGAAGAGGCTGCGCGCGCAATGCGTCCTGCATTAAGGCGCCCGTTCCGGATGGCTGGGCGCGAAGTGAGTTTTGGATTGCAAATTGTGCTCGGGTTCCCGCCTCGGCAGCGGTGAAGTTCGCGATCGGAGATTGCGGTGCCTGAGAGGAGATGGGAGCTGCCATCATCTGGAGCTGCGGGCGCGACGACGACGCCGCGGCATCTACCTGTGAGCCTGCTGCGGGTTGCGGCCTCTGCTCTGCCCCTGCCGCCGCGCGGGCGACGATATTCTGCGAGGCGCCGGCGATGAGCCTTGCCAGTTCCGGCGGCTCTTGCGACGGCAGCGTCATGAGAGAAGGAATTGGCATGCCGGCAAGCGGCTGTGCGTTGACGGACAACGAACCCACCGCGGTGCCGCCGATGGAATTCGGCAGGGCAGATAGCAACGTCTTGCCTGCAGGCGAGCCGGTATTCGCCGCAGCTCCGAGCGGCGGCAGTGCCGGCCCGAGCATGTCCGCATTCATCGGTGAGAACTGCGACATGGCGGACTGCGATACGCCAATTGACTGCGTTGCCGTGTTCGCGTCGCCGGTCATACCCGGAGGCTGAATCTGCGGCACCGGCATAGGCATGAGCATCGCCGCAAACATCGCCTCGAAACCGTCGGTGACGGGCGAATCGCTGCTCCCGGCATGCGCGCCGCTCGGAAGCGCGACCGATACAGCTGAAGGATTCGCAACTGGCGTCACGAGGCGTGCTCACACATTTCCGCGAAAGTCCGTAGCAAGCGGCGGACCACAAAGTTTCGGCGGTTTCGGCGGACTTCACGCGCGCGCTTGCGAGCGGCGCGCAGCAACAGGCGCGGCATCAAGTGCCGCATTCCGGCAATTTGTGCCGCATGAGGCTCGTGCGTTTCGACCGTTTACCGGCTGTTTGCCACGAGTGGGGGGCTGGCACGGCGCTTGCGAATTTTGTTGCAGCAAAAAGGCGGAATGTCGGCACGTGGCACTCAACGGCATCCTTTCAAGCGCGCTGACGGCGCTGCAGACGAATGCGCAGGCGCTCCGCGTTGTCTCCGACAACGTCTCCAACATGAACACGCCCGGCTACGTCCGCCGCGTGGTCAACGAGACGCCGCTCGTTGTCGGCGGCCAACTGGCGGGAGTCGGAATTGCCGACGTCCAGCGCGTCACCAGTAATTACCTGACGCAGGAAGTGCTGTCGTCGAGTTCGTCCGCGTCGCAATACAGCACGCAGGGCAGCATCTTCGACCAGCTGAACGGGTTCCTGGGGCAGCCGGGTGACGGCACTGCGCTGACTTCGCAGCTTGACAACATCTTTTCGGCGCTCGGTCAGGCCTCGCTTTCGCCCAACTCCAGCGCCAGCGGGCTCGCCGTTCTCAACAGCTATCAGAATTTCGCCTCCACGGTTTCGTCGCTCTCCACACAGATCGCGAATCTGCAGGCGCAGACGGACCAGCAGATCAGCACGTCCACCACCAGCGTCAACAATTTGATCTCGCAAATCTATTCGCTCAACACGCAGATCCAGACGGCGACCGCGAGCGGCGATACCGACAGCGGACTGCTCGACGAGCGCGATCAGGCGGTGCAGCAGCTTTCCCAATATATGGACGTCCGCACGAGCCAGCAGCCGAACGGCCAGCTCGCGGTGATGACGACGGACGGCATCAGCCTTGTCGGCAACACCTATGCGCAGCTGACCTATGACGGCGGCGGTTCGAGCGGCAGCTACAGTCCGATCGGGCTGCAGTCGATCAATCCCGCGACGGGCCAGCCCATCGCGTCCAGTCAGCCGCTCGATTCCCACTTGCAGTCGGGGTCGCTCAAGGGCCTGATCGACATGCGCGACGGCGCGCTGTCGAACTTCCAGCAGGAACTCGGCAATTTCGCGCGCCAGACGGAACAGGCGTTCAATGCGCAGAACAACGCCAACACAACGTTTCCTCCGCCATCCGCACTGAACGGGCGTGATACGGGCCTGCTCTCGACCGACGGGCTCAACTTCACCGGCAAGACGACCGTCGCGGTTGCGGACTCCAGCGGCAACATGGTCTCCCGCATCGATGTCGATTTCGATGCCGGAACGCTCTCCGTCAACGGCGGCGCCGCCGTCAGCATTGGCTCGAGCGTGGGAAGCTTCGTCACGGCCTTGAACGGCGCGCTTGGCGGCAACGGCACGGCAAGCTTTCAGGACGGCAAGCTTTCCATCTCGGCGGCCGGCTCCAATGGCATTGTGGTGCAGGACGATTCGAGCGATCCGTCCTCGCGCGGCGGCACGGGATTTTCACAATTCTTCGGCCTCAACGACCTGTTCCAGTCCTCCGCGCCTTCCATCCTGTCTACGGGCTTGTCCGCCAGCGATGCCAGCGGTTTTGCCGCCGGCGGCACAATGGATTTCACCCTCAAAGGACCCAACGGCGAGATCGGCAAGCAGGTATCGGTCACACTGACCGCCGGCATGAGCATGGGCGACATCGTCAACGCGCTGAACACGTCATTCGGCGGCGCGGCGAGCTTCTCGCTCGCGTCCGACGGCTCGCTCAAGATGACGGCCTCATCGAAATTTTCCGGCTATCAGCTGAACGTCGATTCCGATTCGACCTCCCGCGGCACCACCGGAATGAGCTTCACCCAGCTGTTCGGCCTTGGCGCGCAGCAGACGGCGGCAGCGGCGCAAGGCTTCGCCGTCAATCCGGCGATCGCGTCGTCACCCCAGAACCTCAGCTTCGCGCAAGCAAACATCACGGACAGCACGGTTGCCGGCGATTCCATCGTAAGCTCCGGCGATACGCGCGGCCTTCTGGCGCTGCAGAATCTCGCCAACGCACAGCAAAGCTTCGGCGCGGTTGGCACGATGGCGGGCCAGGTCACCACCCTCGGCAGCTATGCGGCGAACTGGTACCAGGACGTCGCCACGCAAGGCGCCACCGCGGATTCCAACAACACGGAGCAAAGCGACCGCTTGCAGGAGGCCCAGTCCCGGCAGTCTCAGACGTCGGGCGTGAACCTCGATGAAGAACTGTCGAACATGATGCTTTACCAGCAGGGCTACAGCGCCGGCGCGCGGATGCTGACGACCGTGCAGCAGATGTACGACACGCTGCTGCAGATAGGGAACTAACCGATGACGATCGATCGCGTCTCGACCAATGGGCAAGCGCAGCTTATGCTCGCGCAGATCATGCAGGCGAGCAGCGCCCTGAACCAGACGCAGGAGCAGGTCGCGAGCGGCAAGGTCGCCACTGACTATACCGGCATCGGCAGCAAGACATCGGTGCTGGAAGCGGCGCGCTCGGCGGCGGCGCGCGCCGATTCCTATGGGTCGGTGACGCAGCTTGCCCTCAATCAGGTGGACCTGCAGGACACGCAGCTGAGTTCGGTTTCCGATCTGGCGCAACAGCTGCGCCAGGCGTTGACCCAATCCGTCGCCAACAACGATGCCTCCACCCTGATGACGACGGCGAGCAGCATCTTCGATCAGCTGAAGCAGGTGTTGAATTCGCAGGACGCCAACGGCAATTACATCTACGGCGGCGGCAACGACAACCAGCCGCCGGTGACCGCGAACTCCCTGTCCGATCTCAGCTCGCTTTCCTCTGCCTCCGACGCATTCCAGAACGGCAATTTGAAGCGATCGGTCACGATCGGCGATGGACAGACCGTGCAGATCGGAGTCCTGGCGTCCGATGCCGGCCAGCAGCTGATGGGTGTGCTGAAGGACATTGCGGATTTCAACAGCGGCGCGAACGGCAATCTCGGCACGGGCGGCCTGACCGGCGCGCAGTCGGATTTCCTGACCAGCGAGATTCCCTCCGCCACCGCCGCGCAGCAGGGCGTAAATGATGTCGCGGCCGCAAACGGCGACACCTATTCGCACCTGCAGGATACACAGACCACCCAGCAGGCGATGTCCACCATGTACAAGGGCTTCGTATCCAACATCGAGGACGTGGACATGGGCACTGCGGTTACGCAGTTGAATCAGGATCAGGTGGCTCTGCAGGCGGCACTGCAGGTGACATCACAGCTGAACGGGATTTCGCTGCTCAACTACCTTCCGGCCAGCACGACGGGGGGCTGATCCCTCGGCTTGCGCGCGCCAATGAGCGGCCCTATATGCCCGCTCCATGAGCGCCCCTTCACGCCGCCAGCGAATCGTCGTTGCCATGTCCGGCGGCGTGGACTCGTCCGTGACCGCGGCGCTGATGAAGCGCGCCGGTCACGACGTGATTGGCGTCACCTTGCAGCTG
Organism: Rhizomicrobium sp.; assembly: GCA_036500585.1. Classification (GTDB taxonomy): domain Bacteria; phylum Pseudomonadota; class Alphaproteobacteria; order Micropepsales; family Micropepsaceae; genus Rhizomicrobium. The sequence continues at coordinate 16,648 of DASYBT010000036.1, forward strand.
TACGACCACGGCAACGCGATCCGGAAAAAGGGGGCGTGCTGCGCCGGCCAGGACATTCAGGACGCGCGACGCGTCGCCGAGCAGCTGAACATTCCGCACTACGTGCTGAACTACGAAGAGCGGTTCCGCAAGGCGGTGATCGAGGATTTTGCGGCGTCGTACGCCCGCGGCGAAACGCCGATCCCCTGCGTGCAGTGCAATGACCGGGTGAAGTTCGCCGATCTGCTGGCGCTGGCGCAGGACCTCGGCGCCGACGCGCTGGCGACCGGACATTATGTGCGCCGGGTGGATGGTGCGAACGGTCCCGAACTGCATGCCGCGGCAGACAACACGCGCGACCAGAGCTATTTCCTCTATCGCACGACAGAGGCACAGCTGCGGTCCGTGCGCTTTCCTCTCGGAGAGATGCCGAAGTCAGCCGTGCGGGCGATTGCCGGCGAACTCGGACTTTCCGTGGCCGGCAAGCCGGACAGCCAGGACATCTGTTTCGTGCCGGACGGAGACTATGCCTCTGTCGTGCGCAAGATGCTGCCCGAAGCACCGCGACCGGGAAACATTGTCGATGCTTCCGGCAACATCCTCGGCAGGCACGACGGCGTCATCCATTTCACGATCGGGCAGCGCAAGGGACTTGGCGTTTCGGGAAGCAGCCAGAAGCTGTTCGTCGTGAAGCTCGATCCGAAGACGGATCAGGTCGTTGTGGGGCCGCGCGAGAGCCTGCGTTCGCATACCATCAGCCTTCGCGATGTGAACTGGCTCGCCCCCGCGGCAGCGCCCTTCGACTGCGCCGTCAAAGTGCGCTCGACGCGTCCGCCCACTGCAGCACACGTGACGCCGATGGACAACGGCGCAGGCAGCGTCGAAATCTTCGGCGGCGAGGACGCTGTCGCGCCCGGTCAGGCATGCGTGTTCTACGACGGAACCCGCGTGCTCGGCGGCGGCTGGATCGTTTCGGCAGAACCTGTCTGCTTGGCTGCGTAAGCACCAGTTTGACCGCACGAAGGCGATGTGTATAATACACACATGAAAAGTGCAGACCTGATCCGGGAACTTGCAGATGCCGGATGGGTTCTGGACCGGATTCGAGGTTCGCACCACATCTTCCGTCACCCGAACAGGTCCGGGCATTTGACAGTTCCGCACCCGAGGAAAGATCTCGGCAAAGGACTCGTCTCGGCAATTAGAAAACAAGCGGGGCTGGAAAAAAGGCGGCTATAGGAGAACTCATGTTGCGCTATCCCATCGCCATCGAACCGGGAACGGATAAGACCGCTTTCGGCGTCGTCGTTCCCGATCTGCCCGGCTGTTTTTCCGCGGGCGATACGCTCGACGAAGCGCTCATCAATGCCGAAGAGGCCATTGCACTCTGGATCGACGCAACGCTCGATGAAGGGAACGCCATCCCTGCACCTTCGTCGCTCGATCGCTTGCGGGAAGCGCGCGCCTATGCCGGCTGGACCTTTGCTCTGGTGAGCGTCGACCCGGCAGTTCTCGACGATACGGTGGAGCGGGTGAACATCACGCTGCCGAAACGCGTCCTTTCCAGACTCGATGCGCAGGCGAAAGCAGTGGGAGAAACGCGCTCCGGCTTTATTGCGCATATGACATTGGTGTCTCCCACGGAGAAAAGCGCGGCGAGGACCCGGAAGAATTCGTTGCCGCACTCGCGGCGATCAGCAAGGGGGCGCATCGCGCGATCGGCTCGCAGCGGGCAGTAGCTATCCTTGCCTTGACAGGGCCAAACCCCGCCCCTTACATCCCGCGCCTCGGCTGGCAGAGTGGCAGCGTAGCTCAGTGGTAGAGCAGGGGAATCATAATCCCTTGGTCGGGGGTTCAAATCCCTCCGCTGCTACCAGCCCCGCTCAGGAGGCGCGTTGGCGACACAGGCGACAGAGACCGCATCTGCAGGTCTTGCGATCCCCACCATCGAGGACATCCGGGCGGCTGCGAATGTCATTCGCGGCGCGGTCGAGCGCACGCCCGCGCATCATTCCAGGATCCTGTCGCAGATCGCCGGCTGCGACATCCATTTGAAGTTCGAGAATCTGCAGTTCACCGCCTCCTTCAAGGAACGCGGCGCGGTCAACAAGCTGATGTCGCTGACAACTGACGAACGCCGCCGCGGGGTGGTGGCGATGAGCGCCGGAAATCACGCACAGGCGGTTGCGTATCACGGCGGGCGCCTCGGCATTCCGGTGACCATCGTGATGCCGGAAGGCGCGCCGTTCGTGAAGATCAAGCGGACGAAGGAATTCGGCGCGACGGTGGTGCTGTTCGGCGCCACGTTGAACGAGGGCTACGTCAAGGCGAAGGAATATGTCGACCGCGATGGGATGACCCTGGTGCATCCGTATGACGATCCGAAGATCGTCGCCGGCACCGGTACGGTGGGGCTTGAGTTGCTCGAAGACGTGCCGGATCTCGACACCATCGTCGTGCCGATAGGAGGCGGCGGGTTGATCTCCGGTATTGCAATCGCAGCGAAGACGATCAATCCGAAGATCAAAATCTATGGCGTGCAGGCGGCTCTCTATCCGTCCATGTACGATGCGGTGAAAGGCTGCTCCCTGCCCTGCGCCGGACAGACCATCGCCGAAGGCATTGCCGTGAAGGCGCCCGGTGTGCTGACGCGCGAGATCATCGCTTCGCATGTCGAGGATGTGTTTCTCGTTCGCGAAGACGAGATCGAGAGTGCGCTCGCAAGCCTGCTGGAGATCGAGAAGACCGTGGTGGAAGGCGCCGGCGCCACCGGCTATGCCGCGGTACTCGGCAATCGCGACATCTTCGCGGGCCGCAAGGTCGGAATCGTCATCTCCGGCGGCAACATCGACATGCGGCTGTTGTCCAACGTCATCCTGCGCGAACTGTCGCGCGAAGGCCGGCTGCTGTCGGTAACGGTCGAGATCGAGGATCGGCCGGGCTGGCTCGCGCGCATTGCCACGGTGGTGAGCGAAGCCGGCGGCAACATTCTGGAAGTCTCGCACAACCGGATGATGACCGACCTGAGCGCCAAAGGCGCCGATCTCGGTCTCGTCATCGAGGCGCGCGACGCAGGCCATGCCGATGAAATCCGCCGCGCGCTCGAAGATGCAGGTTTTGTGCTGCGTGAGCCCATCGTCACGCAAGCGATGACGCCGATGCGCCGCTTCTACGCCGCCGGACCGGAAGGATCGCGCAAATGAGTGCGGTCGGCATCATCATGGGCAGCCAGTCGGATTGGCCCACCTTGAAGGTCGCTGCCGCCATCCTCGATGAACTCGGCGTACCCTACGAAACACGCATCGTCTCGGCGCACCGCACACCCGACAGACTCTATAAGTATGCGACCGGTGCTGCCGGCCGCGGGCTCAAAGTCATCATCGCAGGCGCCGGCGGCGCCGCCCATCTGCCCGGCATGACGGCATCCATGACCACCTTGCCGGTGCTGGGCGTGCCCATAGAAACCAGGGCGCTGAAAGGCATGGACAGCCTGCTCTCCATTGTGCAGATGCCGGGCGGCGTGCCTGTCGCCACCTTCGCCATCGGCGAGGCGGGAGCCAAGAATGCCGCGTTGCATGCTGCGGCCATTCTCGCGCTCTCCGATTCGGCACTGGCCAAGCGGCTCGATGCTTGGCGCAAGACACAAACGCAATCGGTTGCAGAAAATCCATCCGAACAATGAGTGATCCGAACATTTTGCACGCTCCCGTGCCGCCGGGAGGAACGATTGGAATTTTGGGCGGCGGACAATTGGCACGAATGCTCGCGCTCGCGGCAGCCCGGCTGGGACTGAAAACGCATGTGTTCTCCGACGTGCCGGACGCGCCGGCGTTCCAGGTGACGAGCGGCCACACCTATGCGTCCTACCGTAACGCGGACGCATTGCGGAAATTCGCGCGCGGCTGCGACGTCATCACCTTCGAATTCGAGAACGTGCCGGCGGAATCGCTCGATGCGCTGTCGCTGCAGAAGCCGGTGCGGCCGAGCCCGCGTGCGCTGGCCATCACCCAGGAGCGCTTTGAGGAGAAGAGCTTCGTCTCCTCGCTCGGGATCGCAACGGGCACCTTCGCGGCCGTGGATTCGGCGGCCGATGTGCCCGCTGCCTATGAAAAAATCGGCGGCGGGCGCGCCGTCCTGAAGACGCGCCGCATGGGCTATGACGGCAAAGGCCAGGCGACGGTGACGAGCGCCGATGAAGTGGGCGCCGCCTTCGAGACATTCAAGGCTGTTCCCTGCATTCTCGAAGCGTTCGTGGCATTCGACTACGAGGCCTCGATCGTGGCGGTGCGCGGCCATGACGGCGCGTTTGCCGTTTACGATCCGCCGGAGAACGACCACAGCGATCACATTCTGCGCCGCTCAACCGTTCCGTCGCGCTTGGAGATGCGTTCAGAGGAGGCGAAGGAGGTCGCGCGCAAGATCGGCGATGCGCTTGATTATGTCGGCACGTTCTGTGTCGAGCTGTTCGTCACGGCAGACCGCTTGCTGGTCAACGAGATCGCGCCGCGAGTGCACAATTCCGGCCATTGGACCATCGATGCCTGCGCCACCAGCCAATTCGAGAACCACATCCGCGCGGTTGCCGGATGGCCGCTTGCTTCAACCGACCGTCATTCGGATGCGGTGATGGAAAACCTGATCGGCGAGGATGCCCGCGACTGGGAGGCCGTTGTCGCACGCGGCGGCTGCTTGCATCTCTACGGCAAATCGGAGATTCGCGACGGCCGCAAGATGGGCCATATCACCTGGCTGAAGCCGAGTTCCGCCCGCTGAAGCGGCTGAACAAATCCGACATCGAGGGCAGCTTCGACAAGGTTTCGGCCTTGAATTTCTCGAACTGCATCACGTTTTCGATGCGCGCGTCGAGGAATTCGAAGGTCGCCTTTTCGTCTTCGCTGTCGTCGGTGAACCAGCGCAGCATGGTCGATGAATAGACGCCGGCGAGGATCGCGCGCTTGGTGTAAAAGTTGAAGTCGGTGGAGGTGTCGCCCACCGCGCGCCACATCCCGTCCACCGTGCGATAGAGCAGCGTCGCCGCCAGCGCCGCATTGGGCGGCAAGGTGAGGAAGGCGGCCGCGCGCCGCGCGGCTTCCTTGTGCGGACGCAATGCGGCGATGCGATCGTTCACAGCCGCCTTGATGCGGTCGCGAATTTTCATCTCCGCAAGCTTCGCCGTCTTGAGCGTGCGCTCCATCTCGTCATCGGCCCAGGCCGAGAACTCCGCCACCAGATCCTGCGCGCCGTTTGGGAACAGCCGCGCGACGTCGGTCGTGGTGACCCCGGCTTCATTCGCCGACTCTTTCAAGGTGCGCTCGCTGAATCCCTCGCGCGGGATGCGCGGCAGAGCCGCCTCGAGCACCGCGCGCTTCGGATCGGCCGACGCATTGGCTGCCGCGGGCAGCGGGCGAGGTTTCCTTGGCTTGGCGGTTGTCATTCCGGTTCGTCCTCCCGCCGCATCCAGTGCCGCGCCTCGGATTCGAAGATGAATTTCGACATATCCGTCATGCGGCTCGGATAGAGAATGCCGTCGAGATGATCGAGTTCATGCTGCACGACGCGGGCATGGAAGCCTTTCGCCACGCGCGCCACGTCGCGGCCTTCGTGATCGACGCCGCGATAGCGGATGTGGCTGGGGCGCTCGACAAACCCGCGCAATCCCGGCACCGAGAGGCAGCCCTCCCAGCCCCCTTCCAGTTCGTCCGACAGCACCTCGATCTCGGGGTTGATGAGCACGGTCAGGGGCGCGGTGTGGTCGTACATCTCGGCTTCGGAGAGGCCGTCATCGGTGGTGCGCTCGCCCGGCGCCTGGAACACCACCACCCGCAGCGGCACGTGAACCTGCGGCGCGGCAAGGCCGGCGCCATCGGCATCGACCATGGTTTCGATCATGTCGCGGACGAGGCGCTGGATTTCCGGCGCGCCGGGGTTCGCCACGGGCTGCGCCTTTGCTGCCAGCACGGGATGCCCCATCTTCGCGATCTTCAGGATGGCCATCGCCTGACACTTACCCTTCTATTGCTCGCGGTGCCTCGATCGAAAATCGCACCATCTTGATCGTTGAAGTCGCGGTCGCAACACCCCTTCCCCCTGCGCCATATCGTGGCCCCCCCACTTAACGCATTCGTTTGCAGAAATGAGGGGGGGTACCCCCCTCCCCTCCCTCATCGGCATAATCCGTGGCATCCTCACCCTTCGATTGACGAGTTCCATATATGTTCTGCGCAATCATGGTGCAAGAGCTCCGATAGACAGGCCTGACGCCTTCTGTTATCTAGCCGCCCCTTACGAAGCCCGTCAGGAGCACACTTTGCAGATCATCGTTCGCGACAACAACATCGACCAGGCGCTCAAGGCGCTGAAAAAGAAGATGCAGCGGGAAGGCATCTTCCGCGAGATGAAGCTCCGGGGACATTACGAAAAGCCGAGCGAGAAGCGGGCCCGCGAACGCGCCGAGGCCATCCGCCGCTATCGCAAGCTGCAGAGGAAGCGCCTGCAGCGCGAAGGCGTCCTGCCGAAGTAATCTCGGATTAAGTCGCGGCTCATGCCGACGGCGTAGGGCCGATCGAGAACAAATCCTGCTCTCCCAATTCCGCGCTGCGTCGCCGCTCCAGTTCCTGCGTGTAGCGCTTGAGCGCATAGGCTTCGCTCAGATAGCCGACGATTTCGTGCGGCGGGTTCGGCGCAAAGACGGGCATGACTTCGGTTTCGAACTCATCGAAGCGAGACAGCGCCGTGCGCACATTCTGGTAGGCGAACAGATGCGCCTGAGGCTTCTCGGCCAATTCGCCGATGGTCTTTTCCGCGGCGGATTGATCGAACGCGGCGGCATGCGCCTTGGCGAGATCGAACGAGCCGAGATACTGCTTCTCCGGCGAAACGACGAAGATCCGCTTGGCGCTGCCGATGGGATATTTCGCCCGCAGCGCCGCGATCGTCATCGTCGACTCCGCGACCTTCGGATCGGCGCGCATCATGCGTCCGACGGTCAGGTCTGAAATCCATCCGATGTCGTGCGCACCGCGCAGGCCCAGGCCGCGCTGGTGGAAGCGCCAGGTCGAGAACGAATAGCCGAAGCTGAGACGCACGATGGTCGATGCCAGGACGACGCCGATCAGCACGCCCATGGTGAGCGGAAAATCGCCGGTGCCTTCCAGCACCAGGAAAACCATCGTCAGCGGCGCGCCGATGATCGCCGCCGCCACCGAACCCATGCCCACCAGCACGAAAGCATTGTACTGCTGGCCAAGATAAGGATCGAAATAGGCGAGGACCTGCGCGAAGGCGCCGCCGAACACGCAGCCGAGGAGGAGCGAGGAGCTGAAAAGACCGCCGCGGAATCCCGAACCGATGGAAAGCGCCGACGCCACAATCTTGGCAAGCACCAGAGCCGCCAGCGGCAGAAACGCGAGCCGGATGTAGAAGTGGTACTGAATCGCGCCGTGCCCGCTGCCCAGCACCTGCGGGAAATACAGCGCGACCATCGAGAGAGCGAACCCGCCAAGGGCCGGCCTGAACCAGTAAGGCACCTTGAGGCTGCGAAATCCGCGTTCCGACCACGTCACGGCGAGCATGGCGACAATCGCGATACCGGCCGAAAGAATGCCGAGCAAAGCGAACAGGAGGTAACTCTCCGTGTCGATCTGCATCAGCCCGCGCACGTGGAAGAGCTCGCTTGGGTGCGAAAGCACGTCCTGAGTCAAGGTCGCCGCGACGGCCGCGACGGCAACAGGCGTCAGCGCCTTGAGCGTGTACTGCCCGAGGATCAACTCGAAGCCGTAGAACGCACCGGCAAGCGGCGCGTTGAACGCAGCGGCGATTGCCGCGCCCGCGCCGGCCGTCACGAAGATGCGCTCGTCCTCGCGGCGCAGCGTAAAGAATTGACCGACCTTCGAAAAGAACCCGGCGCCGAGCTGGCTGTATCCCGCCTCCATGCCGACGGAGGCGCCGGCGACATTCGACAGAAACGCAGCGAAGGCGAGACGGATGCTATCGAACAACGACATGCGGCCGCCGTAGAGCGCGTTCGCTTCGACTGGGTCCACGATTTCGCGATGGCGGTAATAGCGGCCGATCACCGCCAACCCGCCCAGGATCAATCCCCCGATCGCAGGCACGATCATGATGCGCATGCGCTCGGCGTGAAATCCCGTGCTCAGCAGATCGCCCTCGGGCAGCTCAAAGCTGAGACGCTGAAGAACCTGGATGAGCTGATGGATGCCATCCACGCACGCGCCGACGATCGCGCCAAGAACCGCGCAGGCGAAAATCTGGAAGAAGTCGTTCGACCGCAGGTCGCGCCGCACGGACGACGCCGTTATCCTGACGCGCCGCGCCAATGCGCGCAGCCGGGACTCGGCAGCCTCGCCGTGCGGAAAGCCATTCCTTGCCGGATGTGCTGGGGAATCGTTGCCTGATGCCATTGCGCCTGCGCGATATGGTGCGGAAATGTTGCGAAAGTTTGACGCGCGGCTGTATCCTAGGGCCTGCCCGCCAACCCGTCACCCGGTAGGCGCAGCGGCACGCGCCGGCCAGGATTTGCGACATCCGTTCAACCTTCACGTCTTTGCCGAGGACGCGGTGCTATTCCGCCTATGGCTCCGTCAGTTCCTGCCCGCGATAGCGCCAGCCAACATACAGGAAGGCAAGCACAAAGCCGGGATACATCAGCCAGCTCGCTTCCGTGCCGAGTACGCCGCCGGTCAGCCATGCCGGACCGTTGAAGGTCACATTCAGCAGCCTGCCAACAGGGACCTGCTCGCCATTGGGCGTGCCGATCACGAAAAGCTGCATGAAGTCGAACGCGATATGTAGCCCCACCGCAAACCACAGGGTGCCTGTCTTCAACACCGAATAGCAGCACAGCAAGCTGAAGGCGACGAGCGTGATCACGTCCCAGACGTTCTCGCCCGGCTTGAAGAAATAATGATCCGCCGCGAACACCAGCGCGATAGCAGCCGAAGCCGGCCAGAATCCGATGCTGCGCCACAGCACGCGCAGGAAATAGCCACGGAAGTAGAGTTCCTCCGCCACGCCAACAAGGATGTTGGCACCGAGCCATGCGAGTGCGGAGAGCAATACGGCGGATCCGGCGAGATTCAAGCCGTGCACCTGCATGCCACCCAGCGCGATCATTCCCAGCGCGACCGCGCCGGCGAAAATCGTGCCGACGGCAAAACCTTCCCCTGTTCGGCCGCCGAAGGCGCCGCGCGGCGGCAGACCGTACGAGCCGATGCGGCGGCGCTCGTAAAATGCGAAAGGGGCCGTGCAGATCAGCGCGACCAGTAGATTTTCGAATTCTCCGAATGCAACACCCGGCGCGCTCAGCCCACGTGCAAGATGAAATGCACGGGCAGCTATCGCGAACAGCGGATCGAGCAGGTAATTCTCGACGACCAGAGTCAGCGCGACAAAGATGACCGCGCGCCAGATGAATCGTAGCCTGGCATCTGGCCCGATAAACATATTCGCGATCGCGCGCAATGCAGCCCGCTTCTGTTGCCGGAACAGAATTACAGTAGCGAGCGGCTGCTCGGCCAACAGGTTCCCCGAAGGTTCATCCACCGCCCTCGAGTTCCTTCGGTCTTCGACTGGTTTAAGAACTTAAGGAAAAGTACCCCGCCAACGCGCCAGCGGGAGTCCCGTTCCGGGAACTCCCAAGCCCAAAACCGGCTTTTGTTAAGGGAAAGACGGGAGGTGCAGATGCGAAGCTACTACATCCTCCGTTGTTTGAACGGAGAGGGAGGAACGGTTCGAATGATCATGCAGCCACATCCGACCCGGGACCACGCCATTCGCGAGGCTGCGCGCAGCTGCCCTGACTGCGCGGAAATCGAGATTGTCGAAAGCGGCAAGGTGGTATGGAAGGGGTCGTTGCAAGAGGCGCAAACGCTCGCCGAACGGTAGCGGGGATCAGGACTTCACAGGCGGGCAATCGGCGCACACGGCGACTTCGACGGTGACATGAGACAAGTCGGGGCACCGTTCGCGCAGCTTGGCTTTCACATGCTCTGCCGTAACCACACTCGGGCTGACGAGCGACACGATGAGGCTCGAATGGCCGGGGCCGACGCGCCAGAGATGAAGATCGGCAACCTGCGCGCCCATTTCCCCTTCGATCATGCGACGGATTTCGCCCGCAAGCTCCGGATCGGCTTCGGCATCGAGCAGCACCATGCCGGCATCGCGGATCAGCCCATAGGACCACGAGGCGATGACGCAGGCGCCGATGATGCCGACGGCCGGATCGAGCCAGCGGGCGCCAAGCAGCCATCCAATCGTCAGCGCCGCGATGGCCAGCACCGACGTCGCCGCATCCGCCAGCACGTGCACGTACGCCGCGCGCATATTGTGATCGTCGGCATGGCCGCCATGGTCGTGCTGGTGGCCGTGATCCTTGAGAATGAAAGCGCTGGCGAGATTGACAGCGAGGCCAACAATCGCGATCGGCAATGCACTGCGATATTCGATCGCAGTCGGAAAAAAGATGCGGCTGATGGATTCTGCGGCCACTGCAAACGCGACGATTCCGAGAACTATGGCGCTGGTGAACGCGGCGAGGTCGCCGAACTTTCCCGAACCGAAGCTGAAACGCGCATTGCCGACATTCCGCCGCGCCAGCCAATAGGCAGCGGCC
>DASYBT010000037.1:0-2711 GCA_036500585.1 Rhizomicrobium sp.
GGGTCGGCCGCGGAGGCCGCCGCTGCGGACGCTGCCGGGCTCGCCTATACGCACATCCCCGTCGAGAGCCGGAACATCACCCATCACGATACAAGGCGCTTTCAGGAGGCGGTGGACGCCTCTCCCGGCCCGTTCGTGGCGCATTGCCGCTCTGGCGCGCGCTTCTGCTTCCTGTGGATCATGATTGGTGATCTCGAAGGAAAGCGCGACGACGAGATTCTCGCACTGGCGAGTGAAATCGACCTCGACCCGAAGGCCGTTGCCGCGCGCCTGGAAGCCCGACGCAATGCATTGGAAGGACGGACTTGATGAGTGAAACCGCCTTCGATGGGCCATCGCCTGTCGTCATAGGGCAGCGGCCACCGGTGATCGGCAGCAAAGCGCCGAATTTTTCGGCTCGCACCACTATGGGCGAGCGCACGCTCGAGAGTTATCGCGGCCGCTGGCTGGTCTTTTTCTCCCATCCCGCCGACTTCACGCCGGTCTGCACCAGCGAATTCATCACCTTCGCGAAGCTGTACCCCGAGTTCCAGAAGCTCGACTGCGAACTTCTGGGGTTATCGGTGGACAGCCTTTCCGCGCATATTGCTTGGGTTCACTCCATCAAGGCGCGGTTCGGCGTGACAATGCCGTTCCCGATCGTCGAAGACCCTTCGATGGCGATCGCCGCTGCTTACGGGATGATCCATCCCGATGCGAGCGATGCCGCGACGGTACGGGCTACCTTCGTCATCGATCCTGAGGGCCTTGTACGCGCCATCGTCTGGTACCCGATGACAACCGGCCGTTCGGTCGAGGAGCTTCTCCGCCTCGTCCAGGCGCTGCGGACCTCTGACGCCGAGCACGCTTGGACGCCGGAAGGATGGCATCCGGGTGGGAATCTCCTCGAACCGGCACCCATAGCATTCGATCCTACGATAGAGCACCAGTCGGAAGCGGATGCGCCGGATTGGTACTACCGGTTGAGGAAAGGGTGAGGCGTCATGGCTGAAACCGTTATCAACAAGCCAGATGTCAGGGCGTTCTACGACCCCTGCACCTTCAGCATCCAATACGTCGTGTCCGATCCTCTGACGCGCCAATGCGCCATCATCGATCCGGTGCTCGACTTCGACGAAAAGTCGGGCTCGACGGCGACACGGAATGCGGATGAGATCCTCGCTTACATATCAGGACAGAGCCTGCAGGTTGCCTGGATTCTCGACACCCATCCACACGCCGATCATTTCTCGGCAGCCCAATATCTAAAGGAGAAAACTGGCGCCCAAACGGCGATCGGCGAGCACGTCATCGATGTGCAGGCTTTGTGGAAGGACATCTACAATTGGCCGTGCTTTCCAGCCGACGGTTCGCAATGGGATCGGCTGTTCCGGGGCGATGAGGTGTTCCCGATCGGCTCCCTGAATGCGCGAATCATATTCTCCCCGGGGCACACGCTTGCCTCGATCACCTATGTCGTCGGCGACGCCGCTTTTGTGCATGATACGCTGTTCATGCCGGATAGTGGGACCGCCCGTGCCGATTTTCCGGGTGGGAACGCCCAAATCCTTTGGCAGTCCATCCAGGAGATACTCTCGCTTCCGGACGAAACACGGTTGTTTACCGGCCACGATTATCAGCCTGGCGGACGTGAGCCTCGTTGGGAAAGCACCGTTGCCGAGCAGGCGCGCTCCAATGTGCATATTGCCGGCAAGACAGAGGAAGAATTCATCGCATTGCGCGAGGCGCGCGATAGGGCGCTGCCGATGCCAAGGCTGATCCTACATGCCCTGCAGGTGAATATCGCCGGCGGCCGCTTGCCCATGCCGGAATCGAATGGCAAGCGATATCTAAGAATTCCGCTCGACGCATTTAAGGGAGCGGCATGGGGATGAACGTCAAGCGTGAGACGCAGACGACGAAAGCGATACGTGACCGAGCACTTGCCGCAACCGAGTTTCTGAAGCGGTTCGCGCATCCTAACCGCCTGCTTATCGCCTGCACCTTGATAGAGGGCGAACGCTCCGTCGGTGAGTTGGAAGCACTGCTCGGCATCAAGCAGCCAGCTCTCTCCCAACAGCTTGCCGAGCTGCGGGAGGCGGGCATCGTTGAATCGCGGCGTGAGGTGAAGCAGGTCTTCTATCGCATCTCCGATCCACGTGCGTTGGCGCTGATGGCGCTACTTCACCAGTATTTCTGCGGCGGCCTTGCGAGTGCGTCCGCAACGAAGCGCTTCGATGTTGGGACATCCGTGGCGCCCGAAAAAATCGCTGCGGCAGCGCGGCCTCCAGCGCATCATCGCACATCGGAAGCGGCCCGCTTCGCCCGCGTGCGCGCTTAAGCAGCCGGGCGCGGCGATTCGGAAAGCCAAGGCGGTGGGCGAAGCCGACGTGCCGGCGGCGCGGTCCGTCATCCGCGTCCGCGCAACTCTAGTGCCACCCCTCCAAGGGTCAGCACGAACGCGCAGATTTCCCGGAAACCGAGTGCTTCACCGAGAATCGCAGCGGCAGACAGCGCGCCGACAACCGGGACCAGTAGAAGCCCGGTCGATGCCGTCGCTGCGGGAACATGCTCAAGGGCAGCGAACCACAAGAGATAGCAGAGAGCCATGGAACACACCGCCTGGTAGGCGAGCCCGCCTGCTCCAGCGAAGCTCAGCGGCCTGATCTCCGACCCGTTGAGGGTCAAGCCAACGACGATCATTGCCGCCGAACCGAGGCCGATCTGCCACG
>DASYBT010000038.1:0-9762 GCA_036500585.1 Rhizomicrobium sp.
CTCAAGGGGAGGGTATGAAGTCAACCACTAAGGCGGCATCGGCAGCGCCGCATTCAAGAATTGCCGCCGCACGACATCAACATCCGGCGCCGCGTGCGAAGGATCGTCGAAGATCATGCGCTGCGGTGCGTTCGGATCGTAAGCCGGCCATTGCGGCAGACCGGCAGCGTTCGGATCGCCTGTCGCCGCAAACGCTGCAACCGCCGACGATATCTCATCGGCCAGCGCACGATCCTCTGCTGTGACGCGCCATCCCTGCATCACGTCGGGATGCCCGAAGACGTATGCAATATCGGCCGAATGAAACGCGCCGGTGAATTTGCCCTCCATCGCCTTGCCGAACCATTCCGGCGGCACCGGCGGCGCATGATCGAAGCGATAGAGATAGACCGGCGCATGACCAGTCGTGCGCTGCGCCATCGCCCAGCGCCAGATCGGCAGACCCATGTTCACGTCGGTGCCGAGGTCGATGCGCGATCGTTCTTCCTCTTGCGGTGATGCCGCCGGATACAGCCGCGCCGCCTGCGCGCTTTCATTGCCAAACTTTCGGACGAAATAGCCCGCGAGTTTTTCATTGTCACCGGCGGCGTGGAAGAACACGCCTTCGTCGCGGTTCCAGCCGACGATTAGCGGCACATCGTTCTGCTCGCCCGCGGCGAAGATCGCCGGCACCGGCTTCGGCAGAAACCACCCATCGACATCGGCATCGAATTGCCATTCCGGTTGTTTTTCGGATTCCAGCGCGAGAATTTCCGCCGAGGAACGTGCCCGCAGCTGCGCGATGTCGTCACCGCTCATCGCGTGGGCGAATGCAACGCCGTTGGCTTCTGCTTCGCTCAGCGCTTCGCCCGCCCATTCGCCGAATGGCGAGCCGCTTTCGCCGATAGCGCGCTGGAACAAGCCCTTCGCCAGCGGCGATGCCATCAGCCGCGCCACGGCATCGGAGCCCGCGGATTCTCCGGCGATGGTGACGCGCGTGGGATCGCCGCCGAACGCTGCGATGTTCCGCTGCACCCACTGGAGCGCGGCAATCATGTCGAGGAAGGCGTAGTCGCCGCTCGCGTGATGCGGCGATTCCGCCGTGAGCTCGGGATGCGCCAGAAATCCGAACACGCCAAGCCGGTAGTTGATAGTAACGACGACCACGCCTTTCTTCGCCAGCGCCGTTCCATCGTGGCGTAGCTCCGAACCCGAGCCTGCCTGATAACCGCCGCCGTGAATCCAGAAGAACACCGGCAGGCGCTCACGGGGTTTCGCTGCCGTCCACACATTGAGATAGAGACAATCCTCGGACATCGACGGCGTGAACGGATCGATGTCGTTGTAGACCTTCGGCTGCAGACAGTTGGGGCCGAAGCGATCGGTGGCGCGCACGCCGCTCCACGGGATGACCGGCTGCGGCTCGCGCCAGCGAAAGCTGCCGGTCGGCGGCGCGGCATAGGGCAAGCCCTTGTAGGCACGCACGCCGTCAATATCCGCCGCGGGAATGGCGATGTCGCCGCCGTCGATGTGGAGCGTGGGTGCAGGCTTCTGCGCCTCTATCGGCCGGGGGGGAGGCATTCTGTTGGCGGCCTGGACGGTCTGGGCGCACAGCAAGGTCAGACTCGCCGCCGCCGCGATGGCCGCGGCATCGCCGCTTTTGCGCGCGATCTGTTCCTGCGCCAGAGCAACATAGGCAAGCTTGGTCGAGATCTTCATCCGCGTAATGAGGAACCGCGTGTGCTCATGCAATGCGCGCATCGCAGTGCTCTTGCAGCCATGCTTCAGGGCGTTGGTATTTCCCTTAGGCGCGCCGCGCTTTCCTGGCGCTCGGGCAGAGGAATTGTTCCGTTTGTTCGGCAAAAAATGAGGAGGGGGGTCCCCCCCTCCATTTTCGGCATGTCGTTGTGTTGCCACGAAACTTCCCATCTCTGCGAGTCTGCGCGCCAGACGCGTGCGCGGCTCCATCCGCGCGGCTCTCGCGGCAGCACTATAGCGGCCATGCTTCAGGGCGTTGCGATTGCCTTTCGGCGCGCC
Source organism: Rhizomicrobium sp. (assembly GCA_036500585.1). Lineage (GTDB taxonomy): Bacteria > Pseudomonadota > Alphaproteobacteria > Micropepsales > Micropepsaceae > Rhizomicrobium. The sequence goes on from DASYBT010000038.1 coordinate 2,017, forward strand.
ACGCTTCCTCGGTATTGCCTCTCCGTCTGGCGCTGGAATCGTCTCGACCATGCCCATGGCTGCATAGTGTAAACGGGTCCGGGCCGGAGCAAAGGTGAAAGTGTTTTGCCAACCGACTGAAATCACGAAGATTTTGGCAACGAATCGGAGAACAAGGATTTACGCCGGATGGGACACATCGCGCGGCACGAGAGCGCCGGGGGCAGTCACCACGCGCGCAGCGATTTTCAATGCAGCCTTTGCCGCGTCGCGCGATGAGTCGCCCGCCAATCGGCGCGCCAGGTACGTTCCGTTGAAGGCATCGCCGGCCCCGGATGTGTCGACAACCTGCGTTGGCGGCGCCGGCAAGCGGCCGATGCGGCCCGCTTCGGACACAATGCAGCCTTCGGCGCCGCGCGTGAGGATCACTTCGTTGGCGCCGGAGTGCCGCAGTTGGGTGAGCAGCGCCTGCGGGGATTTGCGTGCGTACAAATGTGCAGCGTCCTCCATGCTGGCGAAGAGGACCGTGGCCGATTCCGCGGCCGCTTCGATATCGCGTCGCGCCGTGGCGATGTCCGGCCACAGCGCCGCGCGCATGTTGGCGCAGAAGGCGATGAACTTGCCCGCCGCCTTGAGCGACTGCAGCAAGCCAAGAGCGGCAAGGCGGTCGCCTTCGCTGAGAATCGCAAGCGAAATTCCAGAGAGATAAATGCAATCGGCGCCGGCGAGCGCATTCGCGCCCCCTCTCTCCATCAGGCAACGCAGCCAATGCTTTGCCGCCGATGCACTTCGCCAGTAGAGGAACTGCCGCTCGCCTGCCCGATCCAGTTCGATCAGATAGATGCCGGGCAAGGCGCCGGCTGCGGTGAAGGCCAGCGCATCCTTTATCCCCTCGGTGCGCCAACTCTCGCGCATCGCAGTGCTGAGTGTGTCATTGCCGGTCGCGGTGAGAAATTGCACCTCCGCAGCGGGCGCGCTGCGCTTGAAATAGACAGCGGTGTTGTAGCTGTCGCCGGCGAACGCGCGCGTGTAGGTGTCGCCGCCCCGATCGCGCAACTCCAGCATGCATTCGCCGATGGCGATCAGTTTTGTCATCCCAGCACTGCCTGGCGTAGTTTTGGATTGGTGCGGAAGGATGCCGGAAACAGCGCCGGATTGTCGAGCGCCTGCGCCGGATCGGCGCCAGAGTATGCCCAGCGCGCGAGGATTGCCTGTTGCGGATCCTTTGCTGGCGTGCGGGCCATGAAGGATAGCCATGCGCGCACGATGGTGCCGAGCCTGGCGATGGCGCGGCCGTGCTCGGCGCCGTCGATCATCAGCGGATAGACGCGCTGTGCGAGCTTGGCCGAACCGTCTTCGGCGATCTGCGCGAGCTTGTGGTCGAGCATGGGGTTGGCGAGACGCTGCCTGGTGCAGCGCCAGTAGCCGTTGGCATCGAGCGGCGACAGCGCCGGCGCGATCTCCTCCTCGACCAGCGCATCGCAAAAGCATGCGAGTTCGGGATCGGCAATGGCCTGCCGCACGAATTCATGGCCGCGCGGGATGCCCATGTACGCCAGCGCGGAATGGCAGGTGTTCAGGATGTGCAGCTTCAGCCGCTGATACGGCTCGATATCGTCCACGATCTCGGCGCCCACCTTGCTCCACTCCGGGATCGGGCCGGCGAACCGGTTCTCCATCACCCATTGCGCGAATTCCTCGCGCTGCACACTGGCTTCGTCGCGCATGCAGAGAACGTGATCGACTCGCAGGCGATGCGCCTCGCTCGGGGCCGGCACGATGCAATCGACCAAGGTGTTGGGGAACGTCACCGATTGGCTGAGCCACGGCAGCAGATGCGGCGCCGTGCGTTCGGCCAATGCGGCGACAGCGCGGCCGAGCTTGGCGCCGTTCGACGAGAGATTGTCGCACGATACGATGGTGAGCGGAGCGCCGGCATTGGCATGACGCGCCGCCAGCCCGCGCAGGAGCCACCCGATGGCTGAACGCGGCAGCTTCGGCGCGGCAAGATCGTGCGCGATATCGGGATGGCTCATGTCGAGCGCGCCATCGGCGTCCAGGCAGTATCCCTTCTCCGTCACCGTCAAGGTGATGACATGGGTTTGCGGCGATGCCATGACATCGATGAGGCTGACGGTATCGCGCGGCGCGAACAGCGCGCGGCGGATGGCGCCGACGATGCGGTATCGCGCTTCGGTTCCCAGCAGCTCGGCGGTGTAGAGGCCATCCTGTGCGGCCAGCGCATCCGGTACGGCGGCATGATTGAGCGAGGCGGCCACGATGCCCCACTCGCCGCCTGCCGTCTCCATCGCATCCTCGGTGAACACCGCCTGGTGCGCGCGGTGAAACGCGCCGAGGCCGAAATGCACGATCCCGGTTTTCAGGCTGGAGAAATCGTACTCTGGCCGGCGCACGCTCGCCGGAACATCGCGCAAGGAGGTCGAACACAAACGGTTACTCATCCTTCGTGGCCCCTCGCGTGCTTCGAAGGATGGTCATGCTGAGGTGCAAGGCGCCAGCCGAGCCACGAAGCACGCACCTGGCACCTCAGGATGACGATCACAGTCTGTATGTCCGCTTCGCCAGATTGTAGGCGAGGTCGCGCGCCAACTCCGCCGCCTCCTCCATCTCCAGCCGATGCGTGGCAACCAACTCCGCGAGGTAAACGCAATCCATGCGGCGGGCCAGATCATGCCGCGCCGGAATCGAGAAGAAGGCGCGGGTGTCGTCGTTGAATCCGGCGGTGTTGTAGAACCCCGCCGTGTCTGTCGTGGCGCGGCGGAAGCGCAGCATGCCGTCCGGCGAATCGTGGAACCACCACGGCGGGCCGAGCTTCACCGCCGGATAGATTCCCGCGAGCGGCGCCAGCTCGCGCGAATAGGCCGTTTCGTCCAGGGTGAAGAGAATCAGGGTGAGCTTCGGATCATTGCCGTACTTGTCGAGCAGCGGCTTGAGGCCATGCACGTAATCGGTGGCCGTCGGCACATCGCCGCCCTTGTGCCAGCCGAAGCGGCGATAGAGTTGGAGATTGTGGTTGCGCCACGGCCCGGCGTGCAGCTGCATGACCATGCCGTCGTCGCACGACATTTTCGCCATTTCGATCAGCATGTGGGCGCGGAACAGCTCGCCATCGCCCTCGTTCTTGCGGTTGAGCAGGATGCGATCGTAGAGCTGTTTCGCTTCGCCCAGGCCGAGGCAACAGGTGCGCGCCGTGGCATGGCCGTGATCCGTGGCAGTGGCGCCGTGCTCACGGAAATAGGCGCGACGGTTGGCGAGCGCGGCGAGATAGCCCGGCCAGGTTTCGACGTTCTCGCCGGTGAGTATCGCGAGCTGCTCGAGACTTGAGAAGAAGTCGGCGTGATCGGGATCGAGCACCTCATCAGGCCGGAAGGTGGGGATGACGCGCCCGCCCCAGCCGGACTCGCGGATGGCGCGATGGTCGTGCAGGGGATCGATCGCCGTGTCGGTGGTGGCGATCACTTCGATGTTGAAGCGTTCGTACAGCGCGCGCGGGCGAAATTCCGGCTCGGCCAGTTTGGCCTTGATTGTGTCGTAATACAGATCGGCGGTGGCCGCTTCGAGCCGTACATCGAGGCCGAACACGGTTGCGAAGGTGTGGTCGAGCCATAGCCGCGATGGCGTGGCGCGAAACACGCGATAGTGCTCGGCGAAGCGCCGCCAGACGACGCGGCGATCCTTTTCGTATTCTGCATCATCGTTCGGCGCGATGCCGATGGATTCCAGCGTCACGCCGACACTCATCAGCATGCGCAGCAGATAATGATCAGGCCACAGGAGCAGACTGACCGCATCCTCGAACGGCGCATTCTTCGCGAACCATGCCGGATCGGTGTGGCCGTGCGGACTGACGATCGGGAGCGTCTCGACGTGCGCGAACAATTCGCCGGCGATCTGCCGCTGCGTCGCATCGCTTGGAAAGTAACGGTCAGGATCGAGGCGGAGGGGATGCGTCATGGCGCGGAGGAAACATAGGCGGCCGCGGGAGCGTATCGCGGGACGAGCAAATGCACCACGGCGAGTGCGATCAGATAGGCGCACGCCGCCACCACAAAAATCGGCGTGTAGCTGCCGATGTGCGCGAGCACCCAGCCGGCATACTTCGCCATCAGCATGCCACCGAGCGCACCGGAAAATCCGCCGAGGCCCACCACCGATCCCGCAGCCCAACGCGGGAAGAGATCGGACGGCAGCGCAAACAGGTTGGCGGAGAAGCCCTGGTGGCCTGCGGTCGCCATTCCGATCAGCAGAACAGCGATCCAGATGCTCGGGGCCGCAACGGCAAAGCCCACCGGCACAACGGCCAGCGCGCACAACAGCATCGCGGATTTGCGCGCGCGGTTGAGCGAGAGTCCGCGCGCAAGAAAGCGCGACGAGCTCCAGCCGCCCAGGACCGATCCCGCGTCGGCCATCAGATAGATCACGACCAGCGGCGGGCCGTAATGCCTCAGATCGATGCCGTAGCGCTTGGCGAAGAAATCCGGCAGCCAGAACAGAAATGTCCACCAGATGGGATCGATGAGGAACCGCCCGGCGACATAGGCCCATGCCTGCCGCGTGCGCAGGAGGTTCGACCAGGGAATGGCGCGCTGCGGCGGCACCGGATCGGATTCGATAATGGCCAGTTCGGCCGCGCTCACCATCGGGTGCTGGCGCGGACGACGATAGAAGGCGAGCCACGCTGCCAGCCAAATGATCGTCAACGCGCCGGTGATGACGAACGCCATGCGCCATCCGAGCGTCAGCGTGATCACCGGCACGATCAGCGGCGCCACGATGGCGCCGATGTTGGAGCCCGCGTTGAAAATGCCGATGGCAAGCGCCCGCTCGCGGGTGGGGAACCATTCGGCCGTCGCCGCAAGCGCGGAGGGAAACGTGCCGGACTCACCCAAGGCCAGCGGAATGCGCACCAGCACCATGCCGAAGGTGGAGGTGACGAGCGCCTGCGCCATCTGGCCGGCGGTCCACAGCGCCACGGCCACGGTGTACCCGATGCGCGCGCCCACGCGATCCACAAAGCGGCCGAACGCGATATAGCCGAGGCCGTAGAGCGCCTGAAACCAGAAGGCGATGTCGGCATAGCCTTGCTCGCTCCAGCCGTACTTCGCCTGCAAGGTCGGCTTCAGCACGCTCAGAACCTGCCGGTCGACATAAGAGAGCGTGACCGCCGCAAACAGCAGCGCACACACGATCCAGCGCACGCGGCCGACCGTTGCGCCCGATGTGAACTCCCCTCCCCCTTTGAGGGGAGGGGTTGGTGGGGGGTGTTCAGGCATCAGAAGGCAGAAACCAGAAATCAGAATCGCATGGTACTCGCATCTGCGTCTGATTTGCGGTCCTTAAGCCCGACATTGATGCCCCCCCAACCCCTACCCCTCCCCTCGTTGGGGGAGGGGAAATGAATGCGACAACGATATGGCGCCGGCGCGCAGCTATCCGCTGTCCGGCTGCTCGACTTCGAAGTCGAACTGCGCCGCTTCCGGTGGAGGCTTCGTGTTTTCGATTGCGGCAATATCCTCGTCGGTGAAATCGTCCAGGCTGAGGACCTCCCGGTGTGACGTCTGCGGACGCTCACTCTCTCTTTTGGGGCTCACGTGCAAATCCTCACCAATTCCACAGGGTGCCGTCTTCGAGGCGGTTCACCGGCAGGTAGGCGCGCTCATACGGATACTTGGCCGCCAGCGTCTGGTTGATATCAACGCCGAGACCCGGTGCCTCGCCGGGATGCAGAGTGCCGTCGTTGAAGCTGTACGCGTGCGGAAACACGGCATCGGTTTCCGCCGTATGGCGCATGTATTCCTGAATGCCGAAATTTGGCACCGACAAATCGAAATGCAGCGCCGCCGCCATCGTGATCGGCGACAGATCGGTGGCGCCATGGCAGCCGGTGCGCACATGATAGAGATCGGCCAGACTGGCGATGCGGCGCAGATGCGTGATGCCGCCGGCATGCAGCACGGTGGCACGGATGTAATCGATCAGCTGCTCCTCGATAAGCTGCTTCGCGTCCCAAATTGAATTGAACACTTCGCCGACGGCGAGCGGCGTGGTGGTGTGCTGGCGAATGAGACGGAAGCCTGCCTGGTTCTCCGCCGGCACGGCGTCCTCCAACCAGAACAAGCGATAGGGTTCGAGGTCCTTGCCCAGGCGTGCCGCTTCGATGGGCGTGAGGCGATGGTGCACGTCGTGCAGCAGATGCACGTCGTCGCCCAATGCCGCCCTCGCCTGCTCGAACAGCTGCGGCACTTGGCGCAGGTATTTCTCGGTGGACCAGATGTTTTCGGTTGGCAGGTCTGCATCGGCCGGCTCGTAGAACAGCCTGTCCTTCGAGACGCCATAAGTGGATTTCAGTCCCGGGATACCAGACTGCAGGCGAACCGCCTTGTATCCCAGCGCGATATGCTCGCGGGCCGCCTCGATCGTTTCCTCGATCGTGCCGCCGTTGGCATGCGAATAGACCAGCACGCCGGTGCGCGAGGCGCCGCCCAGCAGCTGATAGAGCGGCATGTTCGCAGCCTTGGCCTTGATGTCCCACAGCGCCATGTCCACGGCCGCGATGGCCGTCATGGTGACAGGGCCGCGCCGCCAATAGGCGCCGCGATAGAGGTATTGCCAGATGTCCTCGATCTGGTGGGCATCGCGGTTGATCAGGCACGGGATCACGTGATCGGTGAGGTAGCTGGCGACGGCCAGCTCGCGGCCGTTCAAGGTGGCGTCGCCCACGCCGGTGAGTCCGTCCGCCGTCTCGATCTTGAGGGTGACGAAATTCCGCCCCGGACAGGTGACGATGACCTTCGCATTGGTGATCTTCAGCATACGGCCGCCCGCGTTATGAGGAACGATTCTACACCTCACCCTCCCCTTGAGGGAGGGTCGAAATTTGCGCAAGCGAAGCGAAGCAAATTTCGGGGAGGGGTTGTGCCAAGAGCGGGCAATTGACCCCTCCCCGAAAAATCTTACGCTTCGCTCCGGATTGTTCGACCCTCCCTCAGGGGGAGGGTATTGATTGTCAGATTCGAAGGTGGGGCGAAATGAACCGGGTATTTGCGATCGTTTTTGGCGGCGCAATGACGGTGGTGAGTGCTGCCACCGCCTTGGCCGCCGATGACCTTGCCTCGCAGGCGAAGCAGGTGATTGCGCAACATCCGGAATGGGCGAAGTGGCTGTCCGATCCCGAGCTGCAAAAGGAGGCGCTGGGCGGCGAGCAGCTGCCGAACTCGCCCTGGCGGGTGCATGACATCCGCCGGCCGCAGCCGCCTGTGGTGGACACCGGCACGGCCTCATGCTCCGGACCCGTGCCGTCCGATGCCGACGTGCTGTTCGACGGCCACGGCCTCGGCAAGTGGACCGGCAAGCATTTTTCGGAATGGACGGACCATGGCGCAACCTTCCAGTCCGGCGGCCGCATCTACAATTTCCTGCAGTCGAAGGAGGCTTTCGGCGATGCGCAGGTGCACATCGAATGGATGACGCCGCAGCAGCCTCATCCGCCGCTCGATCCGCAGCACCACGGCAACAGCGGCGTGTTCCTGATGGGGTTGTACGAGGTGCAGATCGTCGACTCATACAAGAACGAAACCTACCCGGATGGCGCCGCGGGCGCGATCTACGGCACAGCGCCTCCGCTCGCCAGTCCGGCGCGGCCGCCGGGTGTGTGGAACTGCTACGACATCCTGTTCCGCGCACCGCGGTTTGCCGGCGATAAGCTCACGAGCCCCGGCTGGGTGACCGTGATCTTCAACGGCGTGG
>DASYBT010000039.1:0-2371 GCA_036500585.1 Rhizomicrobium sp.
CTTGAGCCTTATGCCGAAGGTTTGCGCGAGCGTATCTGGTGGGGCGCGGGCTCAAGCACCACGGCGGAATGGGGCGCTAAGCTCGGCATGAACCTGCAAAGCTCGACGCTGGTCTATGACGAGACCGGCGAGCCGCTGCACATCCAGCAGGCCGGCCAGATCCGCAAATATCGCGAGGCCTGGAAGGCCGCCGGCCACGCCCGCACGCCGCGGGTGTCGGTGAGCCGCAGCATCTTCGCGCTGATGGACGATCGCGACCGCATGTACTTTGGACGCAGCGGCGAAAACCAGGACTCGGTCGGCTTCCTCGGCGACAATCGCCGCGCCGTGTTCGGCCGCAGCTACGCCGCCGAGCCGGACGTGCTGATTGAACAGCTGAAGAAAGACGAAGCTATCGCCGAAGCCGACACCTTGCTGCTCACAGTACCGAACCAGCTCGGCGTCGATTACAACGCCCACGTCATCGAGGCGATCCTCAACCACGTCGCGCCGGCGCTGGGGTGGCGGTAAAAATCGCCTCTCGACTTCACGCGAAGCCGTTAGGCCGGCGCCGGACGCTCACGGGTCGTCGATGATGATCACCGGCACGCAATGGATATAGGCAAATAGGCGTCCGAAGATAACGACAACGATTATCCGGCACTGCACACCAATACTTACTTTTAATGCCGGTTGATCGGTCGCCTGCGACGCGTTGGCGGGAGGGCCGACCATCCGGTTGTGGGATATGTGGATGGGCACGCCTTCCTGAACCGGCACGCCTTCTTTTCTCAGGAAGGCTTCCGGATCTTTGTGAAGCTGTCTTACCTCCGCTTCCGTTATCGGCCCTTCATAGATTTCCTGGTCGACGGAACTTCCCTGATCGACCTTGCTCGAATCCAGCCGGCGAAGCACCATGACTTTTCTCCCGAGCCTTCGTTGTCGCGGATACATTGTCCCCGATGAATTGCGAATGATGAGCTCAGGCGAGGATGGTGCCGCCGCCTCCGATCTCGCCGCTGCAGCAGCCATAAATCATGGTGCCGCGGTCATCGAGCATCTCATACCAGTGGTTCATCATGAGCAGCGCGCTGCATTGGGGACAGAATGCCTTCTGCGCAGGATTGATACGAAGTACGGCGGTGTTCTTCATTTCCACCACTGCTCCAACCCAATCCTTGCCGTGCTGCTTGAGGCCCTGCTCGATAAACTCATAGGCGCCGTAGACGCCGCCGCATCCGCATTGGATGCGATTGGAATACCACGGCCCCATGTCTTTCACGCCGAGCGTTTTCTCGATACGGGTCCGCTCTTCTTCCGACACCAGTTCCATGCCAATGGCTTTGACCCGCTGCGGCGTCCAGTACCACCGCATAACAGCCTCGGCCTGTTGCGGAGGGACATAGAAGGTCGCCGATCTGCCATGTGCCAGCGTCTCCATCATCATAGCGACGATCACGCTGTTATCGGCAGTGACGACGGCTTTACCGCCGCTTACAGTTGTCTCGATTGACGCGAGCAAAGAGTGAGATGGCTGTTGCATGGTTCTCCTCCATTACTTTCGCCACGGAGGATAGGGAGAGGAGGAGTAGCCGGTCAGTGCCACCCGACACACAACGAAATTTGCACGCCATTTCGTTCGGCAATTTGAGGTTGCTTCAGTTTTTTGTAAATTGAGCAGCTCTCCGCGACTATGCGATCATTCGCCTTCGCGGAAGATGACAGTTATGACAACCTATCCATGCTGAGATAATTGCCCGGGAAGGAAACGCATGCCCCAATCCGACGAAGACCTGATCCGCGAGCTTGAAAACCAGTTCAACACCGCGTGGGACCGGCACGATCCCGAAGGCATGGCGGAGTCACTCGCCGACGATGCACAGTTCATCACCGTCAACGGTGCCTGGACCACGACGCGGAATGGCTTTCGCGATCTGATGGCGCGGCTGCATGGCACGACCGGCCCGTTCCGCACCTCGACGCGCCGGACGCCGGAAATGACAGTGACGTTTCTCGCGCCCGACATTGCCATCCTGCACTCGCGGTTCTGGATCGACGGCGAAGTACAGCACGACGAGCACAGCCAGCCGTCGCGTGAAAGTGTCGGCACCCGCGTGGTGCGCAAGATCGGCGCCCGCTGGCGGATCGTGGCGACGCAGAACACCGACGTACGGCCTGGGCGGAGGCACTAGACCATGTAGATCGAGCTTGAACCTTTTCCCGGCTGCCCTGTCCCACCAATGGCAACCGGAGCAGAAGGAGCGGAGCCGTGACGCCTGAACAGATGATGTTCGAACAGATGCAAGGCCAGATCGAGGACTTGCGGCAGCAACAACAGGATCAGCGCAAGCATTGGCTGCGGTGTGGCTATGGCAGCCTGGCGCTCTCGCTG
>DASYBT010000040.1:0-15290 GCA_036500585.1 Rhizomicrobium sp.
CGCGGGGCGGGCCGCGCACCGAACAGCTCTACATGAACTTTCCCGAGGGCGCGGTGCTCTGGGCGAGTTTCGCCGGCAAGGACTACATCGATCGCCAGCGCATCAAGCGCAAGGCCGAGCGCTGGAAAAAGAACTTTGCCGTCATGCCGCCGGCCGAGCGCACCGCCGTGCTGGCGGCGCTGTTGGAAGTCTAGCGGTAGAAGCGGCAGGGGTAGGCGCGGGCGAGCGCTTCCGCGATCACGACGCGGGCCGGCCGGTTGAGCTGGTCGTTGCGTTCCCGCATGTAGTCCTGTACCGCGACCACCAGATCATGATCGGTGGTGCCGCGCGACAGGCAAATGCGGTTGTGGCGAGCGAGCCAGTTCCCGGTGTTGTTGATGAAGTTGTGGCAGGCGCCATAGTGGAAAAATCCGCCGCTGAGGGCATTGCCGCAAGTGCGGTACAAATCCCAGCCATTGGTGAAGTAGGTGACGTTGACGGTGGCGTGCGCCGGCGTCGCGGCCGAGAGCAACGCGGCGACGGCGATCGAGCTCAGTTTCCTTCTCTTAAAGCTTTCCATGTAGACACCCCTGAATGATGCGCGAAACGCTTTTCGGGTTGAGTTTGGCAAAGCCCAGGCGCGGAAGGTAGCTGGCGATCTCGTCGTTCGTCCATCCCTTGCGGGCCAGCATCATCACTTCGCGGTTGCGCCGGAAGGTCACCACCGCGCGGGCATGGCTTTGCTGATCCATCAGGATGCGCCGGAAGTCGTGCGCGGTGGAACTGCCGAAGTCGGCGCCGTAGAGGGTCGCCAGGCGCGCCGCTTCCGCCTCCACATCGCCGCCGCCGGCGATGCGCAAGGCCGCGTGCTGAATGTCTTTCCACCGCCGCTGTAGAGCCGCATCGCGGGCGCGGTCTTCCTCGTAATCGTCGGCCGCGCTGCGCAGGTGCGTGGCTTCCAATTCGAGTTCGCGCGCCATGTCGCGCAAGCGATCAGGACGCGAGACAACCGTTCGGATCGCGCGTGCGACAGCACCCCGCTGTGGCATGATTGCAACATTCTGAGAATTTGACCCCTCCACGGGAGTCTGGACGGGGTTTCTTGCCAAAGTATTCCCGTGATGGCTGTGTTGCGGCTTTATTTCCACGATGCTTGTTTCCCATAATATACCTTATACGAGATTTCGAGGGATAGCGGAGGTGGCGTGCCGGCGGGATTTTGGCCGCTCCCGCTCCTGGCACCCCTACCGATGCCCCGCCGGAAGAAACGCAGATCGCCTGGTGCGGGCCACTTGAATCGCGGGGCCTGTTGAGTCGCAGGCCTGCGGCGCAGGGCCTATGCCGGCTGAAGCGGCACGATGCAGAACCGTTCCGCGTCGCGGTCTTCTCCGGCCATCGGAAACTGAGCGAAGCCGCGGTAGAATTTCAGGATATCCTCCGGCGTGTGCTTGTTGAGCCGCCAGATCATGCGCTCGACGCCCTTGGCGCGGCACATGCCCAGGAAGTCCCGGTGCTCGGCCACGCCCCAGCCCATGTCGAACACGGGCGCCACGGCGATCACCGCATCCGTGCCGGGCGGAATGGGAAGGTCGGCGCCGGCCGCCACGCGAAACTCCGATACTAGCGGTTCGATGCCGAGCGCCCGGCGCAATTCGCGATAGACGACCAGGCCGTCGAAGTCGACATCGCAGCCGCGCATCTCGATTCCCAGCACCTGTTGCAGCATGGTGAACAGGTATCCCGGTCCGACGCCGATTTCGTAACCCCGCCGCACACCCTGAAAGTACGGCACCATCCTGGCCCTCTGCTCGATGAACTGGTCAGCGAGCAGCGCGAACTTCCGCTCCCTTGGGCGCGCATCCGCCAGAGTTGGATCGAAAATGTCCGAAGTGCCCTCCTCCTTGAAGCGCTTGAATTCCGCGATCAGCCGCGCCGTCACACTTTCTGCGGTTTCGGTGACGTAGCGGACGCTGCGGCGCAGCCTTTCCTGCTGCTCATCGGTCAGGGCTGCGGGTATGGCGACACTCTCTCCCATGGCTAGACGATGCTTGTCCGAAGGCAACCGCAAAGGGAAGCGCGATTTCTGCGCCGGTGGCAAAATCCCCTTGACCCGGACCCAAGGGACGGCCTCACAAGGGAGCCGCAACTTTGCGATCAGAGACAAAGCCATGAGCCATCCGTCGCCCGCCTCGCCGGCGCAGCCTGCGGCCGAGTACTACCCGATGCCGTCATTCCCCATGCTGCTGGTGGCCGATCTCGTGGCGTCGTCGCGCTGGTATCAGGAGGCGCTAGGCTTTGCCGACGTCTTCACGATGCGGTCGCCGGACGGCGCGCCGGTTCTGGTGCATCTGCGCTGGCGCAAATATGCCGACCTGCTGCTGCGCCCCGGCCAGCCGGCGCATGAGAAGAAGGGGGTCGGAATCATCCTCAACTTCGCCTGCAACGACAGCGTCGAAGCCCTTGATGCGCTGGCCGAACGCGCCCGCGCGGCCGGTGCCCATTTCATCCAGGAGCCGGGCGACCGGGCGTGGAATGTGCGCGACTTCACTGTGGCCGATCCGGACGGTTTCGCGCTTACCTTCAGCTTCGGCCCGCTCAAGCAGAACGTGAGCATGGACGAGTTGCAGAAGAGCATCCGCAAGGCCTGATGGACGCGCGCGCCCGACATTTCAGCCCTGCCGAAGCCGCCAGGCGCCTCGGCGTCACAGTGAAGGCACTCCGGCTTTACGAGAGCCGCGGGCTCGTCGCGCCGGTGCGCACCGGGGCCGGCTGGCGTGCTTACGGGCCGGACCAGATGGCGCGGCTTCACCAGATACTCGCTCTGAAGCGCATGGGCTTGAGCCTTGCAAACATTGGTGAATTGCTGGCAGGCCGGGCCAGCACGCTGGCCTCCGTGCTGGCGCTGCAGGAACAGGTCCTGGCGGCGGAAGGCGCGCGGGTGACCCACTCGCTCGCCCTCGTCCGCGCGGCGCGACAGCGGCTGGCGGCGGGCGATGCCCTGTCCATCGACGATCTCGCAACTTTGACGAAGGAAACCACGATGAGCACCAAACCCACCGCCGAGGAGATGAAGCAAATCTTCGATCCGCTGATCGCGCGGCACTTCTCGGCCGACGAAGTGAAGGCGTTCGAGGCACGCGAGCTGCCGCCGGTCGATCCTGCCGCGCGCGCACAATGGGATGCCTACGCCCGCGAATGGGATGTCTTGATTGCGGGGGCCAAGGCCTTAATGGCGAAGGGCGATCCCGCCTCGCCTGCTTCGCTCGATCTGGCGCGGCGGTGGGCGGCGCAAGTGCACAAGTTCAGCGGCGGTGACCGCGGCGTGGAACTGCGCATGGCGGAGGTGTGGAAGGAGGCCATGGCCGATCCGGCGGCCGCGCCGAAGCTGCCGATGGACAGCGAACTGTGGGCCTTCGTCGGCAAAGCGATGGCGGCAACCGCCAATTGGAACTAGGCTTGTCACACAATCTTCTAACTCGCTTCACGATGAATGCCGCCCTCAGAACTGGCAACCGCCGATGGAATGGCTTAAGCGTGTTCTCAAGCCCAACTGGAGACGCGTTCATGTCCGATCCGAGAGTGAATTATGTGAGCCAAGGACCGGGCGGCATCACCGTCGAATGTTTCGACATGCCGTCTGGAGCCCGGCTGTCGCTCGTCAATACGACCAGCGGCGCAAGTTTCGGTCAGACAGACTGCCAGAGCGAAAACGGCACACAGACCGTTGCGGTCGCCGGCGCGCCCGGCGGCCAATACTATGTCCTGGCGCAGGACGCCTCGGGCGAACGCCTGGCGCAGACGGTGCCGTTCTATATCTCCGCCTGATCGCCGCACGCTTAGCCTCGTGAGCGAGCCGGCCGACGTCGCCGCACTGCTTGAGATCATGCGGCGCCTCAGGTCGCGCGATGGCGGCTGCCCGTGGGATGCCGAGCAGACCTTCGCCACCATCGCGCCGTACACGATCGAGGAAGCCTACGAAGTCGCAGGCGCCATCGAGGACGAAGACTGGCCAGCCCTGAAGGACGAGCTGGGCGACCTGCTCTTCCAGGTCGTGTTCCACGCGCAAATGGCGGCGGAACGCGGTCTATTCGATTTCGCCGATGTGGTCGCCGCAGTCACCGGCAAGATGGTGCGGCGCCATCCGCATGTGTTCGGCGATCTCGACGGCATCGACACGGCCGAGGCCCAAACCACGGCCTGGGAGGAGCACAAGAAGAAGGAACGTGCCGCCAAGGCCGCCTCCGGCGAAGGCTCGCTGATGGACGATGTGCCGCGCGCCCTGCCCGCGCTGCTACGTGCGCTGAAGCTTCAGAAGCGCGCCGCAAGCGTGGGATTCGATTGGGATTCCGCGCCCAAGGTAATCGAGAAGCTCACCGAAGAAGCGAACGAAATTGCCGAGGCGCAGGCGGAAGGCGCGCCGCCGGAGAAGATCGCAGAGGAAGTGGGTGACCTGTTGTTCGTCGTCGCCAACCTGGCCCGTCACCTCAAGGTCGATCCGGAATCCGCGCTTCGTTCCGCCAACGACAAGTTTGTGCGGCGGTTCAAGTTCATCGAGCAATCGCTTGACGCGGAAGGTAAATCGCCTGCCCTTGCGACTTTGGATGAAATGGAAGCGCTGTGGCAGCAGGCGAAGAGGGGTGAGCGCCAAGAGTAGACCTCCCCCTCGTGGGAGGTCGACACATGAGCGGAGCGAATGTGTCGGGTTGGGGGGTGAGCAAGACACGCGGTGCGGACGTACCCCCCACCCGGCTCACCACGTTCGCCGACCTCCCCACAAGGGGGAGGTGTTACGACACCGTCACCGGCTCGGGGAACACGGCGGGATCGCGGTTGGCGCCGCGCAAGGACAGAAACATCTGCTGGTGCGGCTTCACCGGGCAGCCGCTGAGGTCGAGATCGCGCGACGCGATGCGGCCGGTGATGTCCACCGGCGCTTCGTAGCGCAGCACCTCCTCCAGGCACGAATTGATCAGCGACGGATCGGCCCGCAGCTTCTCCAGCTCTTCGGGGTGCGTCAGCAGCAGCCAGATCGCGTTTCCGATGAGATCGGTAGTGGTCAGGTTGCCGCCGACCAGCAACCCCTGAAGGTTGTTGCAGATCTCGCCGTCCGACAGCGGCGCGCCCTCGCCCTTCAGCTTCATCATATCGCTGACGAGATCGTCGCGTGGGCTCGCGGCCCGCTCGTGCATCAAGGCGCGCATATAGGCCGACAGCGCATTGAACGAGCGGACGAAGAATTTCGTCTCGTCGTCGTTGCGGAATGGATTGAGTCCCAGGATGGCGCCCTCGCTCCACTCGCGGAACTCGCCCAGCCGCTGGTCGTCGACCCCCAGAATGCGCGCGATCACATCGATCGGCACGCGCAGCGCGAACATGTCCATCGCGTCGAACGTTGCCGCATCGCCGATGCGGTCGAGCCATTCGTTCACCACAAGCTGCACCAGCGGCTTCGACTTCGCCACGCGCTTGTACAGCGCCTTGGCAAACGGCTCGCGGATGCGCATGTGATCGGGTTCGTCCAGCAGCAGGATGCCGGAGCGTGCTTCATCCTCCGGGATGTTCAGCCCCTCGACCTTCTGATCGACCAGCGCGCGGGCGATCACCGCCTCCGGCTCGGCCCGGTCCGGCCCGCGCCACATCGACGTGTCCGACAGCACGCCGCGCACGTCGGCATAATTGGTGAGCAGGAATGCGCCCGCCGCATTGTCGCGATGCACCGGGCACTCGTTGCGCAGCCGATCGAGCAGCGCGTGCGGATCTTCATTGAAAACCGGATTGAGCGGGGTGAGATCGAAGATCGAGGGAAGCCGGTCCGAGCTCATCCTTACGCCCCTGACATTTTGTCAGTCATCAACATAGGTGAAGAATGGGCGGGAGAACAACCTCCCCCTCGTGGGGTGGTCGGCGAACGAAGCGAGCCGGGTGGGGCGTACGTCCGCACCGTGCGCCCTGCATACCCCCCCACCCGAAATGGCTCGCTCGCCATTCGACCTCCCCACAAGGGGGAGGTGATCAGGAAGCGAACTCCTGCGCCACGACGCGGCCGACTTCGGCGAGCACAGCCTCACCCGCGGCTTGCGGCGCTTTCGAGCCGGCATAATAGGCGGCGATGAGGATCGGTGCCCTGCCCTTCGGCCACGCAATGC
Organism: Rhizomicrobium sp.; assembly: GCA_036500585.1. GTDB lineage: Bacteria > Pseudomonadota > Alphaproteobacteria > Micropepsales > Micropepsaceae > Rhizomicrobium. The sequence continues at coordinate 6,126 of DASYBT010000040.1, forward strand.
CAATGTCGTTCGTTTCGCCGCGGAAGCCGGTGCCGGTCTTGTCGCCGAACGCCCACGAGCGTGGCAGTCCGGCGCGCAGACGCTCCTTGCCGGTCTGCGAATTCCTCAGCCAGCGCGTGAGCCGGTCGCGCGAAGCGTTCGACAGCGCATCGCCAAGCAGGATCTTCTGCATGTCGCGCAGCATCGCATTTGGCGATGTGGTGTCGCGGATATCGCCGGGCACGACGTCATTGAGGGCCGGCTCGTTGCGGTCGAGCCGGGTCACGTCATCGCCAAGCTCTCGCGCATACGCCGTCACCTGCCCCGGTCCGCCGACTGCGGCGAGCAGCAGGTTGGCTGCCGAGTTGTCGCTCCACTCGATGGCGGCTTCGCAGATCGTGGCAAGCGACATCTGTCCTTCGCGGATGTGCTGCTTTGCGACCGGCGCGTAGGAGAGAAGATCGGTCTTGCCGTATGTGAGTCGCCGCGAAAGCGTCTCGCTGCCCTTGTCCACGCGATGCAGCAGAACCGCGGTTGCCAGCAGCTTGAAGGTGCTGCACATGGCGAAGCGTTCATCGCCACGATGCTCCATGCGTCCACCCGATTGCGTGTCGAGCGCGGACACGCCCAGCCGTCCATCGTGCTTCTTCTCGAGATCGATGAAGGCATCGAGGATGTGCGCGCGCGCCGGCGCAGCAAACGCAAGTGCGGCGGACGCGATCACCATCGAGCGCCGGTCGATCACTTGACCCGCACCACCTTGTAGATCTTGCCGAACGGGCGCAGGTACAGATTGTAGCCGCCGAGCATTCCGCGCTCGAGATAAACGATGTTGCGCGCATCGCTGCGCCACGGCGGGATGTCATAATGCTCGTTGCGCTCGCGCCAGACCTGGCCGTTGTCGAGTTTGATTTCAAAGCCGCCCTCGTCCGATGGACCGAAGCGCGCCACGCCGATGGCGACCGGCAGAATCTCCTGCCCCAGCGGCTGATATGCCATCTGCTGCGCCGACGGCGGCGCGTCGCTGCCGAACGGATTGAGCGAGGCCAGCAACCCGCTGCCCGACGAAGAATCCTCCTGCTGCTGCGCGGCGGCGGGTGTTTGCTGCTGCGGAGGGGCTTCCGCTTGCGCCACGGCGGACGCCGGCGCGGCGGAGACGGGCGCGGCGGCCACGGGTGCCACTGGAGCTGCCGTTTGCGCGGCAGCACGAAGCTGCGGCGTCGCCGCATCGAAACAGGCGACACGCGCGTCCTTGTCGGAGATATCGGCGCACTTCAGGAGTGCGTCGATCGCCTGCTCCTTCGGCCCGGCTTGTACAACCGACGCACCGGCGAGCAACGCCGCAGCAATGGCAAGATCACGCGCAAACATGTCGCCGTGCTACCGAAGCACGCTGTACGCGCCGGACGTGACAAGATGGGCCGTTGGCATTGCGGCGGTCACCGCCGAAATCATCGTCATGGAAGGGCCCCCGGTCGTTTTCGCACGCCGCACCTCGCGCGGCCCGACAAGCTTAGTCCAAACCGGGCAACCTACAAGAACCCGGATTGGGTCACGGGGCACGGCCTTTTGGTCGACGAAACGCTCGCGCGCTTTTGACGTGACCGGCAATCCTCTCGTTCCTATACTGCCCTTGCTGCCATTCTTTCCCGGCCGCGCCTGATGAGCAATCGATGTACGATCTGATCAGGTGTGTGCACTGCGGGAACTGTCCTCAGGATCGTTGGTACCATTCCGGGAGATGACCATGGAAAAAGCACTGTTTGGAGCGGGGTGTTTCTGGGGCGTCGAGCACTTCTTTCGCGAAGTGCCGGGCGTGATCGATGCGGTCAGCGGCTATGCCGGCGGCACGGTGGATCACCCGACCTACAAGCAAGTGTGCAGCGATTCGACCGGCCATGCCGAAGTGGTCGAGGTCACCTTCGATCCGGCAAAAGTGTCCTACGGCAAACTGGTCGAGCTGTTCTTCAAGATGCACGATCCCACCCAGCTCAATCGACAAGGGCCGGATTTCGGCACACAATATCGCAGTGTGATATTCACCAATGGGCCGGAGCAGGAGCGCGTGGCGCACGAGGAACTGGAGAAGGCGAAAGCCTCGGGCGTCTACCAGCGGCCGATCGTCACCGCCATCGAGCCGGCGAAACCGTTCTGGCCGGCCGAAGACTATCACCAGCGCTATTTCGAAAAGCACGGCGGTTCGTGCCACATCTCTTATGCGGAGCTTGAGCATCGATGAAGATCACGAGGGGATTGGGGGCAATCGTCATGGCTATCGCCTTCACGGCAACTTCCGCCTACGGACAGATCAGCCGCGGCGACCGCTATTCCGGCGCGACCTGGGCGACGCGCTCGCCGGTCATCGCGCAGCACGGCATGGTGGCGAGCGAGCAGCCGTTGGCCTCGGAAGCAGCCGTCGAAGTTCTCAAGCATGGCGGCAGTGCGGTGGACGCCGCCATCGCCGCCAATGCCATGATGGGCCTGATGCAGCCGGTGCTGAACGGAATCGGCGGCGATCTGTTCGCCATCGTGTACGATCCCAAGACGCACAAGCTCTATGGCTACAACAGTTCGGGCCGTTCCCCGAAGAGCCGCGATCTGGCGAAGATGACCGCCGAGGTCGAGGCTGCCTACAAACGCGCCGGCCAGCCGGTGAAGATGCACATTCCGCCGGTGGGTTCGCTGCCGATCACCGTGCCCGGCACCGTCGACGGCTGGTTCGCGCTGCACCAGAAATTCGGCAAGCTGCCGATGACGGATGACCTGGCGCCGGCCATCCACTACGCCACCATCGGCTTTCCTGTGACGCAGCTCATCTCTGTCTACTGGAAAGGCAACATGGCGGCGTTCGAGAAGAACAAGGGCCTGATCGAAGAGCTCGACAACGCGCGCCACACCTATCTCATTCCCGATGCGAACGGCGGACACACGCCGGCGGAAGGCGAGATCTTCAGGAACCCCGACCTGGCGCACACCTTGACGATGATCGCGCAAGGCGGCCGCGACGTGTTCTACAAGGGCGCGATCGCGCACACCATCGATGCGTATTTCAAGCGCGTCGGCGGCGATCTGCGCTACGAGGATTTCGCCAGCCATCACGGCGAATGGGTCGAGCCGCTGTCGGTGAATTACCGCGGCTATGATGTGTACGAATTGCCGCCGAATGGGCAAGGCGGCGCCGTGCTCGAGATGCTGCAGATCCTGAAAGGCTTCGACCTCAAGAAAATGGGCGTCGGCTCGGCGGATGCGCTGACGGCGATGCTCGAGGCCAAGCGGCTGGCGTTCGAGGACCTCGCCAAATGGTATGCCGATCCGGCGTTCGTGCATGTGCCTATGAAGGGCCTGATCTCGCAAGGCTACGGCGATGAACGGCGCAAGCTGATCGATCTTTCCCATGCCAATCCCAACATCGGCCCCGGCGATCCGAAGCTGCACGATGGCGACACCATCTATCTCACCGCCGCCGACAAGGATGGCATGATGGTGTCCCTCATCCAGTCGAACTATCGCGGCATGGGCTCGGGCCTTGTGGCCGATCATCTCGGCTTCATGTTCCAGGATCGCGGCGAGCTATATTCGCTCAAACCCGGCGCGGCCAATGTGTATGCGGCAGGCAAGCGGCCGTTCCACACCATTATCCCCGCTTTCATCATGAAAGATGGCCGGCCGTTCATGAGCTTCGGGCTGATGGGCGGCGACATGCAGCCGCAAGGCCATGTTCAGATCATCACCGATATCATCGATTTCGGCCTGAACATCCAGGAAGCCGGTGACGCGGCGCGCTGGCGGCATTTTGGTAATGCGGAGCCGACCGGTGAGCCAAGCGAGGGAATCGGAACGGTGGAGATGGAATCCGGCTTCGATCCGGCCGTGAAGGCGGAGCTCGAGAAGCGCGGATACAAGGTCGTGCCCGGCACCGGCGCCTTCGGCGGCTATCAGGCGATCATGTGGGACGCCAAACACCACACTTACTGGGGCGCCTCCGAAATGCGCAAGGACGGCGAAGTGATCGGGTATTGAGTTCGTATCACACACGGCCTAAAATGACCATCTAGATGGTCAGGAGCGGACCGCAATGGAAGACGTCAGTATCGCCGAAGCCAAGGCACATTTGAGCGAATTGATCGAACGCGCCGAGGCGGGCGAAGTTGTGCGCATTACAAAGCGCGGCAAGCCAGTCGCCCGAATCGTGAAGGAACAGCCGCGCAAGCGGCGGATCACCCTTGAAGAATTGCAGGAAGTCTCGTCATCGATCCGCGAGCAGCCAGAGAGCGCTGGAGCTTTCATGCGGCGGATCAGGAACGAGAGCCGTTATTGATCTTTTACTCGGACACGTCCTTGCTCGTGGCTGCGCTCACCACCGAGGCACGGACTACAGACGCACAGGCATGGATCACAGCGCAACGGGCATCTTCGATTGCGATCAGCGATTGGGTGATCACTGAGTTCTCGTCTGCGCTGGCGATCAAAATAAGAACCGGACAAATTGATCCTGCCGAACGCTCAATAGCGTTGGCGAAATTCAACCAGCTGGCCGACGGCGCGTTTATCGTCCTGGTGTTGGAGCGGGCTGATTTTCGTGCGGCTGCTCATTTCTCCGACCAGCACAAATTGGGCATTCGCGGGGGCGACGCGCTTCATCTTGCGATCAGCTCGCGGCTCGGCCTCACCTTGTCCACGTTGGATGAGGACTTGGCCGCTGCCGGTCCGGTCCTCGGAGTCAAAACGCTTCTACTCTGATTATTTTCCGGCTGTGTTCTTCACGGCGAACTTTGCGGTTGCCACCGAGCCGTCGGAGAATTTCAGCGTCACCGCAACCGAGGCGCCGGGCTTCATCGCGGCTGTCGGTTCCATGCACATGAGATGATACCCGCCGGGCGCGAATTTCACCGTGGCTCCCGGCGCGACATCGATGCTCTGCACGTCTTCCATGCTGCTCATGCCGCCCTTCTCACTCGATTTGTGCAGCATCAGCATGCCGCAGGCGGGCGATGCCGCGCCGGTCAGATGCGCCGTGATTTTGCCGTCGTTGCGTAGATCGAAATAGCCGGCCGCCGGAAGCTTCGCCGGCAACGCACGAAACCAGGCGTTGGAAATCGTGACATCGCTTGAGGACGGCGTACGCGGCGCTGCGATTGCGGCAGAAGACAGCAGAACACCTGTCAGCACGATAACGTCAGCTTTGCGCATAGGCGCCTTTCTCCTCGTTCATGAACATGTTGGTGAGCACCACCAGCAGCCCGATCAGCCCCATCAGCCCTCCGGGAATCCAGATGATGAGGCCGCCATAGTTCTGATCGGTGATGCCATCGATGGGAAAGATGCGGCCGCAAATCTTGTACACCGTGTAGAAGTCCGTGCGGGACAAGGTGATCACCGCGCCGACGATCATCTCCGGCGGCTCGATGGCGAGCATGATCAGCGCGCGCCAGCCATAGCCGATGCGCGCCGGCGGGCTGGGCCGTGGATCGAGCACCAGCGACCAGAAGAAAATGCCTTCGATGGCGACGCTCCAGTTCATGAAATCGTACAAATTGATGTCGAGCATCACGCGGGTGTGGAGCTGCGGGATCAGCCACACGTAGACGGTGCTGATAAAAAGCACCGGCGCCACAACCGGATTCTGGATCACGTCGACAACCGCGCGAACCGGACGCGACGAAAGCGGCCGCTTCAGCCAATCCGGCACGGCGGCCCAGATGGCCGCGCCGGGCGTCCCAAGCGCAATCAGGAATGTGCCGATGTCGTGCAGAATGAGGTGCTGCCCGCGGTGCAGGAAGAACATGTGCTGCGCGAGGAAGTCGTAATGCGTCTGCAATACGGCGTACACGGACAACACACCGATGACGAAGCTCACCCGCCGCCACGGGTGCGGCCGCATACGTTCCGGCAATCGCCGGATGCCGATAAAAAACCAGCCGAGCGACAACGTCGTCGCGAGATACACCGGCCACTCGAACTGCCACGGCAGGATGAACGGCATCTCGGCCGGGAACCAGGTTGTGGCGATGTAGAGCACAACGCCGCCGACGAGGATCGCCGCAAAGCCCACCCACTCACGGTTGATGCCGTTCGCCTTTGCCGGAAGGGAAGCTGCCGTCATGGCCTGCGTTTATAAAGGAGTGCGGCGGGGGAACCGCGAGGCGATTGGTCACACAAGCCGCCGCCCTGCCCGTGCTATTCCGAGCCGCATGCGCGCGCGAATGATGCTTCCTTTCGCGATCATTGCGATCATGCTGGCAGCCTGCAGTCAGCAGACGCCGTCCGGCGCCACCGACATCACCGGTGCGATGCCGCGGCTCCAATTCTCGATGACGCGCGCCAATGACGGCCGCCCGGTGACCGCGAACGACTACCGCGGCAAGGTGGTGGCGCTCTATTTCGGCTACACACATTGCCCCGACCAATGCCCGACGACACTCGCCAATCTCGCCGCCGTCCTGAAGCGGCTGGGGTCGCAGGCGAAGGGTGTGCGCGTGCTGTTCGTCAGCGTCGATCCCAACCGCGACAGCTTGCCGATGCTGAAGGCGTACGTGTCGACCTTTGCGCCGCAGATCGACGGCTTGCGCGGCACGCCCGATCAGATCGCGCGCCTCACGCGCCGCTATCGCGTGGTGTACCGCGTCACGCCGGCCTCGCCCGGACACCCCTACGAGGTCAACCATTCCAGCACGGTTTACATCTTCGATCCATCGGGGCGCGCGCGTCTCGTCGCCTTGCAGACGGATAACACCAAAGCCATCGCGACGGATTTCGCCAACCTCATGCCGACGTCTTGAATGGCTGAACCGCTGTTGATGAGCGCTCGGCTTGGGCGTGCATCCGCGGGCGCTATTGGTCCGAACCGATTAGCCCCACGCCAGCGCGGGATCGGTGGGTCCGATCCGCGCGGCAGAACTCCCACTATCTCCAGGAACGGAATGACGCCGACCAGCGTGGTCAGGATGCCGACCGCGATGATGACTTTGTTGGCTGCTGTACTGGCCATTCCGAACGCGCGCGCGCCGCTCGCCGCCGGGCGAAGCTAGAGGATGGGAAACACCTTCTGACCGGCGTGAGCTCATCCGCGCCGAGTGCATTGCCTGCCGCTGATTCTCTCAACTTTGTTCTTGACCGTTACGGCAGACTAACGAATTCCAGAGCCGGGGACGGAAAGGTTTTGTGGATATTCACTGTTGGTTCTTGCACTGTACTCATGATGGGTATACCCTTCTTGCTAATCCAACCCTAGATCGGATTCACGCCTGATCTACCAAGGCGGCAGTCAAGGATAGAAGGCGCATTTATGGCAAAGCGAAACGTAGAACTCCCATCCAGCAGCGACAAAGCCAAGGTTCGCGTCTTATTCGCCGAGGTAGAAGGGAACAACGAGAGTGTGCAGGAGGCGCTGAGGACAATGGTCTCGGCGATGAATCGGACACCGCGTGTGGTCACAGAGCCGCGTGCAAATGGAAGGACCACCCTCCCTCCATCAACGGCTGCAGATGAGCAGGAAATGCTTGAGCAAACGGAGGAGTTTGAAGAGTCAGATGAAGAAACGGAGGCTGCAGCAACGCGAAAGCCTCGTGGAACTGGGAAGAAAACAGACCGCAATAGTGGACTGACTTTGGTTCCCAACCTGAATTTTAGGCCAGGCGGAAATCCGACTCTGAAAGAATTTATTGATGCCAAGAAGCCAAGCAATGACCGGGAAACCACATTAGCGCTCGTGTATTTCATGCAGCACACCATGGCATTGGAAAAGATAGGACCGTCCCACGTGCTGACCGGTTTTAAAGAGGCTGGAACATCAATTCCTGTCGACTTGAGACAGACGATACGCAACGTCAAGACTCAACGAATGTGGCTGAACTTCTCGGACATCGAGGATCTTAGAACAACGACACAGGGTGATAATTTCGTCGAACACGAGATGGGCAAGAGCGGTTAGCCCTTGATCAACCTGTCCCTCGATGAGTTTTGTGAGTTTGTCAAAAAGCTGAACAGGCCGAATGCCGATAAGGCGATTGCGATTGTTTGGTATTTCGACCAGCAGCAACCGGACGTCGCGAAGACTGCTGGTCAGTTGACAACTGTTCTCACTGACCATCATGTGGGAACTCCAAACCAGACGGCCCTCGCTGAGGCGGTTCGGAAAACAAAACTGGCCAACGAGTCCAAGAGCGGGTTTTCGCTGAAGCCCGGCTCGCGGAAGCTAATTCGTGGATGGTTTCCGGAATTGGAGGGTGTTCAGCCCGCGATGGACCACGCTGTGGGATATCTGCCCGACCCTATTTGGAGGAACACGCGTGGCTACATTGAAGAGGTTTGCCGAGAGCTGAACGGCGCATTTAGGAGTGCGTATTACAACGCCGCAGCTGTAATGCTGCGGCGCCTCCTTGAAACGCTTGTGATCGAAGCCTACGAGCATCTCAATCGCGAGTCTGAAATCAAAGACGGTGGCGGCAATTACCTTATGCTCAGTGATCTCGCCGAACGTGCGAGCGGCGAAGGTGGGCACAGGGGTCTTAATCTTGGGCGCGATTCAAAAAGAGCGTTGAAAGATGCTCGTAATGTTGGAAATTGGTCGGCCCACGCTCGGCGATTTCTTGCCCATGCGGGTGATCTGACCAAATTTCAAGACGGCGTGAGGGTCTTAGTGCAAGAGATGATTCAAATCGCGGAACTCGTCAGAAGAAAGAGTTAGGCAGAGCAGGTGTCGCGTAGAATTCACCTCCCCCTACGCGGGGAGGTCGCCGGGCGAAGCCCGGCGGGTGGGGGGCAGTTCGCGATCTCCAGAATAGCCTCGACTTTACCCGCAGTTTGACAATGTATCCTGTATGTTCTAGTTTATTTCGATGGAAAGAGAACCCGTCTTTTCTCCGCTGCACCAGCACGCGTGGGAGCAGCTGAGATTATTGCAGGAATGCCAGAGGCGCGCCGAGGCGGCGGGCGACGCGACGCTTGTCCTTGCGTGGACGGGCGCGTTCCTGCGCGTCAGCAATGCGATGACGGAGACGACGAAGGTGCTGGCGCGGATCGAGGCGGCGCCGGCGCTTTCGGAGGATGTCCTTTCGGCGTTAGCCCTGCCCTTGCCCAAGCTGCCGCGCTTGCCCGAGGAGGAGGGGGACCCCCCCTCACAAAATCCGAAAACAACCTCCGGGCAGAATCATAATTCCGTCAAAGGGATCCTCCCCCGTTTACGGG
>DASYBT010000041.1:0-7629 GCA_036500585.1 Rhizomicrobium sp.
GCCCCGGCCGATGAACGGCATTTTCGTCGCCATCAGAGTCAGAAACTGTACATTAGAGCGGAGCGGCAGACTGGCCATATGAACGATGGCATCGGCGACGTGCCGCACGTCCATCGTGGGCTCTTCGCGCATGCTGCCGTCCGCCTGCTGCGCACCTTGCGACATGTGCGAGGTCATCGCGCTGGCGGCGTTCCCGATGTCGATTTGTCCGCAGGCAATATCGTATGCGCGACCGTCGAGCGACAGCGATTTGGTGAGGCCGGTGATGGCGTGTTTGGACGCGGTGTAGGGCGCGGACATCGGGCGAGGCGTGTGCGCGGAGAGCGATCCATTATTGATTATCCGGCCGCCTCGGGGCCGCTGCTCCTTCATCAGTCGAAATGCGGCTCGCGCGCACAAAAAAGCGCCGGTCAAATTCACCGACAGCACATCGTCCCACTGACGGAGGCTCAAGTCCTCGAGCGGGATCTGCGGCGCCCCGGTCCCGGCATTGTTGAATAGAAGGTCCAAGCGCCCGAACCGTTCCCGTGTCGCGTCGAACAACCCATCGACCGAAGACTCGTTGCGCACATCCGTCGGCACGGCAATACAGATGGAGTCCTTCGGCGCGAGAGCAATCGTGCGCTCGAGCGTTTGTTTGCGACGGCCCGCGAGCACCACGGCATAGCCCGCGTCCAGCAGCGCGAGCGCGCACGCCTGGCCGATGCCGCTTCCCGCACCCGTGACCAGGGCAATTTTAGCTGTGTCGCTGATGCAAGCACCTCGCTTTGGCCCCCTTCTCATGGTACCGGCCTCGGCCGCGCCTGGCACCTTTGCTAAGGATCCGGGCGTGCGCGACAATGGCTCAGGTGTCTCCCCAAAACGTCCAGAACAGTCGGAGATGAACATGGCTGAGAACGTCTACAAGGTCATCGAACTGATCGGCACCAGCACGGTGTCTTGGGAGAAGGCGGCGGCCGCGGCGGTCGCCCGCGCAGGGAAAACGCTTCGGGATCTCCGGGTTGCCGAGATCGTCGAACTGGATATCCAGCTCAAGGACGGCAAAGTTGAGGCGTACCGCGCAAAAGTCAAAGTGTCCTTCAAGTACGAGCGCGGCAAGTAACGTTTTGTGAAGCTTCGCTACAAGGTGCTCGGCGGCATCGCGATCGTGCTGGTGGGCGCGATCGCCGTGCTCGGCGTGGCATTGAGCCACAATTCGGCTTGCGCAGCGCCGCCGCCACTGGCGGCGAACACAGCGTCGATGAAAGCCATCGTGTATCGATGCTATGGCAGCCCCGACGTGCTGAAGCTGGAAGAGATTGCCAAACCGGCTCCGGCGGATGACCGGATCCTGGTCAAAGTGCACGCGGCTTCCGTCAACCCGTTGGACTGGCACTATCTGCAAGGCAAGCCTTACATCATGCGCGCAGGGGTCGGGATCGGCAGACCCGACAGCATCCTCATGGGCGCCGATTTCGCGGGCACGGTCGAGTCGGTCGGCAAAAACGTCACGCGCTTCAAACCTGGCGATGAGGTATTCGGCGACCGCAACGGCGCTTTGGGCGAATACGTGAGCGTCCGCGAAAACGGCGCCGTAGCCTTGAAGCCGGCCAACGTGAGCATGGAGCAAGCCGCGGCCGTGCCCGTTGCAGGCATTACCGCGCTGCAGGCACTGCGCGACAAGGGAAAAGTCCGAGCGGGGCAGAAGGTGCTGATCAACGGCGCATCCGGCGGCGTGGGCACCTTCGCGGTGCAGATCGCCAAGAGTTATGGCGCCGAGGTCACGGGAGTTTGCAGCACCCGGCACGTGGAGATGGTCAAGTCGATCGGCGCCGATCACGTCATCGATTACACCAAGGAGGATTTCACCCAAGGGCCCGCGAAATACGATTTGATCGTCGACAATGTCGGCAACCATTCGGCGTCGGAATTGCGGCACGCACTGACGCCGAACGGCATATTGGTCGCAGTCGGCGGACCGAGCGACAATTCCTGGCTCGGGCCCCTCGCAACCATGGCAAAGGACAGCATCGCTGCGATTTTCGCCACGCAGAAATTGCTCTTCATGCTGGCGGATGCCAACCAGGCCGACCTCAAGGTGTTGGGCGATCTGATGCAGGCCGGGAAATTAACTCCGGTCATCGATCGGCGTTACCCCCTCGCCGAGACGGCCCAAGCCATTGCCTATCTCGAGAAGGGGCATGCCAAGGGCAAGGTCATAGTCGATGTGGATCAAAGCGCGCCTTAGTGCCTTGCGTACCGCCTGGCATTCTCCAAGTCGCACTTGAGCGGCGCGTAAGTCAAATTGGGGCGGTATACCCATTGCACGTCGCCGGAGACCGGCGCCGCTAGAAACTCCGGATCCGACAACTCGAAGTGATAGGTCAGCGCGCCCTTGCCGTCGGGCGTCAGCCGTTCGGCCAGGCGCTTGCCCGGGCCCGACGGCAGGCCGTAGGCGTTGCCCATCGCATCAGCGGCGAAATGCGTCGTATCAATGACCAAACTCTTGTCCTCCCACCGGCCGATGGAATGACCTTGAACCGAATCGCTCGCGCCTTCGTGCGTGGCGACATTCATGTGAATGACGCGCCGCGCGCCGTCGAACTCGCCGTCGATCAGAATCACGCCGTTGCCTTTCGTGATGCGTTTGAGATCCGGCGTCACCATGAAAACCGGCGCGGGATACGGCACGCAGTTGGCGCCGGGAAGATTCTTTTTTTCATCGAAATGCTTGAGCGCCTTCTTGCCTTTCGCAGTCAGGGAAAGCTTGTCGGGATCCATCTGCTCCTCGACCTTCAATGCCAGAAGCGTCACCCAGACCCCGCTCAGGTCCGGGTTCGCCGAAACCGCGGGTGCCGCGCCGGCGCTTTCCAAGCGGGCTAGCTCGCCCTTGCGATCAAACAGAATGGCGTCGCCCTTTTTGATGAGTATTGGAATCAGGCTCTTTCTGGCCGCATCTCTCGCCGGGTGCCCGGTGACGGTGATCGTATCGCCGGCGTGCAGCGTGTCTTGAGTCCATCCGAGGCGGCGAAGGATCGAGGGTGGGCTTGCCTCCAGCTCCCAGTCAACGGCCGGCCCCGCCGCCGTGAGCTGTTTCATGTAGATGTACACGTGCGGATTCGACCATTCGAATTTCGTCACCGCGCCCTCGATGGTCAGGGTCTGCTTTTCGTCGTACATTGCCGCGCTGTGATGCGCCTTGGACGTGTGCGCCATGAACGAAACCGCCGCCAACAACAGGATCCAGGCCGGCCAGGCGCCGGCACGCATTGCATTCTTCATAGAGCTCCCTTCTAAAAGCGCAGCGACAGGCAGCTCAAGCCGCCGTCCATCTTGGCAAATTCCGACATCTCGAGCGAGCGCACACGGTAGTGCCTCTTATCCAGAATACCGGAAAGTCGCGGAAAACCCGCCGCGATGAACAGCTCATCGTTGACCCGGACGGCATTCGCCGCATAGGTTTCGCCGGCGGCGACTTCAATCCTGTCGCAGTGACCGAGTTCTGGCGCCGGCGGAAATCCGGGAGCGACCAAGAAGCGCCCATCGCCGAGATAGGCAATGCCGGACTTCAAATGCAGCAGCGTCGGGTGCCGGCGTATATCGATCGTCGAGGAAGTGTATTGGTAGCGCGCGAGAATGGCGGCCAGTTGCGCGGCGCCCGCCTCGTTGGTGCGCGCGGATAGCCCGATGAGGAAATGATCGTCCACTTGGCATATATCGCCGCCATCGACTGTACCGGGCGCCTCGATCCGCTCCAATCGAGGCCGCCACCGCTGCACCGCTTGCGCCACCGCCGCGACTTCTCCCGAACGAGATTTTGCGCCGGGCCGGGTCGCGATCGCCACTCTTTCGGTAATGACGAAGGTGTCCTCGACGAAGGTGCCGTCCGGATGCTTGTCATCCGCGGGCATCTTGAAAACTTCGACTCCGCAGGCCTGCAGGGCGCGGCAGTATCCAGCATGCTGCTCGAGCGCCTTGCCAAGATCAGGCCCGGAGGGCGATGGCGACATCGTCAGGCCTTGCGAAAAATTCTCACCCGGCAGACGCACGATTGCCTTGGAGAAGCGCATTCCGTCACCCTACTGCAGATAACGGTTCAGATAGGCATCGGTTGCTTTGAACAGCGCCATCCAGGATGAGTAGCGCGCGAGGTCATGGATTTCATTCGGCATCATGATGGCCTCATGATCGATACGATGGGCGCGCAGGTCTTCAATCAATTCCACGGATTGCTGCAGAGGCACGTTCCTATCATCGTCCGCCTGAACGACCAGGACCGGGGAGTGCCATTGATCGATGGTCGCGATGGGCGAGGAATCAAAACCGCGCCGCGTCGCTTCCCCCGGTTCCACCGGCGCCCCGAGTGAAGCCAGCATCGTGTCCCAGTTGTACACACCGGCGTAATCCACGCCAACCGCAATGTCCTTGGACGCGCGCGCCAAGGCCAAGGCGGTCATGAGACCGCCGTAACTTCCGCCCCAGACGCCGACCTTGCGCGCATCGACATCTTTCCTGCCCTGCAGGTAGCTCACCGTCCCCAGAATATCGTTCACTTCGCTGCCGCCGCCCGGACCAAAGTTGTCAGCTTCGCGATAATCGAGGCCATAGCCGATCCCACCGCGATAGTTGACCGAGATGACAATGTAGCCTTCCGACACGAAGTGCTGATTGAGGGCATACATCCAGGCGTATGCACCCATGGGATTGAATCCCAGCAGCATCTGTCTTCGCGGACCGCCATGGTAGAACATGATCGCCGGATGCGGCTTGGCTCCGCGCGCATCGCGCGGCAGGAACAGCTGCGCGTGCACGGTTTGTCCGTCCTTCGCCGGGTAAGTCACCGCCTCGGGCGTTACCAGCCTCGAGGAAGGGAAGGACGCGACTCCGTCCGGCGCCAGCAGCTGCCAGCGCCCGCCTGCCGCCAAGATGACCGGCTGCAGCGGTTTGGTGGCATCGCTTTGCAGCGCGAAAATCGTGCCGTCGCCGCTGATCTGCGGATAGTCTTCGATCGCGCGATCCTTGCTTGCCGGGGTCGCCTGGCCGCCGCCCTTGAAATCGACCGTCCAGACATGCATCCGATCGGTGTCCTCGTTCGAGGAATAGACCAAGCGGTGCCGGTCGGAACTCAAGACCATGTGCACGATTTCAAATTGGCCGTGCGTGATCGGCCGCGGCGCGCCGCCGCGGGCCGGGATGACATAGAGCTGCAGCCAGCCGGTTTTCTCCCAGGGAAACACCAGCTCGTCGCGCGAATTCCAGAGCAAATTCCTTTGCGCCAGCGTCGGCGCAAAGACGCTGCCCACGCCGCCGTCCGCAACCCAGACACGCTTGGCCTCGCCGCTCGCAGCATCGGCAACCCAAATGGACCATGGTTCACCGGCGCGACGCGAGACGAACCCCGGATTTTTCTCGGACGGGATCCGGATGAAGGCGATCTGCGTGCCGGAGGCGGAAAAAACCGGCGAGGTATCGTGATCAAGACTGGGACTGAGCCAGGTAATGCTTCTAGCGGCGAGATCAAGAATGCCCACCAGCGAGTGCTCCTTGCGCGCGCTCACGAACGCCAGCTTCTTGCCGTCGGGCGAGAAGGTCATGGATGCGATGCGGCCCTGATCGACGACGAGCGGCGCAGCGGCAGCGCCTCCCGCGGTGAGCTCGGCCGACATGATCCGGTTCTTGTCCGCATACACCAAGCGACTGCCGTCGGGGGAAAAACTCGGAGAGTGGCCCGCGCCCAGTTTGCGCGGCGCGCCGCCCGAGGCGGATATCATCCACACTTCTCGGGGAGCAGGACCCTCCGGCGAATTGTTGACGTTGGCCGGTTGGTCGTCCTCGATCGATCCGCCGCGGATATACGCAAGCTGGCTCTCATCCGCCGACCAAGCCAAATCGCCTATATCGAAACCATCGTCCGCCGTGTACGAAGTGACTTGCCTCGCGTGGCCGTCCTTTGCCACCCAGACATTCCGCACCCCCTTGGTATCGAATACCCAGGCGACGGCATTCCCCTTCGCTGCCGCGACCAGATTCGAAGGATAAGGGGCCTGCATGACTTCTTCGATGCTCACCGGCGCCGCGAGAGCCGCAACGGCTTGAGTCAGGCATGCGGCAATGGAAAAACTACCGAGTAGAAAACGTTTGGAGCTGTGCATGGTGAGGATCCTTGGCTAATTCGTGTGCTTTCCGGCATCGGGGACGTCGACCACGATGGCGGAAGGGTACTGAACACTGTGATACACGGTGTGCGTTTGGGCTTTGAAGTCGGCTGCATGAGCGTCGAAAATGCTGGGTACAAAAGTCTGCGGATTGCGATCGATCAGAGGAAACCACGTGCTCTGCACCTGCACGGCGATGCGATGGCCCTTCTTGAACACATGCGAAGCGGTGTGCAAATCGATCGGATAGGAGAGCACCTTATTCGCGGCGAGCGGCGCGGGATGTTCGAAGCCCGACAGAAAACGCCCGCGATACACGTCGTTGGCGATCATGAGTTGCCGGCCGCGCATGGCCGGCGCAACACTCTCATCTGTCGGATACACATCGAGGAGTTTAACGACCCAATCCGCATCGGTGCCGGTCGTGCTCGCGTACAGCTGCGCGGCGACGCTGCCGCGAATCGTCACGTCTTTTTGCAGTACATCGGTCTGCCAGGACAGAACATCGGAACGTTTCGCAAACGGTGCCTGGTCATCCGCAAGCCATACCGGCCAAGCGTGATCGGCGGATGTAGTGGCGGCGATGGGCCGCGTGCGATAAGGGACGGGGTTCGCAGGATCCGACACGAAGTGATCGGCCGGCGTGTCGGCGCCGGTCGGCGCGTCAAACGACAGCTTGCCGTCGGGATGAAAGTAGAGGCGCTGTTTGGTTATGCCTACTCGCGGCGGCCAGGCATCGAAGCGCCGCCACTCATCGCTGCCGGTCTCAAAAATGTAGGCGCCAGGCTCGTCGAGCTTGCCCTCGCCTTTCAACCAATATTTAAACCAGGGCGTCTCCATCTTCGATCGGAAGTAGCTGGCGGTATCGGATCCAAAATCCAGCGGCCCGTATTTATTGCCGGCATCCCGCGCCCAACCGCCATGATTCCAGGGACCAATCACCAGGTAATTGCGGTGCTTGGGATCGCTGTGTCGCTGGCGCTCATAAATCGTGACCGGCCCGTAAAAATCCTCCTGATCCCACCAGCCGGCGACGATCAGGTCCGGCGTCTTGACCGGTGCAGGCATCAATTTGGAAGTCACGGCACTGCGCCAGAACGCATCGTAGTTCGGGTGCTCGACGAAGTTCTGCCAGGACGGCAGGCGCCGCCCTAAGGCGCGCTGATCCAGCGTCGCCAGATCATCTTGTTTCAAGTACCAGGAATAAGGGTCTTCCTTTTTGAAGTCGAAGGCATTGAGCGTGCGCCCGTCCGTCTCCAGCGCCGCCGCGTATTCCCAGGCGTAGTCCAATCGGAAGGCGCCGTTGTGATGGAAGTCGTCGCCGACGAACATATCCTCCGGCGAGGCCTGCACGGAAACCGCCTTCAATGCGGGATGTGAGTTCACGGTCGCCATCGCGGTAGTCCAGCCCAGATAGGACACACCGAAGATTCCCACCTTGCCGTTATTGTTCGGCAACGATTTGATCAACCACTCGATGCTGTCGTAGGTATCG
>DASYBT010000042.1:0-6618 GCA_036500585.1 Rhizomicrobium sp.
GCGGTCAGCAGGATGATGGGCGCTGTGACGCCGCTGTCGCGCAATTCGCGGCACAGCTTGCGGCCGTCGCCGTCGGGCAGGCCGACATCGAGAATCATGAATTCGTAGAGGCCGTCACTGCCGCGGGCGAGGCCTTCGGCATACGTTCCGGCTTCGACGATGTCGTAGTCGCCTTCGGCCGCGAGCTGTTCGGCCAACGAGCCTCTCAGCATCGCGTCATCGTCCACCAGCAGTACTTTTTTGGCGCTTGGCATGTGGGTTTCCTGAAAAGAATTGAGCCGTCGCGCCCCCCTTAAGCCCCGACTCTATCAACATTTTCGGCTGAGGTGTATGTGGAAACCTATGGGCGCTGTCGCAAGGCGAAAATCACAAGCCGGTGAAGGGGGCCTTGTGGCGCGCGTCACCCGGGCCGCCATCGCCTTCCGGGAAGGACTGCCGGTTGCGGTCCGCGACGGCCGGATCACGGTGCTTGCGCGCGCCGTCGAAACCCTGGATGCAGACACGTTGCGGGAGATGCGCGATGGCCTGCTGCTCCTCACCCATCCCCGTGCCGAGACCCTGAAGATCCGTCTGTATACCCCCGATGTGGTAGCGATCCCGCTGGATGCGGAGGCGACGCCGGACCGCCTCCGCGCCATCGCCGATCCGACTTTCGATCTTGCCGAGCCGATGAAGGGGCCGTTCAGCGCTGTGCGCGAAAAGCTGCCGGGCGGATTCGCGGCCTCGGTGAAGCTTGCCAAGCTGGCCGGACTGCTTCCCGCGACGGTGGCGAAACGCTCACGCGAAATTCCGGACGATCTGGCGATCGTGTCGGCGGAAGACATTCGCGATTTCGAGCAGGAATCGGTGAACACGCTGTCGCTCGTCACCCGTGCGCGCGTGCCGCTCGAGGGCGCCGAGCAGACGGAGGTTGCCGCCTTTCGCGCCCGTGACGGCGGGCCGGAGCACTACGCCATCGTCATCGGTCAGCCTTCGCCGCATGAGCCGGTGCTGGTGCGGTTGCATTCGGAATGCTTCACCGGCGATCTGCTGGGCTCGCTCAAATGCGATTGCGGCGAGCAGCTGCGCGGCGCCATTGCGGCCATCGCGAAAGCCGGTGGCGGCGTGCTGCTGTATCTGGCGCAGGAAGGCCGCGGCATCGGGCTCATCAACAAGCTGCGCGCCTATCGGCTGCAGGATCAGGGCTTCGACACCCTGGAGGCCAACCGCCGGCTCGGCTTCGAGGAGGATGAGCGGCTCTACGGGATCGCGGCCAAGATGCTGTCGCTTCTGGGATACAAATCCGTCCGTGTCCTGACGAACAATCCGGCCAAGGTGGAAGCCTTGCGCACCGCCGGCATCGATGTGGTGGAGCGGGTGCCGCATCGCTTCGCCGCCACCAGTCACAACCGGGAATATCTGAAAACCAAGGCGAAGGCGGGCCACCTGCTTTAGAGGCGGGCAATTCCTTAATTGCGTGGCGCAACGTCAAACAGAAATCAAGGTCTGGTAGTTTGGGGGAGAAGGTCATCTGCCGATGGCAGTGGGGACAGAGTACCGAATACGTGCCAGGCCATCTTGGTGTCCTTTGTGCTCTTTGTGGTGAGTCGCTCCACCACCAAGATCACAAAGGGCACTAAGGATCGTGCGCCTCTTGCGATGCAAGTCCCTCGTTTCGCGCTTCCTCAGAAGGGAAGGAATTGCCGGGCGGTGCGGCCGCAGCTCGCGGGAAATCCAGCAGTTCCGCGGCTTTTTGGCTGGCAGGGGGCTTGCTTCGGATTTCGGGCAGGAGAGCAGAATGCCCGTCCCCGATTTCGCCCACGGTATCCAGACGTCGTTCCTCGCCACCGCCACGGAGGCGCGTCTGAAGGCCAAGGCGGACGCACTGGCCAGCGCGAATCCTGCCGGTTCTGCCAAGCCGACCACCGAGGCCAGCAAGGACGACGGGCTTAGCTTCGACGACCTCCTCGATGTCGTGAACCCGCTGCAACATTTTCCCATCGTCTCGACGCTCTACCGCCACTACGCGCACGACGAGATCAAGCCGCTGCCCAAGATCGCCGGGGACGCACTCTATGGCGGGCTGCCGGGGCTCATTTCATCGGTCGCCGATTTCGCTTTCGAGAAGATCACCGGAAAGAATTTCGGCGACACCGTGCTGGCGATGATCACCGGCGATGACGACAAGACCACGGCCGTCGCCGCGAACACCGCCTCTTCGCCAACACAGAAGCCGAGCGCTGTCGCCGCGAAATCGCTCGCCACCCCAAGCGTGAAGCCGGTTGTCGTCGCCGATGCAGCGGCGACGCCTGCGCCGATGCAATCCGCGACGGCCGCCACGCCGGCAACCGCCGCGCCGCTGCCGCTCGCAAAGACACCCAATTCGATCCCGACCTTGACGCAGGATCAGCTCGATGCCTTGATGGCCTCCATCAATCAAAAGGGTATCGACCCGGAATTGAGCGCACGCGCTATGGATGCGTACCGCCGCATGAACGATCCAGCGACCACGTCAACGGTTCAGCAGCTTCGCTGACGCTCGCGTGTGCCGAAGATGGCCGTGCCGACGCGCACGTGTGTGGCGCCGAACTTGATCGCGGTTTCGAAGTCGTCGCTCATGCCCATGCTGAGGAGCGGCAGGTTCATTTCGCCCGCCATTTTCTGCAGCAGCGCGAAATGCGGCGCCGGCGCTTCGTCCACCGGCGGAATGCACATCAGGCCCTGAACCGGCAGGTGAAGCTCGTCGCGGCACAATGCGACGAAGGCGGGCGCATCGGCAGGCGCAACACCAGCCTTCTGCGGCTCCTCGCCAGTGTTCACCTGGATGAAGAGCGTTGGATTCTTGCCGATGCGCGCGAGCTCCGCGGCCAGCGCATGCGCCAGCTTCGGCCGGTCGAGCGTTTCGATGGCGTCGAACAGCTCCACCGCCTCGCGCACCTTGTTGGTCTGCAGCGGACCGATGAGATGGAGCTGGACGTCGGGATATTCCCGCTTCAGCTCCGGCCATTTCGCCTTCGCCTCCTGCACGCGATTCTCGCCGAACACGCGATGGCCCGCTTCAAGCACGGGCCGGAGACGTTCCGGGCCATGCGTCTTCGTCACCGCGACGAGCGTGGTAGAAGGCGCCGGTGCAATCGCCGCCGCGCGCGCGTGTGCGATGCGCGCCAGCACTTGCGTTAAGGCGTCGGCAGGCGATGGTTCGGAAAAGGACATGGCGGACAAGCTTTCGCGAGCGAAGCTAGCAAGGGTGGCGTGGCGCCTCAATCGCGCGAGCCACAGCGATCTGCCGCCTCTCGTGCTGATGACAGACGACGAACGCCTGCCCGATCCGCTTGCCGCAGCCGCAGTGTTGCCGCGCGGAAGCATGGTGATCCTGCGGACGCGCGATTGGGCGCGCCGTGCAGCGATGGCGAGCGCGTTGCTGCCGATCGTGCGCGAACGCCATTTGACATTGTCGATCGCGAACGATCCTGATCTTGCACGCCGCATTGGCGCCCATGGCGTGCACTTCTCCGAAGCGGCGATGCGCGAAGCTTCGCATTGGCGTGTGTTGCGGCCGCATTGGATCCTCACCGTCCCAGCGCATTCCCTCGCAGCCTGCGCTACAGCGAAACGACTTGGCGCGGATGCGGTGCTGCTCTCGCCGATCTTCGCAACGCGCAGCCATCCCGGCGAACCGCATTTTGGCGCCGTCCGCGCGATGCTCATCGCGCGGCAATCGCCGCTGCCGGTCTATGCGCTGGGCGGCATCAATGCCGCGAGCGCAAGCCAATTGAAGGATTCGCGGTTCGCGGGACTCGCGGCCATCGGCGCGTTGCATGTTTGATGCGCTAGCTGCTGCGGCGTGATCCGAATGCTCGACGCGGCTTCTGCTTGCCGCGCGCCTTGGCACCGATCTCTTTCAGCTTGACCGACTGGAGAATCGACAGGGAAGCGCCGGCCGCGCCCTTTTCAGGATCGCGAAATGCGCGGCCGTAGTTTTCCACGCGGCCCTCCACCGAGCCCGAGGAATTCGCCCTCCCATTCGGAAAGCGACACTCCGCCCAAATCCGCCGCCCGTTTGGTCCGGCGCAGGGCATTCAACGCGGCGCGCTTCGCCTTTTCCCGGGAATCCACTGCGGAGCTGCGCTTCAGCATGGAGAACAGAATGGCATTTCGGCGCGCCCACGCAAAGTCACCGCCGGGCGCGGGCACACCACTTGACATGGAGTACTCTGTTGCATAGAGTAGTCTGGAACTGGAGGTACCAATGCCCGTTTCTCCTTCCGAGGCCGCCGACGCGCTGCGAGACATCAGCCAGACCGAGCGGCGCAGCTTTTCCGCCTACGGCTACAAGTCGGCCGCGCCACAACTCATCCTTTGGGGCCTGCTGTGGTTCCTGGGCTACAGCGGCACCTATCTTGTTCCGCCCGCCACGAACTGGATCTGGCTCGCCATCGTCATATTCGGCGCGGCCGCTAGTGCCCTCATCGGCATGCGTGGCAAGCCGCGCGGCCAACAGAAGTTCAGCTGGCGCATCTTCTTCACCTGGCTCGCCGCGCTCGCCTTTATCAGCTCGGTGGTATCGATCTTCTCTCCGTTCAATGGGAAGCAGATCGGCACCCTCTTTCCCCTGTTCATCGGGTGGGCCTACGTCGTCATTGGAATCTGGATGGGTTGGCGGTTTGCGATTGCGGGCCTCGTGATCGTCGCTTTGGCGCTGTTCGGCTACTTCCAACTGGCGCCGAACCCTTTCTTGCTCTGGATGGCGTTCCTCGGCGGCGGCGTCTTGATCGGAACCGGCCTGTGGCTGCGGCGTGCGTGACATGGACCAGCCAGATCCCACCATTCATCAGCCGATCCGTCTCAAGATCATGGCGGCGCTGAAAGTGATGCCGGAAGGCGAGCCGCTGGAATTCGTACGGCTCAAGACGATCGTCGGTGCCACCGAAGGCAATCTTGGCGCCCACATCGGGACCTTGGAAAGCGCCGGCTATGCCTCCGTCACCAAAGATTTCAACGGCAAGAAGCCGCGCACCCGTGTGGCGCTGACCAAAGATGGTCGCCGTGCCTTCGAAGACTACGTCGCCTACCTGCGCGACATCATCGGCGCCGGCGACACGGCGCAAGGTAGCTAAGGGAAACCTCATGCTGATGAACGGTGTTGGTATCGTCGGTTGGCTACACAGCCTCGCCTGCACAATCGGTTTGATCGCCGGTGCGCTGATGCTGATGCGCACCAAAGGCACTGCGGCCCATCGCAAGACCGGCTGGATCTATGTGATCGCGATGCTGGTGGCAACGATCACCACGTTCGCGATCTACCACTTCGACATTCGCTTCGCGCCACTGCGCGTGGGCCCGAACATCTTCGGCATCTTCCACTGGGAATCGGTTGCGACGCTCGGGTTTCTGCTGCTCGCCGTGTTCGCCGCGCCGCGCCAGGCACGCGCGCCATGGGCCTACCTGCATCCCGCATCGATGCTGGCGACGTACTACATGCTGGTCGGCGGGCTCATCAATGAACTGTTCGTGCGCCTGACCCCGCTGCGGAATTTTGCGATGTCGCAATTGCACGGTCACGGCAATCCCGCGCAATCGCCCGTTGTCGGAATAACCCAGATGCTGGCGATGCTTGGCTTCTGCGTGCTGCTCGCCTGGTTCATGACGAAAGTCGCGCTGTGGCGGCGGCGCGAGGCGCGGACGGCCATCGCGGTTGCGGCAGAATAGATGGTGTAAAGGTCGCTTGACACGCATCGTCTGCCTCACTGCGTAAAGCATACTTTACCAACGGAAGGTTCCATGTGCCTCGAGTTTCGCAACCTGCTGATCGGCGCCGCGCTCGCGGCCGGACTGATTGCTCCCGGCCTCGTCCATGCCGATGACGCGACGCCGCCGCGGCTCTATGCCGACAGTCAGCTCGTAACCGAGGGTCGCTTCAGCGATGAGATCGTCGGCCAAGGACCGGATGTGATCTTCATTCCGGGGCTGGCGTCATCGCGCGAAACCTGGAAAGCCACCGCCGACCGCCTCAAGGACCGCTACCGCGTCCATCTGATCCAGTTGGCGGGATTCGCCGGCGAACCGGCGCGCGCCAACGCCAAAGGTGAGGTGCTGGTACCCACCGCGGAGGCGATCGATGGCTATCTCGTTCAACGGCACCTCGCGCCTGCAACCATTGTCGGGCATTCGCTCGGCGGCACTATTGTACTGTATCTCGCCGAACGTCATCCGGCCGATCTCAAGAAAGCGATGATGGTGGATGCGTTGCCGTTCTACGCCAGCGTGTTCGGCGGCCCGAACGCGACGGTCGACAGTATCAAACCGATGGCAGACGCGATCCGCACCGGCGCATCGAAGATGAACGACCAGCAACGCCAGATGATGCTGGCAAGTATGGCCACGGCGAAGGCTGATCAGGACAAGATCGCGGCGTGGGGCAAGGCAAGCGATGATTCCGCCGTCGACAATGCGCTGGCCGACGATCTCATGCTCGATTTGCGGCCCGATCTGGCGAAAATTACGACGCCGATCACCCTCCTGATTCCGGATTACACGTCGCTGGGACGGCCCGCTGGTTCGACCGACGCGATGTATCGCGGCCTCTATGCAGCGGCTGCGGCACATATGACGTTGGTGCCCGTCACGAATTCGCGCCAC
>DASYBT010000043.1:0-7177 GCA_036500585.1 Rhizomicrobium sp.
TGAATCGACCAATACGCCAGTAAACGGTACCACGCAGGAATCTGGGCAGCTCATCTTTTGGATCGATTCTGAGTGCCGACGCGTAGTCGGCTAGCGAAAGATCGATCTTGTTCTCGCGGAAGTATCCGCCCGCGCGACCCACGAGGGCTGTGCTCCGCAAGGGGTTGTCGCTTTGCGTCAATTGGAGCACGTGATTGTAGTCATCAACAGCCTTGTCAATTTCGCCGTCAAGAAAGTAGGCCCCGGCACGGCCGACATATGCCTGCGCATGACCCGGAGCGATGGCAATCACCGAGCTGAATTTCTGAATGGCGTCCTTGGGTCTTCCGAGAAGATGATAAGCATGCGCTTCGTCCATGAGCGCGGCCACGCGAAGGTCTTGGGGCAAATCGTTCGTCGCGAGCGCGTTCTCGAACAGTTCAATAGACTGCTCATATTCGCCGGCCGCAAGTGCGGTACTGGCATCTTTGATGTAGGATTCCCCGCTAGGGACACCAAATCCCAAGAGCGCCGCTAGAATGATGGCCTTCATCTACGAGCGCCCTGGAAACCGACGCGATCCATCACCGGCGCGATGGAAAGAATCTTCGCGGTGTTCAGTCCGGTGGCGCCCCACAGGCTCTGGTTGCCGTCGCGGATCGAGATGTCAACGAGATCGATCTTCGCCATGCTTACGCCCGCGCAAGCTGCGCCTTGAGGAACGCATCGATGCGCGCATTGGCTTCCTGTGCAAGCGGATACGGGAACATGTTGAAGCCATGAATGGCGCCGGGATAGACGGCAAGCTCCGCCTCGTTGCCGGCCGCAATCCAGCGCGCATAGATGAACAGCGAATCGTCGAGGAATGCATCCAAGGTGCCGACGGTGAACAGTGCCGGCGGCATGTCCTTCAGGTTCGCATACAGCGCCGACATGTCGGGTGAGCGCCGCACCGAAGGATCGGGTGCGTAGAGGCTCGTGCAATACTGAATGTCGCGGGTTTCGAGAAAGAAGCTCTCGCCGCCGATCCAGTGCTGGCTCGGGGTCATTGTCGTGTCGAAATTGCCGTAGGAAAGATTCGCGGCCTTGAAGCCGGTGAAGCCGTGCTTGTCGCGCATGCGCACGAGAGTGGGCACGGCAAGCGTCGCCCCCGCGGATTCGCCGCCGATGCACAGCCAATCGGAACCGAGCTCCGCCTTGGCATTGTGCCCCAGCCACAGCGCCGCGGTTTCGCAATCGTCCCATCCGGCGGGATAGGGGTGCTGCGGCGCGAGCCGATACTCGACGCTGGCACACGCCAATCCCGTCGCCTGCATGATGCGCTCGAGCATCGGATCCTGATCCTCGGACGATCCCATGATCAGGCCGCCGCCATGGATGTGCATGTAGACGCCCTTGGGGTTGTCCGGCGCCACCACATGCAGCTCGACGGCCGGGCGGCCTTTCACCTCCGCCACGATGGTCTTCGCGCGAGCCGATTGCGGTGCCGCGAACAGGCGTGATGGCGGCGAGCCGTCTTCCTGCGTCTCCCACGGCTTCGGCCGGCCTTTCATCTGCTCGGCGAGTTGTTCGTTGAACGCGCGCGTCTCCGGCGAAATGGCTTCCGGCCTGAACAGCCGCGGATCGAAAGGATTGGCAGTCATGGGATCACCTGTGGTGGATGGCGAACCGTGGCGCATCGACCGTGGCCGCGCAATTCCGATTTGTAGGGACCGGTCACGAAACAGGATTGGCAGCGCAGCCGAAACCGTCAAATAGTGCGTTCGAAAGTGTTCAGCGCGGCATCAGCGCGTGATCGACGACCTGGATGACCCCATTCGACTGATACACGTCATAGATCGAGATGTCGGCGACGTCGCCCCGCTCATCTACCAATGCGATGTTGGTCGGCCCGTTCAGCATCGCGGTGAGGGTGCCGCCTTCCACCGTCTTCAGCTTGGCCTCACCACCGCTGTCGTTGATCCGCTTCAGCAAGGTTTGTGAATCGAGGCGGCCAGGCACCACGAGGTAGCGCACCTCTTTGGCGACTCTGTCCTTGGCGCCGTCAGCGAGCGCCGTCTGCTCCGCGCGGGGAAGTGCGGCAAATGCAGCATCCGTCGGCGCAAAGACAGTGTACGGGCCATTTGTCTTCAGCATGCTCTCCAGGCCGGACGCACGGATGGCGGCAGCGAGCTTGGTATGCTCCGGCGACTTGATGGTGTTGTCGAAAATGTTGTCGTCGGTCAGCATCGCTTGGCCGCCGATCATGGGATTGAGGGCATCGCGCGGGATATCCGGCGCGTCGGGTGTTTTCATCGCGCCGGTCCCGGCGCCGACGAGAATTGCGGCTGCCGCCGCCTTCATTGCCAAATGCTGCATTATCGCCACCGCAGGCGCTGGGGAAGTCTCGCGCCTCACTATGAAGCCTGAATGCAACAAGTGGGCGGAGGTTCCGCGTCGCCGCCGAGGTTCGTCAAATCATCGCAGGTCGAGTGTTTTGATTATCATTGTTAATCGTCGAGGCTGCTCGACGGATTGCCGATGACGCTCAGGAACTCGCGGCGCGTGAGAGGATTCTTGCGAAATTCGCCCAGCATCATGGAAGTCACCATCACGACGCCCGGCTTGTGCACGCCGCGCGTGGTCATGCACTGATGTGTCGCCTCGATCACGACTCCCACGCCGGCCGGATCCAGAACCTGCTGGATGCAGTGCGCGATCTGCGCGCTCATCTTCTCCTGCACCTGCAGGCGGCGGGCATAGGCATCCACGACCCGGGCCAATTTGGAAATTCCGACCACCTTGTTGTTCGGCAAATAGCCGATGTGCACGCGGCCGATGATCGGCGCCAGGTGATGTTCGCAATGGGACTCGAAGCGGATGGCCTTGAGCGTGATCATCTCGTCATAGCCATCCACCTCCTCAAAGGTGCGGCGGAGATATTCTTCGGGATCCTCGGCATAGCCGGAGAACCAGTCCTCGACGGCGCGCGCCACTCTGGCTGGCGTTTCGGCGAGGCCTTCGCGGTCCGGATCGTCACCCGCCCATAACAGAAGCGTGCGGATGGCCCGCTCCGCTTCGTCACGCGACGGCCGCGGCTCTTTGGGTGCGGGATGAGGCGAACAGAACGGCGCTTGCTTCGGCTTGATCAGTTCAGACATGGCAGATCCTGTGCGACAAACGCACTGCGCGCAAAGAAGCACGCGCAGGCACGAAAGATACCGTTCAAGATACCTTTAGTGAATCTGGCGGCGCTCGTGCGGGCTTTCAAGCAGGAAGATCGGGATATCGACCTCGAAAGAGTCCCCGGCGGCCGAACGCATCAGGTAGCGGCCGTGCATCGCTCCGGAGGCGGTGTTGAGCGGACAGCCGCTGGTATATTCAAAGCTCTGGCCGGGCTCGAGTACGGGTTGCGCGCCCACAACGCCGGGCCCGCGCACTTCCTGGATTCGGCCGCCTTCGTCAGTGATCTGCCAATAGCGGGCGACGAGCTGGACCGTCTCGTCGCCGGTGTTCTCGATGGTGATGGTATAGGACCACAGGAACCGGTTCTCCTCCGGCTCGGACTGATCGGCGAGAAACGCCGGCAGCACGCGAACTTTGATCGCGCGCGTGGTCTGCTCGTAGATGGGAGGCCTGCGTGGCCCCCGCTCCCCTGACACCTGCCCAAACATGAGGTCACTATCACGCCCGATTCCTGGCGTTTGCAAGGTCTTATTCCAACGAAGCCTTAACGACACCTCAGTCCCGTGGCGCAACGGTCACGGTTGTCTTGACGGAATTGGCGATGAAACACTCTTCGTGTGACTTATGATGGATTTCGGCGAGCACGGTTGCGTCCGGCTCATCACCGGGCGCGAAGCGGACGCGCGGCTTGAGCACGACACGCGCGATCCAAAGCCTTCCGCCTTTTTCCAGCCACCCCACCGCATCGTCCTCGTAGGATTCCACCGTGATGCGCTTGCGTGCGCAAATCGCGAGAAACGTGAGCATGTGGCAACTGGCGAGCGACGCCACGAACGCCTCTTCCGGATCGACGCGATCGGCATCGCCGCGGAACGCGGGCGCCGAGGACGCCGGCAGGACAATCGCGCCACCCTTGAAGCGCACCTCGTGGGCGCGATTGTAGGAGTCGTAGGTGAAATCCGCCGACGTGCGATTCCACACAACGCCTGCGTGATGTTCAGACACTTTCACCGCTCCTCCGCCCTATCCATTCAGCGCGCTTCTTTTTGAGGAACGCATCGAAATCGAACGGCTGGCCAACTCCACTATTTTCGCCCTCCACGAGGGCCTCTCGCAGGCTCAGAAGCTTCTCCTCACCACTGCCTTTTTGCTTAGCGTCGTCATCGCTGGCCATATCACATGCGCTTCAGCGCTTGCTCGATGTCTTCGCAGATATCGTCGGCATCTTCGAGGCCCACAGAAACCCGCAGCATGCCGGGCGTCACACCGAGCGCGGCACGGGCTTCCGGCGACAGCTTCTGATGCGTGGTCGTTGCCGGGTGGGTGACGATACTCTTCGTGTCCCCCAGATTGTTCGAGATGTCGATCAGCTTGAGCGCGTTCGCAAAGCGGAAGGCCTCCGCCTTACCGCCATCAATCTCGAAGGTGACGACGCCGCCGCCGGCCTTCATCTGCTCGCGCGCAAGAGCGGATTGTGGGTGATCGTCGCGGAAAGGATAAAGCACGCGCGCGATGCGCTGCTGGCCGGCCAGAAAATCCGCAACCTTCGCCGCATTCTCGCAATGCGCCCGCATCCGCAAGGCAAGCGTCTCCAGACTTTTCAGATGCACCCAGGCATTGAACGGGCTCATCGAAGGCCCGGTGTTGCGATAGAAGGCCTGCAGGTGGTCTTTGAGGAAATCCGCGCGGCAAAGGATGACGCCGCCGAGGCAGCGCCCCTGCCCGTCGATGTACTTCGTCGAGGAATGCACGACGATGTGCGCGCCGAAATCGAGCGGCCGCTGCAGCACCGGCGAGGCAAACGCATTGTCCACGACCAATCGTGCGCCGGCCCGCTCGGCAATGTCCGCGACGGCGCGCAAATCCACGATCGCCAAGGTTGGATTGGCCGGCGTCTCGCAAAACAGCATCTTCGTCTCGGGACGGATGGCCGCGCGCCATTGCTCGACATCGTGACCGTCCACCAGTGTGTTGGCGATGCCGTAGCGCGACAGAACGTCCTCGATCACGTATCGGCAAGCGCCGAACATCGCCTTGGCCGCCACCACATGATCGCCCGCGCGCAGGGCGCAGAGGAATGTCGTGGTCACCGCCGCCATGCCACTTGCCGTGGCGCGCGCAACGGTCGCACCTTCCAGGGCCGCGATGCGCTGCTCGAACATGCCGACGGTGGGGTTGCCGTAACGGGTGTACTGGAAGCCCGGCGATTCACCCTTGAAGCGCGCCTCGGCTTCCTCCGCATTCTCGTAGGCATAGCCGGAGGTGAGGAACAGCCCCTCCGCCGTTTCCTGGAAACCGGAGCGTACCTGGCCGCCGCGCACCGCCATCGTCTGCGGACGCCATTTGCCGGGTTGCTTGTTGGTCGCCATCTGTCGGGGTTCGCTTCGCTCGCGCCTCAGGATGACGGTATCCTCGGCTTGTCCGGCCGGGGTCAAGGCGAATATGGTCCGTTCGCCATCCTTCGTCGGCGCTTCGCCGTCAGCTCAGGATGACTCCGTCGTGGTGCAGCACGAGCGGCAGCCGGCGCGGCCCATACAGACGAAGGAAGCTCATGAAGACCATCAACACCCATTCCGCTCTGATCTATGTCATGGTTGTGGTCGCCGCGGCCGACGGCAGCATGAGCGACCGCGAAATGCGCACCATCGGCGAACTGATCAAGACCCTTCCGGTGTTTCGAGATTTCGAGGACCACTATCTGGTGCCGATCTCGCAGCAGTGCGCCGCTATTCTGCGTGAGCCCGAAGGGTTCGACGGCGTGCTGGGGCTTGTGAAGGAGGCGCTGCCGCCGATCCTGCGCGAGACCGCATACATGCTCGCCCTCGAAGTGGCCCTCACCGATTCTCGTGTCATGCTGGAAGAGATCCGGATTCTGGAGATCATCCGGCGTACGCTGGGGCTGGACCGGCTGGTGGCGGCCGCCCTCGAACGCGGCGCGCGGGCCCGCTACCAGATCGCCGCTCAGCAATGAAGCGTCTCCTTCTTCTGCGTCACGCCAAGACGGAGGATATCAACAAGGATACGCCCGCCGACCGCGAACGCGTTCTGACCGAACGTGGCCGGCGCGACGCGCCGCGCATCGGACGCGCCATGGATGTGAAGGGCTATCTGCCCGACCTCGTCCTTTGTTCTCCCTCGACTCGCACCCGCCAGACACTCGAGTTGGCGGCAGCGGAATTCGGCGACAACGTGCCTACCCGGTTCGTCGAGGAAATTTACGACGCGCGCGCTTCGGAGTTAATCGCGCTCATTCGGGATGTGCCGGCTGAGGTCGCTCGGCTCTTGCTTGTAGGGCACAATCCAGGATTCGAGGATGTCGCCCGCACGCTGGTGAAAAAGTCGGTGGACCCGGAGACACGGGCGCTCGCCGCGATGCTGAAGGAGAAGTTCCCTACCTGCGCCCTGGCTGTCGTCGATTTCGATATCGAGGATTGGTCAGACATTGCGCCGTTGACGGGCGAGCTTCGCGACTTTACCCGGCCAAAGGATTTGGACTAGCGCGCGCTGCTTCGCTCGGCGAGCGCAAGCTTGCGCCAACCGAACGCCCGCTCCGGCACCGTGTCGCCCATCATCTGCGCCATGCGCTCGGCAACCACGCGCCCACCCATGGCTTCGTAAAAGAAGCGCGCCGGATTGCGCGCGTGCGCCCAGATCACACACGACGAGCTGCCGCGCTTTCGCATTTCACTGAACGCCCCGTTGAGCAGCGCGCGGCCGGTCCCGCGGCCGTAAAAGGAGGGATCGACGTAGAGCGTGTAAACCTCGCCGTCGTAGCCGAGCGCACTGTCACGCGCCGGACCGTAGCTCAACATGCCGATCACACCGTTGCTGTATTCGGCCACCATCACGCTTTCACGGCCCTTGGCCTTGATGGCGGCGCGCCAGCGCGCGGTCTGCCCGCGCGGCGTCATGGCGCACAACAGGCGATGCGGGAGAATGCCGGCATAAGTGTCGTGCCAAGAGTCGATGTAGACGCGCGCGACCTCCGCGGCATCATCGGCACGCGCCTGTCTTACGGCCACGACCAGCTGAT
>DASYBT010000044.1:0-10928 GCA_036500585.1 Rhizomicrobium sp.
CTATGGGGTTATAGGTGGAGGCTTCATCCGGCTCGGTGTCGCTGTGCGCGCCGACATGGATGCTCACGGGCACGCCAGCGATGAAGCGGATGGACATCAACTCCCAATCGGCGACGTGGTCGTCGAACTCCCTGCGCCCGAACGGCGACAGGCACTCGTTGTAGGGCGCGAGGAACGGGCACACCATCTTGCCCTGATTGTAGGGATAGAAGGTGTTATACTGGACGCTGAAGGTTTGTGGATTGCTGACATTGAAGGTATAGACGTAAACCGGCACCGGCGCGGCTGCCGTCGGCATGCGTCCGTGGAAGAACGGCTTGATGTCATAAGGACCCGACATCGCATTGTTGGTGGTGAAGCGGCATCTCGCATTGTCGTGCGGGCCGCCTTCCCCGGGCGGAAGATCGGACACCGTCACCTGGAAGATGTTCTTCTGCACCGTCACGCCGTCGCAGACCAGATGCATGTTCTGGAAATAATCTTCGAGACTCGAAGGCAGGTAGGTCTCGCCTTGAGCCAGATACACGAGCGGCGCGTATTTTTTGATAATGTCGAGCGTTTCCTGCACGGGCGGCACCATGTCCGCGGCTCGCGCCGCAATGCTGATGGAGAGGACGGCAGCAGCGGCAACGCATGCCTCCAGCTTCATCGTTCGCAGAATCATTGTCGTATCCCCCTCAAATCGTACGACCGTCGGCCCTTCACAAGACGAGTTTGATTAAAGCAAACAGTGTTCACGTAGTTTCATTGATGCGAGAGTAAGCGGCAGCAACATACGGAATGACTTCCGTGTGTTGCTCCTTGAAATATCTCCACAATGGAAGGGCGCTGCACAAATTACCATAAGTTTATCTTGAGATGTGCGCTTCGCACGCCCCGAGAAATTTACTCTTATCAGCGGCAGGGAATGGGGTGCCGTTCCCGCATTCTGTCCCCCCGGATTGTCCGGGCCGTAGGAGTGGGGACCGCTACGAGAGCGGTCTCCGTCAGTGCCAAGCGCCAAGCGTCCACCAAGGTCATCTCCTGGGTTTGGCCCCCCTGCACACGAGGGAGATAAACCCTCCACGGCGTTGACCGCTCTGGCCCCCCTCTCCATAACCGAGGCTGAGAGCGAGTCCTGCGATGTCTGACGCCGCCGAACGCGAGAGCATGGAGTACGACGTGGTTGTCGTCGGCGCGGGGCCGGCGGGGCTGGCGGCGGCGATCCGGCTCAAGCAGCTCGCCGCCGATCATGGCCGCGAGGTTAGCGTCTGTGTACTCGAAAAGGGCTCGGAAGTCGGCGCGCACATCCTGTCCGGCGCGGTCATCGATCCCATCGGCCTGGACCAGTTGATGCCAGACTGGCGGGAGAAGGGCGCACCAATCGATACGGCCGTCACCAAGGACCGGTTCTATTTCCTGGGACCGGCCGGCTCCCTCCGTATCCCCAATTTCATCATGCCGCCGCTGATGAGCAATCACGGCAATTCCATCGCAAGTTTAAGCAACGTCTGCAAGTGGCTGGCACAACAGGCAGAATCGCTTGGCGTGGAGATCTATCCGGGCTTCCCGGCAGCGGACATTGTCTACAGCGACAAGGGCGAAGTGCGCGGCGTGATCACCGGGGATCTCGGTGTGGCGCGCGACGGTCACCACAAGGACTCTTACACGCCCGGGATGAAGCTGCTGAGCAAGTACACGCTGTTCGCCGAGGGCGCTCGGGGCTCGCTTTCGAAAATCCTGATCAACCGCCTGGGGCTGCATGAGAACCGCGAACCCCAGAAATACGGTATTGGAATCAAGGAACTGTGGGAGCTACCTGCCGACAAACATCAACGCGGGCTGGTGCTGCACACGATGGGCTGGCCGCTGGATGACAAAACCGGCGGCGGCCTCTTCATGTATCACTGGGGCGCGAATCTCTGTTCTGTCGGGTTCGTGGTTCACCTGAATTATCAGAACCCCTATCTCTCGCCGTTCGATGAGTTCCAGCGGGTGAAGACGCATCCGCGCATCCGGCAATATCTCGAAGGTGGCAAGCGCATCGGCTATGGCGCGCGGGCGATCACCGAGGGAGGGTTCCAGTCGGTGCCGAAGCTGGCGTTTCCCGGCGGTGCGCTGATCGGCTGCGCCGCGGGGTTCGTGAACCTGCCGCGCATCAAGGGCAGCCATAATGCCATTTTGACCGGCATGATGGCGGCCGAGGCGGCATTCGAGGCGATCGCCGCCGGCCGCGCGAACGACGAACTCACGCAATACGAACAAACCTATCGCGCCTCGTCGGTGTATCGCGACCTGAAGCGCGTGCGAAACGTGAAGCCCTTGTGGTCGAGGCTGGGCACTGTGCTCGGCGTGCTCTTCGGCGGCTTCGACATGTGGATGAACAC
Source organism: Rhizomicrobium sp. (assembly GCA_036500585.1). Lineage (GTDB taxonomy): Bacteria > Pseudomonadota > Alphaproteobacteria > Micropepsales > Micropepsaceae > Rhizomicrobium. The sequence goes on from DASYBT010000044.1 coordinate 2,367, forward strand.
CATCTTCGGGTTCAGCCTCTTTGGCACCTTGCGCCACGGCAAGGCGGACTATGAAACATTGAAACCAGCTGCCGAATGCAAGCCGATTGCCTATCCAAAAGCGGACGGGAAACTCACCTTCGATAAGCCGTCTTCGGTTTTCCTTTCCAACACCAACCACGAGGAAGACCAGCCCGTTCACCTTGTTTTGAAGGATCCCACCCTTCCGATCCGCGTCAATCTGCCGAAATACGCGGAACCGGCGCAGCGCTACTGTCCGGCCCTGGTTTATGAGGTGGTGGAAGGACCTGAGGGTCCGCGCTTCCAGATCAACGCGCAGAACTGCGTGCATTGCAAAACTTGCGATATAAAGGACCCCGAACAGAATATCGTATGGGTGCCGCCGGAGGGTGGCGGCGGTCCGAATTACGTGAACATGTGAGGTTTCGTTGAGTAGTTTCCCAACCATGGCCGCATTCACGGCCGCTCTGCTTCTGGCTTCCAGCACATCAGCGATTTCGGCGATCGCCTATGACAAGCAGGCGGACGCCTACGGCAGCTATCTCGCCGCGCGCATCGCGGCGAGCGAGCACGACATGGCCGAGGCTGCAAAGCTGTATGCCCAGAGTCTCGCGGCCGATCCGAACAACGCTGACCTGATCGGTCGCGCGTTCCTGTATACGGCGGCATCCGGCGACATCGACGGTGCAAAACAGTTCGCCGAGCAGCTGGTCGCGTCCGACCAGGAGAACCGCACCGCGCGTCTGGCGCTTGCCGTCATTGCACTCAAGCATCACGATTATCGCGAGGCCCGTACTCAGATCGCGGCGTCCGGCAAGGGCCCCTTCATGGCACTCACGCTATCGTTGCTCGACGCCTGGGCGGCAGAAGGCGCGGGCGATCTCGACGCCGCCCTCAAGGACCTGCAGCAGGTTGCCTCGGAAGGCGGCACCGCGGCGCTCGCTGCGTACCACAAGGCACTCCTCCTCGATCTTGCTGGCCGGACCAGCGAAGCCGATGCTGCATACAAGGATGCGCTGGCGCTGACGCCGGACAATCCCCGGCTCGTCGAAAGTTACGGGCGCTTCCTGGAGCGGAACGGCCGCAGCGCCGACGCGAAAGCACTGTACGCTCGGCATGCGGCAGACACCGGGATGTCGCCGATACTGAATGCCGCGAACGCGCGAATCGATTCCGGGCATACGCCTGACCGCCTGATCGCAAGCCCCGAGGCCGGCGCGGCGGAAGCGCTGTTCGGCGTGGCGGCTTCGCTGACCGACGCGACGAGCGCCGATGTCGCCATCCTCTATTTGCGGCTGACGCTCTATCTGTCTCCGGATTTCGACCTGGCCAAGATCGTGCTGGCGGACCGGTTCGAGGCCCTCAAAAAATACCAGGACGCGATCGAGGTGTATCGCAGCATCGGCAGCGACTCGCCCTATCGATTTGCGGGCGAGATCCAGACCGCTGTGGATGAGACCCGGCTGGGCGATAAGGGCAAGGCCACTGCCGACCTTAAGTCTCTTGTCGCCGAACATGCCGATGACCTGACCGCATGGACTGCGCTGGGCGACGTCTATCGCGAGCAGGAGCAATACACCGAAGCCGCGGATGCCTATGACCATGCCGTCAAGCTCCTCGGCGATGTGACTTCCAGAGACTGGCCGCTGTTCTTCGCACGCGGCGTGGCGGAAGAACGCGCGCACCAGTGGGGTGCCGCGGAAACGGACCTCAAGCAGGCACTGAAGCTGTCGCCGGATCAGCCCGAGGTATTGAACTACCTTGGCTATAGCTGGATCGATCAGGGCCACAATCTGCCGCAAGCCCTTGCCATGCTCGAAAAGGCGAGGGGCCTTAGTCCCTTCGATGGCTATATTGTCGACAGCGTAGGCTGGGCGTATTTCCGGCTCGGCCGGTACCAGGACGCCGCCAAGACCCTGGAGCAGGCCGTGCTGCTCGTGCCTGGCGACCCCACGATCAACGAGCACCTTGGCGACGCCTACTGGATGGTTGGTCGCAAGCTCGACGCGCAGTTCCAGTGGAATCACGCCATCGCGTTCGGCGCTAACGATAAGCAGAAGGCGGAGATTGAACAGAAGCTGCAATCCGGACTGACGCCGCAGGAAGCACGCGGCGGCTGATCTCTTCATGATCCGAGAGATCGCGCCGGCGAAAGTCAATCTGTTCCTGCATGTCGGGCAGAAGCGTGGCGATGGCTATCACGACCTCGAAAGCCTGGTGGTATTTGCCGATGTCGGCGACGAGCTGAGCTTCGAGCCTGCCGGCGAACTGTCCCTCGAAATCGAGGGGCCGTTTGCGCACGCGCTGGCGAACGAGCCGGACAACCTAATTTTGCGCGCAGCAAGGGAATTTGCCAGGCACGCCCAGATCGAGCAGAGCGTGAAGATCACGCTGACGAAGAATCTGCCGGTTGCGTCCGGCATCGGCGGCGGCTCGAGCGACGCGGCCGCGGCGCTGCGGGGACTATCGCGGCTTAATCCTGGCCGGCTCTCGCTTCCACAACTGTGGAACATCGGACACGATTTGGGATCGGATGTGCCGGTGTGCGTGATGCCGGCGTCATGGTGGATGACAGGACGCGGCGAGCGCTTTGCCACGGTTGACTCATTCGGGACGTTCGATGCCGTGCTGGTCAATTCCGGCGCGCCAGTGGCGACTGCCGCCGCTTATGCAGGTTTGCGCGACAGGCGAGGCATCGGTGCCGTCAAGCGGCCGCCGCGGCTGACCACGATGACAGCCCTGACGGACTACCTGCAGCCGACCGGCAACGACCTTGAAGCGCCGGCGCGCGCGTTGTTCCCGGAGATCGCAACGCAGATTGCGGAACTGGAGAAGACGGATGCGATGCTCGCACGGATGTCCGGCAGCGGCGCAACCTGCTTCGGCCTCTACGCGGACGAAGTTCGCGCGCGCCGAGCCGCCGATTTGATCAAGGCGGAACATCCCGGCTGGTGGGTGGTCGCCACCAAGCTGAACCGCTCGCGCAAGTGGAATTTTCAGTAGACGCGCGCCACGCAGAATTCGGCGACTGCCATCAGCGCCTCCCGCATCTCGGCCGGTGGCAGGGCCGCGAGGGCGTGCGTCGCCTGTTCGGCATGCCGCCGGGCCAGAGCGCGTGTTTCTTCGATGGCGCCGCAATTCTCGATGAGCGCGATGGCGCGCTTGAGGTCGCCCTCATGCTGGGCGCCGTCTTCGATTGTCCGGCGCCAGAATTGCCGATCCGCTTCGCCGGCGCGTTCGTAGCCGATGATGACAGGTAGGGTGACCTTCGCTTCGCGGAAATCGTCGCCGACGGATTTCCCCATTTGCGCCTGCCGGCCGGAGTAGTCGAGCGCGTCGTCGACGAGCTGGAAGGCAACACCAAGATCGAGGCCGTAGTCGCGCAATGCACGGATCGAGTCGCGCGGGGCATCGGCAATCATGGCACCGGATTCCGCCGCCGCGGCGAACAGCGCGGCCGTTTTTGCGGCGATGATGCCGAGGTAATCCTCGCGCGTCGTCGCAAGGTTGTTGGCCGATCGGAGCTGCAGCACCTCGCCTTCCGCAATAATCGCGGACGCATTCGAGAGTACGTCCAGCACGGCAAGGTCGCCAGTTTCCACCATCAGCTGAAAGGCGCGGCTGAACAGGAAATCGCCGACAAGCACGCTCGACTTGTTGCCCCACACGACATTGGCCGCAATCTTCCCGCGACGCAGCGAGCTCACGTCCACCACGTCATCATGCAGCAGCGTGGCGGTGTGGATGAATTCGACGGCGGCGGCGAGTCGCGTGTGGCTTGTGCCGCGATAGCCGTTCAGACGCGCGGCCGCGACCGCCAGCATGGGCCTCAACCGCTTGCCGCCCGAGTCGATCAGGTGCCGCGCCAGATCCGGGATCAGGGGAACGGCGCTCGACAGCCGCTCGTGGATCAGACGGTCCACTGCGGCCATATCGGATATGACAAGCCCGTGCAGCCAATCGACCGGGCTCTGCCTCTCGAGGGTGGTGGCTTCGGCGCTCTGCATGCGTGCTCTTCTTGCCCGGGAACGGGTCTGCTGCGAGATTAACGGTGGGCTTGCCAAATCACAACTTGAACTGCCGCCCGCCTGTCCATGTTCCGCGGAGATGCAATGCGTGAAGTGCTGAAAAGCAACAATCCGGTCGAGTTGAGCTTCGCGGAAGTGGTGTTGAAGGACGCGGGCATCCCATCCGTGGTGTTCGACGCCCACATGAGCATTATGGACGGCAGCATGGTCATTTTGCCGCGCCGGCTGATGGTGGCGACGGAAGATGAGAGCCGGGCCAAGGCGATCCTCGAAGAAGCCTTGGCTGCCCCTCCGGCTGCATGGGCCTGATGGAAGCCACGGACGATCGGTTCCTCGGTGGGCGGGTTTTGGTCCGCCAGCCGGCGCGCGGTTTTCGGTCCGGATTGGACGCCGTGATGCTTGCGGCGGCGGTGCCTGCGAAGGCGGGGGATACGGTGCTCGAACTCGGCAGTGGCGCGGGCGTGGCGAGTCTGTGCCTCGCCGCGCGCGTCGGCTGTGTGGTCTCGGGCGCAGAGATCGATGCCGAGCTCACAGGGCTCGCAAGTGAGAACGCCCGCGACAATGGTGTTGGCGAACGGGTCGAATTCATCTGTGCCGATGCGCTGAATCTTCCGCCCAATCTGAGGGCCGAGTTCGATCACGTGTTCTGCAATCCACCGTTCCACGGCGAGAACGGCGAGCGCTCTCCGGATGCGGGCCGCGCACGCGCAACACATCACGCTTCTTTGGCCGATTGGCTCCACAGCGGATCGAGGCGAGCGGCGTCGGGCGGCACCTTCACGGCTATCCTTCGCGCCGACCGGCTCGGCGAGGCGCTGCAGGCGCTAGGCAGCGATGGTGTTCTGCTGTTTCCGTTGTGGCCGCGCGCGGACGAACCGGCGAAGCGGGTGATCGTTCAGGCCCGCAAGGGCTCGCACGTGCCGCTGCAACTACTTCCTGGTCTTGTGCTGCACGGCGAGGACGGCCGCTACACGCCGGAGGCCGACGCTGTTCTGCGCGAGGGAGCCGCGCTTGTGATGGATCAATCGCGCCGCTAGTTTCGCGGCCTTCTCATTTTCGGGATATTCGTGGACAAGCCGCGCACATTCCAGGACCTCATCCTCACGCTGCAGAATTTCTGGGCGAAGCAGGGCTGCCTGATCCTGCAGCCCTACGATGTGGAGATGGGCGCTGGCACGTTCCACCCCGCCACGACCTTGCGCTCGCTCGGCCCGCGGCCGTGGCGCGCAGCCTATGTGCAGCCGTGCCGGCGGCCGAAGGACGGGCGCTACGGCGAGAACCCGAACCGGCTGCAGCACTATTACCAGTATCAGGTGATCCTGAAGCCCGCGCCATCGAACGTGCTCGATCTCTATCTCGACAGCGTGCGCGCCATCGGACTCGATCCCAAATTGCACGACATCCGCTTCGTGGAAGACGATTGGGAAAGCCCGACCTTGGGCGCCTGGGGACTCGGCTGGGAAGTGTGGTGCGACGGAATGGAGATCACCCAGTTCACCTATTTCCAGCAGGTGGGCGGCATCGATTGCGATCCGGTGAGCGCGGAAATCACCTACGGGCTCGAGCGGCTCGCCATGTATGTGCAGGGCGTGGAGTTCGTGTACGACCTCGCGTTCAACGACCAGTTCCGTTACGGCGAAGTGTTCCACCAGAGCGAGCGTGAATTCTCTGCGTTCGATTTCGAACGCGCCGACACGGAGGTGCTGTTTCAGCACTTCAAGGATGCGGAGAAGCAGTGCCAGGAATTGCTGAGCGGCGTGAAGCTGGCGTTGCCGGCCTACGATCAGTGCATCAAGGCGAGCCACTGCTTCAATCTGCTGGACGCGCGCGGCGTGATTTCCGTCACCGAGCGCGCCGCCTATATCGGCCGCGTGCGGGCGCTGGCGAAGGCCTGCTGCGAGGCCTGGCTTGGCTCTTCGCAAGGCGCGTACGAACCGAGGTTCGGGTGAGATGAGCGCTTCGCGCAACTTCCCCCCACCCGCCTCGCTGCTTGATGCAGCTCGGCACCCTCCCCTCGTTGGGGGAGGGTTGTTTTGGTACGCGCTTCCAAAGAATCACCTCCCCCTTGAGGGGAGGTCGAAGCGCGAAGCGCTTCGGGTGGGGGTCTGAATGCCGGACCTCTTGTTGGAACTGTTCTCCGAAGAAATTCCCGCGCGCATGCAAGGGCAGGCGGCAAAGGATCTCGAGCGGCTGGTCGTCGGGGTGCTGTCCGATCGCGGCCTGCTGTTCGAAGGCATCAAGGCATTCGCGGGGCCGCGGCGCCTGACTCTCGCCATCGAAGGATCGCCGGCCAAGCAGCCGGATGTGAAGGAGGAATTGAAAGGCCCGAAGGTAGATGCGCCGCAGGCCGCTCTCGATGGTTTCCTGCGCAAGACGGGACTGACGAAAGAGCAGTTGAAGGTCGAGAAGACACCTAAGGGCGATGTCTATATCGGTGTGATCGATCGCAAGGGCCGCGATACGGCGGACGTGCTGGCGGAAATTCTGCCGGAGGCGTTCGCCAAACTGCCGTGGCCGAAATCGATGCGCTTTCCCGACAGTGCGGTGCGCTGGGTGCGGCCGCTGCATGGCATCGTGTGCGTGTTCGATGGCGAAGTGGTGCCGTTCGAATTCGCCGGCGTGAAAAGCGGCAACACGACCGTCGGCCATCGATTTCTGTCCAGCGGCGCGATCGAAGTGCGCCACCTCGAGGATTACGAAAAGAAGCTGCGCGCCGCGCATGTGATTATCGATGCGGCCGAGCGCAAGGAGATCATCCTCCATGAGGCGAAGCAGAAAGCCTTCGCGCTGGGGCTGGAGCTGGTGGAGGATGCGGGCTTGCTGGAGGAGGTCGCCGGCCTCGCCGAATGGCCCGTCGTTCTGATCGGCAAGATCGAAGACGAATTCATGGATCTGCCGCCGGAAATCCTGCAGACCTCCATGCGCACGCACCAAAAGTATTTTGCGCTCTCATCGCCCTTCGTGGCTCCGCCTGGCGGCGGAGCACCTCAGGGTGACGAGAACCGTCATGCTGAGGCGCGCGCCAAAGGCGCGCCACGAAGCATCGCCAACCGCTTCGCCGTCGTTGCCAACATGATCGCGGAGGACGGCGGCAAGGAGATCGTCGCCGGCAACGAGCGCGTGCTGCGCGCGCGGTTGTCGGACGCCAAATTCTTCTGGGATCAGGACCGCAAGCGCACACTTGAGTCACGCGTCGACGATCTCAAGAACATCGTCTTCCACGCCAAGCTCGGCACGCAATACGAACGCGTCGAGCGCATTGAAGCGCTGGCCGGCGAGATTGCCGAGAAGATCGGCGCCGATCCCGTGAAAGCGCGGCGCGCGGCGCGCCTGTGCAAAGCCGACCTCACTACCGGCGTGGTTGGTGAATTCCCCGAGCTGCAAGGCGTGATGGGCCGCTACTACGCGCTGCACGACGACGAAGATGCCGATGTCGCCGATGCCATCCGCGATCACTACAAACCGCTCGGTCCCAGCGATGCTGTTCCGACCAACAAAGTGTCCATCGCCGTCGCACTGGCAGACAAGCTGGATCAGCTGGCCAGCTTTTTCTGGATACAGGAGCGGCCCACTGGGTCAGGCGATCCTTATGCTCTGCGCCGCGCGGCGCTGGGTGCGATACGGTTGGTTCTCGAGACGAACGTGCGGATCGATTTACCGGCCGCCATAGTGGTCTCCATGGTGAGAGCTTCCATAGGTTCGCGTTTGAAGCAGCCTGTAAGGGACTGGGTTCAGATATTGACCCTATTGGAGAAGGAGGCGCGCCTTCAGCCGGCCATTCAATTAGGAACCGGGGCGCTTGCGGAGTTATCCTCATCTGAAGCACGAGAGAAATACAAGAAAGATGCCGTCGAAGCGTCTACAGAAGTTATGAACTTTTTGGCAGATCGCCTCAAAGTTGCGCTACGCGAGAAGGGGACGCGGCACGATCTGATCGATGCGGTGTTCAGCCTCGGCAACGAGGACGATCTGGTGCGGCTGGTTGCGCGGGTGGAAGCGTTGCAGGCGTTCCTGAAAACCGACGACGGGGCCAATCTGCTGGTCGCCTATCGCCGCGCGGCGAACATCCTTCGCGACGAAGAGAAGCGCGACAAGACCAGTTACGACGGCGATCCCGATCCCGAACTGCTGTCCGCGCCGGAAGAGAAGGCGCTGTTCGTGGAGCTGGCCACCGCGTCGGAGCTCATCCGCGCGGAAGTGGAGCGCGAGCGCTTCGTCGAAGCCATGGGTGTGATGGCGCGGCTGCGCAAACCGGTGGATGCGTTCTTCGAGAAGGTCACGGTGAACGACAAGAACCCCGAGTTGCGCCAGAACCGCCTGAAATTGCTCTCGCGGCTGCGCGCCACCTTGCACCTGGTGGCGGACTTTTCGAAGATTGAAGGTTAGCGTAAGAGGCAAACCTCCCCCTCGTGGGAGGTCGACACATTTGAACGTCAGCGAAAATGTGTCGGGTGGGGGGTGAGTAAGACGCACCGTGCGGACTTACCCCCCACCCGGCTCACTTCGTTCGCCGACCTCCCCACGAGGGGGAGGT
>DASYBT010000045.1:0-8401 GCA_036500585.1 Rhizomicrobium sp.
ATGAAATGTCGGGCGTCCAGCGCGACATCTCCCAGATCGACCACAGAAGCAGCGCCACGCCGCCTGCCATCAGGTAGCGCGGGTCGACCTTGAAGGCGAGGCGGCCGGCGAACACCATGGCGAACATGGTGCCGACGCCGCGCGGCGCCATCAGCAGACCGGTTTCGGTCACCGTGTAGCCGCCGAGGTTCTGCAGGTATGGGGGCAGAAGCGCCGAGCTCGCCAGCATCACCAGCCCCAGCACGAACATGAGCACCAGCGCCGAGACGAAATTGCGGTCCTTGAACACCGCGCGCGGCACGAACGACAGCGCCGACGTAAACATGTGCACGGCGAAAACATAGAGCCCCAGCGCGCCGATCACCGCCTCGATCACGATCTCCATCGATTCGAACCAGGCCTTGTCGGTGCCGCGATCGAGCATCAACTGAAGCGCGCCCAGCCCGATGCCGAGCGCGGCGAACCCGAACCAGTCGAATTTCAGGGTCTTGTCGTGGTGGGCGTCGCGCAGGAAGAACCAGATGCCGGCCACTGCCGCGACGCCGAACGGCACGTTGATGTAGAACACATAGCGCCAGTTGTAGGCATCGGTCAGATAGCCGCCGAGCGTGGGGCCGAGGATCGGGCCGACCATCACGCCCATGCCCCAGATCGCCATCACCTTGCCACGTTCCTCCGGCGGGTAGAGATCGAGCATGATCGACTGGGAGATCGGCGCCAGCGCGGCGCCGAAGCAGCCCTGCAGTAAGCGGAACAGGATCATCTGCTCAAGCGATTCCGCCGCGCCGCACATCATGGACGTGATGGTGAAGCCGGCGAGGCACACGACGGCGAGGTTTTTGCGGCCGAAGCGGGAGGCAAGCCATCCCACCGGCGCCGTCATGATCGCGGAAGCGACGATGTAGGACGTCAGCACCCAGGTGATCTGGTCGCGCGAGGCCGCGAGGTCGCCCTGCATGTTCGGTAGCGCAACGTTGGCGATGGTCGAGTCGAGGGCCTGCATCAAGGTGCCGGCCATCGAGCACAGCATCACGATGCGGAGCTCGAATTTGGATTCGTAGGCCTCGAACGAAAGCCCGGCGGTGCGTGCCATCGGCGGGTCCGCCTTAGTCGCCGTGCAGCAGGCGATACAGGCGCCGGTGACCGGTATCGATCTTCACGTCGGCGCTCATGCCGGCGCGCATATCCGGATTGCCGGGGCAATTGTCGATCGTGATGCGCGTGGTGATGCGCTGGACGACCTTCACCCAGTTGCCGCTCGAATTCTCGGCCGGCAACACGGAAAACGCCGATCCCGTTCCGGGACTGATCGCATCGACATGGCCGCGGCAGGTCAGGCCCGGATAGGTGTCGACGGTGAAGCTGACCGGCTGGCCCTTGCGCACATGCGTCAGGTCCGTTTCCTTCATCTGCGCATCCACCCAGGCGTCCTTGGTGGCGACAAGACCCACGGCACTGGTGGTGGAGAAGGAAGACAGCGCGGAAATCACCAGGGTGCCGGGCTGCAGCGAATCCACTTCCGTGACGATGCCGTCGAAGGGCGCGCGCACCACGGCATGATTGAGTTGGCGCTGCATTTCGTTCACCTGCGCCTCAGCCTGCAGGTATTGCGGATGCTGGGTCACGGGAATGTTGGGATTGCCGTTCAGCTTGGCGAGTTGCGTGTCGGCCGTCTGCTGCAGGGCGCGAAGCTGTTGCTGTGCCGTCGCCAAAGTGAGCTTCGCCTGATCGTAAACCGCCGGCGCGATGGCGCCCGCCTTCATCAGTCCGGCATAGCGGTCATAGTTACGCTGATCGAGATCGACCTGCGCCTTCTGCGCGGCGACATCGCTCAACATGCGGCGATAATCTTCCTTCATCGATGCGATCGTCAGCCCCTGCTGGGCCAGCGCGGCCGTTGCGTTGGCGAGCGCGATGCGGAACGGCCGCGGATCGAGCGTGAAGAGCACCTGGCCCTTCTTGACGTGCTCGCCTTCGCGCACGTCGACCGTCTTCACGAGGCCCGACACATCGGTCGTGACCATGAGCTTCTTCGCCTGCACATAGGCATCGTCGGTCGACACATAGCGGCCGCCGGTCAGGTAGAGGGTTGCAGCAACCACGGCCACCAACGCGATGCCGCCGAAGATCAGGATGCGGCGAAGCACTGCGCGGTCGCTGCGGAGACGGCCGATGAAGCCGCGCAGCGGCGCTGGCCGTCCGGCCGCAACGTATTCGGATCGCGTGTCGCTGTTTACCGCCGCCATGTGTCGTCAACCGCTCATTTGGAGAGTGTTTGGAAACTCAACGTCCGGTGCCGTGAGTTTGTTCTTGAGGTGTAGAAGACAGTCGAGGCACGTTTCGATCGCGCCTTCGCTCAAGCCTTCGACCAGATCGCTGCGCAGCGCTTCCTTGTAAGCCAGGATTTCTTCGACCATCGGTTCGGCCGCGGGAAGCAGATGAAGTCTGTTGACCCGGCGGTCCGTCGGGTCCGGGCGGCGTTCCACCAGTCCCCGTGCTTCCAGGCGGTCCACCAGGCGCGCCACCGTGATCGGCTCGACTTCGCAGACGCCGGCAAGTTCGTTTTGGGAGAGGCCCGGCTGACGCGACAGCCGCGCCAGAATCACCCATTGGGCGCGAGTCATTCCACTGGCACGAGCCCGCTGGTCGAAGCGGGTGCGCATCAGCCGCGCCACATCGTGGAGCACGATCAGAAGGTCTCGGTCGAAGTTTTGCTGCATTGCAGTATTCCGTAAGCAGCGATAACATAAGCCGCGTTACGAAATTCTCAAGTCCGTGCGAGGCATGGCGGTGTTGCAGGGACTACGGGGCTGAGGGCTGAATTTCTTAGCAAAAGAGGGGCGGAAGCGAACGCCTCCGCCCCTCGAATTCAGCACGTTAAGATGGTCAGGGCGAAACGTGAAGCTCCGACGACCAGGTCCCTTCGATGCGCTTTGTCACGGAATCGGGAATTGGCACGTAGTCAAGCTTCTCCGCGTCCGGCTGGCCGTTCTTCAGAGCCCAGTCAAAGAACTTCACCGCCGCCTGGTTTTGAGGCTGAGCCGTGTCCGTTCGCAAGAAAACCCACGTGGTTCCCATGATGGGCCAGCTCTCGGCACCCGGCTGATCTGTCAGCACAAGGTAGTAGTCCTGGACCTTGCTGAAATCCGCATTGGAAGCAGCCGCCTTGAAGCTTGTCGGGTCGGGCTTTACGCGTTTCCCGCTACGGTTGACCATGTCCGTCCAGACGAGCTTGTTCTGCTTGGCGTAGGCGTACTCGACGTACCCGATCGAGCCGACCGTTTGCGCCACGCTGGCTGCAACACCCGCGTTGCCCTTGCCGCCGATGCCAACCGGCCATGATACCGCCGTGTCGGAGCCGATACTGGACTTCCATTCCGGACTGACCTTGGCCAAGTAGTCCGTGAAGTTGAACGTCGTGCCCGAGCCGTCGGATCGGTGTGCCACCACAATGGCCATGTTTGGCAGTGGGGCCTTTGCATTGAGTTTCTTAATGGCTGGGTCGTTCCACTTGGTGATCTTGCCGAGATAAATGTTGGCAAGCGTCGGACCATCGAGCACCAACTGATCGGCGGTGATGCCCGGCAAATGCACAACAGGAACGATCGAGATCATTACTGCCGGAAATTGAACCAGCTTGTTCTTGACGATCTCATCGTGCCCCAGAGGCTTGTCCGAAGCGCCAAAATCGACGGTCTTCTCCTCAATCTGCTTGATGCCGCCGCCGGAACCGATCGACTGATAGTTGACCGCAACGCCCATGCTGTCGTGGTATTTTTGCGCCCAGATGGACAACACCGGGTAAATTGCGGTGCTGCCGGCACCAGTAAGCGTCTCCGCTGCCATCGCGCCGGACGAGATCAATCCCGCCGCCAGCAAACCCGCGCATAGCCCCGATTTCCAATTCGCTTTCATCTTTCTTCCTCTCTCACTGCCCTTCCGGCCGGATCGCCGGCCCGTCTTGAACGGCGATGGAGCGGCAAAGCCGCTCCATCCGCCACGTGTTACCAGCGAACCTGGCCGAACAGGCCGATCTCGTTGTAGTGGCCGCTATCAAGTCCGCCGATCAGTCCGTTCGAATCGGTGAAGTCGCCGTCGCTGCCCGCATCGTGCTTGTAGACCAGCGACAGGTTGACGATCTTCGTCGGCGTCCACTCGATGCCGGCATTGTAATAGTCGTTGGTGAAGTCCGGCTGGAAGCCGACCGAGCTTTGCGGCTTCACCCGGTCATAGCGGCCGAACACCGCCCATTCCGGCGCGAACTGGTAGGAGGCAAATCCGGACCAGCCATGTCCGTGGTCGGAGTTGGTGTTGCTGACCGTGTCCCAATTCGACTCGGTAAAGTACTCGGCGCCGACGCGGAAACCGTCCGCCACGTAAGCGGCCAGCACGTCGAAGCGCTGCGCCGTATGGAACGTGCTGTCGTCGCCCAGATCCTTGCCGAGCTTGCCGCTGTAGCCGCCGACGCCCAGCACGAAGCCGTCGTATTTGACGTCTGCGCGTCCCTCGAAATCCATGCCCTTGGAGCGGTTGGTTCCGAGACCGAATCCGGGGTGCTTGTAGCCGGCGCCGTTCACGACGGACGCGGCATATTCGAACACCACATCGTCGGGATCCTTGGGATCCCCCCAGGCGCCGCTGGCGTGCAGACCCCAGTCCGCCGAGTTGCCATCTTTCACCCGGTCGATGAGCGTGTTTTCGACGTAGCGGTAGCCGTACACATCTTCGACGAACGGAATCCACGGCATGTCGGCGGAGCCGGCCCTGAGGGTGAGCCAGGGGAAAACCTTCGCCTGCAGGTACGCCTTCTTGAGGAAGATCTGCGTGTTGCCGACGCTGCTGTCGTAGGTCACGTCGGTGGTGACGTTCGCCGACCACACATCGTCGAACGTGTGATCGATGCCGACATAGAACCGCTTGATGTCGAAATGCGTCCCGTTCTGCGGGTTGCTGACGTGATCGTTCTTGTTGTTGATGTTCGAGAGGTCGAAATACATCCGGCCGCTGATCGAGGTGTTGTTCCACCACCCGGTGATGCCGGCGAGCGCCGTCTGCACCTGGTCGTTGTTCTTGGCGTTCTGCATTTCCGATTGTTGGACTTCGGCTTCCAGCGCCTCAACCCGCTGCTCGAGCTCGGGGTTCGTCGCGCCCCCCTCGGCCGCTTCCGCCGGCGGTGGCTCACTCTGAGCCTCAACAGTGGCGGTCGTCGTCACTTGCTCGGCACCCGCGGCATAGTGGCGATGACGATGTTTCGTCTCGGCGATTCTGCCATTGTGCATTTCCGCCTGATGTACTTCGGCTTCGAGCGCATCAATGCGCCGCTCCAGCTCGGCAATAGTCCGAGACTCCCCTCCAGTGGTCCTGGTCACCCGCCTGATGACGTGGTGGTGATGACGATGTTTCATCACGCCGGTGGTTGTCGTGGTGGTCGTTTGCGCCATTGCGGCGCCAGACAGCATGAGAGCCGCGCTCGCCACGCCTGCCAGAAGTCCCGCCTTCCCCTTCATGGAAGTATATCTCCGTCTGTGTGGGGAGCCGAAAGCAAAGTCCAAGGAAGCGAGCGTCGCTGCCCGGACTCGGCGGCCCCCCTTCTCCGCGGTATTTTCAAAGCCGCACAAAGCTCATGTGACGAGTCGGTGAAGGTTGTGTGACAGCGGCTTCCGATGGGGCAGTGGACCGAACAATGGGCAGGCCGCGTGGCCCGCAAAGCACACCGTTCAACCCTTCCTTAGGGTGAATCGGCCCATTCTGGCCGCCAATTGGGACGTGCCGCGCCACCGGAGCTCATCCGGGGTGAACGGCCGCCCGGATGGGATGGCGGGTAATGGCGGGCGACGGCGCAGTCATCGTCAAGCGCATCAAGAAGAGCGGCCACGGCGAGCATCATGGCGGCCAGTGGAAGGTCGCCTATGCCGACTTCGTAACGGCGATGATGGCCTTCTTCCTGCTGATGTGGCTGATCAACACCACCACCCCTGAGCAGAAGCGCGGCATCGCCGACTATTTCGCACCGCAGAGCATCTCGCAGACCTCGAGCGGCGCCGGCGGCGTGCTGGGCGGCAAGGTGATGGGCCAGAACGGTTCGCAGGCCGGCAGCGCCATGTCGATCAACCAGAAGACAAATCCCCCGGCGCCATCCGATCCGAACCATGCCAAGGAGGACGCCAAGCACCGCGGCGGCTCCACCAATGCCGTCGGCACCGCACCCGCCTCGCAGACGACCAGCGACGATCACCTGGAGCGCGCCGTGCCTTCGGCGCAGGATCAGGCGTTCGAGAGCGCGGCCGAATCCATTCGCCAGGCGATGCAAGAGATGCCGGACATCGCAGCCCTGTCGCGCCAGGTGGTGATGGACCAGACGCCGGAGGGCCTGCGCATCCAGCTGGTCGATCAGGACGGCCGGCCGATGTTCCAGCCCGGAACCGCCGAACCGATGCCCTATACGCGGCGCCTGCTGGCGGCCGTGGCCGGCGTGATCGACCGCTTGCCGAACCGCGTCTCGATCAGCGGCCACACCGACAGCAAGCCCTTCACGGGACCGAACGGCACGACCAACTGGGAACTCTCCGCCGCGCGGGCCAACGTCGCCCGCGCCATCATCACCGGCGCGGGGCTCGATGCCGACCGCATCTATGAGGTCGCCGGCAAGGCGGGCTCCGAGCCCATGCTGCCGGAAGACCCGCTGGCGTCGCAGAACCGGCGCATCAGCATCGTGCTCCTGCGCGAGGCGCCGCCGGTGCCGCCGGGACGTAAACTCTGATCGGAGAAAGATGCATTCCATCTGGCGCCGATTGCTTTTCCGTTCATAATCGGCGCCATCGAGGGACGCCGTGACCGACCAACGCACTGCCCGCTTGCCGCAATTCTTCCTCACCCCTGGCGGGCCGTGCCCCTACCTGCCGGGACGCGTCGAGCGGAAGGTGTTTGCCAGGCTGGCCGGACCGTTCTCTCAGCAGCTCAATGAGGCGCTGACCCATTCCGGCTTCCGCCGCAGCCAGATGATCGCCTATCGCCCGGCGTGCGACGGATGCTCGGCCTGCGTGTCGGTGCGCATCGTGGTGAACGAGTTTGCGCCGTCGCGCGGGCAACGGCGCGTGTTCAAGCGCAACGACGATCTTGTGCGCGGCGAAGTGCGCGCCGAAGCGACGCGCGAGCAGTTCGCGCTGCTGCGCACCTATCTCGATTCACGCCACGCCGGCGGCGGCATGTCGGACATGGGATTGTTCGACTACGTGGCGATGGTGGAGGAGACGCCGGTCAACACGCATCTCGTCGAATACCGCAAGAAGCGCAAAGACGGCCGGCCCGGCACGTTGATGGGTTGCGCGCTCACCGATGTGCTGCGCGACGGATTGTCGATGGTCTACAGCTTCTATCACCCCGGCGAGATTTCGCGCAGCCTCGGCACGCACATGATCCTCGATCATCTGGAGGAAGCGAAGCGGCGCGGGCTGCCGTATGTCTATCTCGGCTACTGGATCAAGGGCAGCCCGAAGATGGACTACAAGGCGAAGTTCACGCCGCTCGAGGCCCTCCGCCCCGAAGGCTGGGTAACGATGTAGGTACAGCTTGTCATCCCCGGCGAGCAGCGCGCGTCAGCGCGATGCGAGAGAAGGGGATCCAGGTAGCTCCGGCGCTCCAATCACCCCCACTTGTCATCCCCGGCGAGCAGCGCGCGTTAGCGCGATGCGAGGGAAGGGCACCAGGTAGCTCCGGCAGCGCGATCTCTCCAAGGAGCCGCGAATATAGGTCGTTCCACCCGGAATTGTGCTTCTCGATCATTTTGATCTTCCACGCGCGATCGATCTGTTCGTCGGTGATTTTCGCGAACAGCACATCGGCCCACTCCAGGGCTGGCGTCCGCCGCCTCTTGCCCACTCGCTTTGCGCAACCTAGGGTGACCGTCTCAAAACGGGGTGGCCACGATGCGAAGCACGATCAGAGCGACTTTGAGAGTTGGGACAATGGCGGGCGAGATCGCTTGCGCTATACTTGCTGGCGCGACCATTTCAGCCAACGCAAAGCCGGCAATCACGACGTTCGATCCTCCAGGCTCTATCGAAGTGCTCCCACCGCTGAGCATAAACGCAAGTGGCGCAATTGTCGGGAGTTATGGAGACCAGGACGACAATCCGCGGGGCTTCATTAGAAATCCGGATGGATCATTCACGGATTTCGACCCCGATGGTTCAGTCGCAACGGATATGTATGGTACCGACAGCATCAATGACTCGGGAGTGATCACAGGGTCATACAGGGACGACTCCTTTGTGTTGCATGGTTTCATTCGCTCTGCGGACGGGACAATCATCTCGTTCGACCCGGCTGGTTCAACAGAAACCGTTGCCATGGCCGTCAACAAGAGGGGCGTGATAACCGGCTGGTATCTGGACAGCAATTC
>DASYBT010000046.1:0-2497 GCA_036500585.1 Rhizomicrobium sp.
AAAATTCACAAGGCAGTCTTTCCGGCTGCCGGTTTTGGCACACGTTTCTTGCCGGCAACGAAGGCCATTCCCAAGGAGATGCTCGCCCTGGTGGACAAGCCGCTTATCCAGTACGGTGTCGAAGAGGCATTGGCAGCCGGCGTCGACGAGATCATCATCGTCACTAGCCGGGGCAAGTCCGCGATCGAGGACCACTTCGACATGAGCCCCGAGCTGGAGAACAGCCTCGAAGCCCGTGGCAAGACAGATCTGCTGGAATTGACGCGCAAGGTTTCGAACATGGTGCACGTCTCCTATGTGCGCCAGAAGGAACCGCTCGGCCTCGGACACGCCGTGCTGCAGACGCGCGATATGGTCGGCGATGAACCGTTCGCAGTCATCCTTCCTGACGACATCATCGACGCCGCCACGCCTTGCCTGAAGCAGATGGTGGACGTCTTCAACCAGGTCCAGTCCAGCATCCTTGCAACACAAATCGTCGAGGGCCCAGCCATCTCTTCGTATGGCGTGCTCGACTGCGAAACGGTGAAGGACAATCCGCGCCTGCACGCCGTGAAGGGGCTGGTAGAAAAGCCGAAGCAGCAGGACGCCCCATCCAAGAACGCCATCATCGGTCGCTATATCCTCACGCCCCATGTCTTCGAGCTGCTCGAAAAGATTCCAAAGGGCGCCGGTGGAGAGTTGCAATTGACCGACGGCATCAAAGGCCTGCTCGAGACGGAAAAGGTATTCGGCTACACCTTCGAAGGCAAGCGCTATGACGCTGGCGACAAGGCTGGTATGCTGCAGGCCACCGTCGACTTTGCGCTCAAGCGCAGTGACCTGGGCCCCGGTCTGCGCGAGCACCTGAAGCAGATCAAGCTGTAATAAAGCTTGAGATTGTCTGTCGAAAACATTCGCGCCGCGAAACCATGCCCCCGACCAGCAACGCTGGTGGGCCCAGAGGGATTCGAACCCCCAACCAAGGGATTATGAGTCCCCTGCTCTAACCGTTGAGCTATAGGCCCTGCGAGAAGTCACGAGGCCGAGATTATCCTGCATTCTCGTCTCGGCGCAAACGAGCACGCACTCGCGCGCCTACGCAATTACCGCACTGCAATTTCATTGTAACGATGGTCCCGCGGCAGCCGCTCTGCTGGAAATGGAATTGCACCGCCTTTGCACTGCGATGACGTTAGGGGCTGCCGTGAGAAGATCGCCATACTAACCCGCGACACCAGGCCGCAGCCCCGGGCCCGCGTGTCTGTCAAACCGTATACACTGGCGCCACCCGCAAACCATCGCACAGGCCGGCACGCAGAGCACCATGCAGCGACGCGATCTCCTGAAACTTGCCGCTCTCACCGCTGGCGCCGCCGCCGCCCAGCGCGCCTTCGGCAGCACACTCCAGCAGCCCGATGTTCCCGATCCCAGCGTGCGCCGCGTGCTTGTCGTCTTCAAGTGTCATCTCGACCTCGGCTTCACGGACACGCAGGCAGCCGTGATGCGGAAGTACTTCGATGTCTACTTCCCGCAGGCCATCCAGACCGGAGCCAGTCTGCGCCACGCCGGCGGCGACCGCTACACCTGGACAACCGGCTCGTGGCTGCTCTACGAGTACCTGGAGCAGGCGACAGCGGAACAGCGCCGCACGATGGAGCAGGCCATCGCCGCGGGCGACATCAGTTGGCACGCGCTCCCCTTCAGTTGGCAAACCGAGATGCTCGACCGCACCATGATCGAAGGTGCGCTCGGCTTCTCGCGCTCGCTCGATGCACATTTCGGTCACAAAACAATCGCGGCCAAGATGACCGATGTTCCCGGTCACACACGCGGCATCATCGCGCCATTGGCTGCTGCGGGGATTTCCATGCTGGACATCGGCGTCAACGGAGCAAGTATGCCGCCGAACGTGCCGGATGTCTTCCTCTGGAAAGCGACCGACGGCAGCACGCTCCCGATGATCTACCACCGTCACGACTATGGTGGAACCGTCGTCCTGCCCAACACGGATACCGCCTTTTCCATTGAAATGCGCGGCGACAACGCCGGCCCACATTCACCCGAGGAGATTCGGGCGATCTATACGCGGCTGCGTCAGCGGTTCCCCAACGCCACCGTCACCGCCGCAACGCTCAGCGATGTCGCCGCCGCGCTCGCCCCGGTGCGCGACAAACTCCCCATCGTCACCGAAGAGATCGGCGACACCTGGATCTACGGCATTCCCAGCGACCCACCGAAGGTCGCGCGTTATCGCGAGGCCGCGCGCATGCGCCAGGAGTGGATTGCGCAGAAACAGCTTGAAGTAGGCGGCGACGTGGACCGCGCGCTGCTGCGCCGCATGACTCTCTCGGTGGAACACACGTGGGGCACCGACACGAAGCGCTATCTCGACCACGATCATTACAAGTCTGCCGATTTGGCCGCGGTCCTCGGCGAGCCCGGCTATCGCACCATGGAAGCCAGCTGGAAGGAAAAGCGCGACGACCTCGGCGACGGCATCGGCCGCCTGCCAGCA
>DASYBT010000047.1:0-7727 GCA_036500585.1 Rhizomicrobium sp.
ACCGATACCGTCGTGATTCGCGTATTCCGTGAAAGCCATTTCTTACCCCATTCTGTCTGCCAGCGAGCCTATCCGCCGCGAACAACCCTGTCACGATGCTCCGCTGCCGCCGCGCGATTGTGAGGCCCCCCTGTGCCGACTACACTGAACCCTCAACCTTGTGGAGCAGCGAAGGCTCGTATGAACAAATTACCCGTCGGCCGCACGATCGCTTTCGCCTACCGCTTCACCTTCACGCATCTCGGCACCATTATCGGTCTCGTCTGGATACCGCTGGTGCTGATCGCGGTGCTGCGCTTCCTCCCGTACGCGTTCGGCGGAAATCCCGACGCTGCTCCCGAAAACCTGACGGAGGAGGGCCGTCGCGCGCTCGAGGCCATCGGATCAACCTTGCTGATCGCGCTGCTGTATTCCATGGCTTACGTTCCGGTGATCCGGCAGGCGTTGGGGCTGCGCGAAGGTCCGGCCATGGTGCACTTCGCGCTCGGTCCGCCGGAGTTTCGCCTGTTTGGCGCCATATTGTTGTTCGCCCTCGTGCTGATCTGCATGGCATTCGCAATGGCGATCGCCGGGACACTGTTCGGCGGCCTGGTGAACGCCGCCGCAGGAAAACCGTCGCTCATTGCCTTCGTCGCCGCCTTGAGCATCATCATCATGTTCTGTGCCATGCTTTTCATCGCATTGCGGCTCGGGTTTCTGCTGGTGCCGGTTACGGTGGCTGAGCAGCAGATCAGCCTCGGCCGCAGCTGGAGTCTGACACGCGGCAATTTCTGGCGAATCCTCGGGGTCATTCTCGCCACCACCCTTCCGATCCTGCTCGTCGACCTCGCCATCGTGGTGGCCATTGTCGGGCCGCAGCAATTCTTCGCACCGTTTCCCGTCGGCGATGCGCAAACGATGAACGCGGCGATGAGCCAGCGCCTTGCGCCACTCGGCCAGCACATGCCGCTGTATCTTGGCCTGAGGCTGATCGTCGAACCCTTCATGATCGGCCTCAACCTGGGCGCGTGCGCCGCCGCATATCGCGCGCTGGCGCCGGCAGCTTCGCCAAACAAGGCTGTGTGACGTCAGGCGCCGCTGTCGAAATAGAAATGATGGTGGTGCCGGCAATCGGGATTGAAATTCGCGCTGCAGACGGGACATCTGCTTCGACAGGCGAGATAGTCGCGGATCGGGAGTTCGCTGCCGCAGGCGCCGCAGAGGACCGCCTTCTCATGCCACTCGGTGCGGGGCCAGACGGCTATAGGGTGGTCCGCCAGCGCCTCGTGACAGTCCTTGCAGGCATAATAAACGCCGCAGCATTTCATCTTGATCGCAACGACATCGCGCGGCGAATGCCAATGCGCGCAGCGCGTCTCGGCGTCGAGGTCGATGCCTGCAACCTTCGGCCGCCGGGCGGCCGGCGTATCACGCAAGCTCGGTGATCCCGACACGGCTGCCGATCTCCGCAGCGGCGACGAGCGATGCATCGGCCGAAATGTCTTGCCAGCACCGCGCCATGTCCGGCGAGAAGCCGATGTCGTCGAGCAGGATCAGCCCGCCCGGCTTCATCAGCGGAAGCAGGATGCGCAGTTGCGCGCGCACGAAGTCTCCGGTGTGGATCGCATCGATGAAGGCGATATCCGCCGCTCCCGTCGGGACCAGCAAGGGACCTGCGGATTCAAATGTGTCTACCGTCAGCGTGAAGTTCGGTGAGATCGCCGCCAGATTGTCGCGTGCCAGCGCCGCCCAGTCTTGGTTCGGCTCGAATGTGAACAGGTGCCCCTCGCCGATCCCGGCCAGCCAAAACATTCCCGATACGCCGAACGCGGTTCCGATTTCGATGATCGTTGGATTGCGGCGCGCGGCCGCGAGCCAGGAATAGAACCTCCCGACTCTCTGCGCCGTGCGCACCTGATTCGAGGTGCGCGTTCCGTGCGTCGACCTCGGATAATTCTCGACCGCGCGATAGCCTTCCCAGAGTGGCCGGTTGCCCGCGGCCTGGGTCATCGCCGCCCGCTGCTCAATTTTTTCGTGCACCGGAAGTGCCGGCGGCGCGAAACCCGCTTCCAGATGGGCAGCAAGCCACCCGCCAGGTTTCAGAAGCCGGATCATGAGGGTGTGTCTTCCGTCTGCGACATTGGAACCAAGCCGTCTATGAGATTGGCGAGCCTACTCTGCGGCGCGGAGTTTTCGCGATGCGAATTCCGGCGTGCGACCCTTGAGCAGCGGCTTCAGATACTGCCCGGTGTAGGAGCGGGCGACCTTCGCCACATCCTCCGGCGTGCCCCTCGCCACGATCTCGCCGCCGCCGTCGCCGCCTTCGGGACCGAGGTCGATGATCCAGTCGGCGGTCTTGATGACTTCGAGATTGTGCTCGATCACCACGACCGTGTTGCCGTTGTCGACCAGCTCGTGCAGCACCTCGAGCAGTTTCTTCACGTCGTGGAAGTGGAGGCCGGTGGTCGGCTCGTCCAGAATGTAGAGCGTGCGGCCGGTCGCGCGCCGTGACAATTCCTTCGACAGCTTCACGCGCTGCGCTTCGCCGCCCGACAAGGTCGTCGCCTGCTGGCCAATCTTGATGTAATCGAGTCCAACACGTTTCAAGGTATCCAGCTTCTCGCGAATGGAGGGCACCGCCTTGAACAGCTCGGCACCGGCTTCCACCGTCATGTCGAGCACATCGGCGATGGAGTAGTCGCGGAACTTCACTTCCAGCGTTTCGCGATTGTAGCGCTTGCCCTTGCAGACGTCGCACTGGACGTACACGTCGGGCAGGAAGTGCATCTCGATCTTGATGACGCCGTCACCCTGGCAGGCTTCGCAGCGCCCGCCCTTCACGTTGAACGAGAAGCGTCCCGGCTGATAGCCGCGGGCTTTCGCCTCCGGCAGCTCGGTGAACCAATCGCGGATCGGCGTGAAGGCGCCGGTGTAGGTCGCCGGATTGGAGCGCGGTGTGCGGCCGATCGGCGATTGGTCGATATCGATCACCTTGTCGAGGAATTCGAGGCCCTCGATCCTGTCGTGCGGCGCGGGATGCTCGCGCGCCTGACTCAGCTTGCGGGCCGCCGCCTTGAACAGGGTTTCGATGATCAAGGTGGACTTGCCGCCGCCGGAGACGCCGGTGATGCAAGTGAAGGTGCCGAGCGGAATTTCGGCGGTGACGTTCTTCAGATTGTTGCCGCGCGCGCCGACGATGCGGACCTTGCGGTTGAAGTTGCCCTTGCGGCGCTCTTCCGGGATCGCAATCTGCTCCAGCCCGACGAGATACTTGCCCGTCAGGCTGTTTGGGTTGCGCATAATATCTTCCGGCGTACCCTCGGCCACGATATGCCCGCCATGGATACCAGCGCCGGGGCCCATATCGATCACGTGATCGGCAACGCGGATCGCCTCCTCGTCATGCTCCACCACGACCACGGTGTTGCCGAGGTCGCGCAAGCCTTTCAGCGACTCCAGGAGCTTCGCGTTGTCGCGCTGATGCAGGCCGATGCTGGGCTCGTCCAGCACGTACAGCACGCCGGTGAGGCCTGAGCCGATCTGTGACGCCAGCCGGATGCGCTGGCTCTCGCCGCCGGACAGCGTTCCGGAATTGCGGCTTAAGGTGAGGTAATCCAGCCCGACATTGTTGAGAAACTTCAGCCGCGCGCGAATTTCCTTGAGGATGCGCGCCGCGATTTCCTGTTGCTGCCTGTTCAGCTTCTGGTCGACATCGCGGAACCACTCGTCAGCGTGGCGGATGGATTTTTCGCAGACCTCGCCCACGTGCAGCCCAGCGATCTTTACCGCCAGCGCTTCCGGCTTGAGGCGATAGCCGTTGCAGACATCGCACGGCGAGGTGTCCTGGAACCGCTCCAGGTCTTCGCGAATCCACGAAGAATCCGTCTCCTTGAAGCGCCGCTCGAGATTCGGAATCACGCCTTCGAACGCCTTCTTGGTCTCGTAGCGGCGCATCCCGTCATCGTAGATGAATTTGATCTCGTCCTCGCCCGAGCCGTACAGGATCACTTCGCGCGCCTTCTTCGGCAGGTCCTCCCACGCCTCGTTCATCGAAAATTTGTAGTGGCGGCCGAGCGCCTCCAGGGTCTGCAGATAATAAGGCGAGGACGTCTTCGACCACGGCGCAATTGCACCTTTGCGCAAGGTGAGCGACGCGTCCGGCACGACCAGCGCCGGATCGAAGTAGAGTTGCGTGCCCAGGCCATCACATGCCGGGCAGGCCCCATGCGGATTGTTGAACGAGAACAGGCGTGGCTCGATTTCCGGAATGGTGAAGCCGGAAATCGGACAGGCGAACTTCGACGACATCAGCAGCCGCTTCGGCGAGCCGTCCTTCTCCTTCTCGTCGGCGAACTCCGCGATCACCAGGCCGTCGGCCAGTCCCAGTGCCGTTTCGATGGAATCGGGCAGGCGGTTGCCGATGTCCTTCTTCACCGCGATGCGGTCGACCACGACTTCCAGATCGTGCTTCAACTTTTTGTCGAGCGCCGGCACTTGGCCCAGCTCGTAGAACTTTCCGTCCACCTTGATGCGCTGGAAGCCTTTCTTCTGAAGCTCCGCCATTTCCTTGCGGTATTCGCCCTTGCGGCCACGCACGAACGGCGCCAGCAGGAACAGCCGCGTGCCTTCCGGCAGCGCGAGAATGCGATCCGCCATTTGGCTGACGGTCTGGCTTTCGATCGGTAAGCCGGTCGCCGGCGAGTACGGCACGCCGACGCGCGCGAAGAGCAGCCGCAGGTAGTCGTAGATCTCGGTGACCGTGCCGACGGTCGAGCGCGGATTGCGCGAGGTCGTCTTCTGCTCGATGGAAATGGCCGGCGATAGGCCCTCGATGTGGTCGACATCCGGCTTCTGCATCAGCTCGAGGAACTGCCGCGCATAAGCCGACAGTGACTCCACGTAGCGGCGCTGGCCCTCGGCATAGATGGTGTCGAAGGCGAGAGAGGATTTGCCGGAGCCGGACAAGCCGGTCATCACCGTCAGGGTGTCGCGCGGGATTTCGACGTCGACGTTCTTGAGGTTGTGCTCGCGCGCGCCGCGAATGGAGATGTTCTTCAGCATGCGTCTTCAATCGTCCTCTCGCCGCGGGGCAAACACGCACTTTGAAGCCACTGCCCCAAGACAGCAACGGCCCAAATGACATAGCCCGGTGGGTAATCCGGCTCTTGACGCCGTCCGGCTGGAACAGCGCAAGGCAGGTCCCCCGGATGTAGGGTCTCAGGCCGGAAACTCAACCTGCATGGCTGATTCCAAGGAGAACCTATTAGGAACACAACACCGGCACAACAGGCGGCGTCTCGCCAGGCGCCGCCCCGGTTGCTATCCCGGCTTCATGACGGATTCCCGATGCTGAATATCAATCGCAGCGAAGCCGCGGGCGGATACTATCGCCCAGACATCGACGGTCTGCGCGCCATCGCCGTGTTGCCGGTGGTGCTCTACCACTATCGCGTGCCGGGCTTCAGCGGCGGCTATGTCGGCGTCGACATTTTCTTCGTCATCTCCGGATTTCTCATCACGTCGCTGATCCACGCGGAAATCCGCGAACAGAGATTTTCGATCCTCCGGTTCTACGAGCGGCGTGTGCGGCGAATCCTCCCGGCGTTGTTTGCATTGCTGGCGGTCGTCACCGTGCTGGCGCTCATCATCCTGTTTCCCCGCGACCTGCGGCAATACGCGAGCAGCGTGATCGCAACCGCGCTCTTCGCCTCCAACATCGAATTCTGGCAGCGCGCCGGGTACTTCGACACGGCCGCCGACTTGAAACCGCTGCTGCACACCTGGTCGCTGGCGGTCGAAGAGCAGTTCTATCTCGTCTGGCCGGCGATGCTGTTTGCGGTTGAGCGCTGGGGCCGACGATACCTGCTCGCGGCGGTGTGCCTCATCCTCGTTTTGTCGCTCGGCGAAAGCATCCGCGAAGTCGCGTATGCACCGACGGCAGCTTTCTATCTGCTGCCGTCGCGCATGTGGGAACTGATGCTGGGAGCGGCGCTTGCAGTCGGCCGGCTCCGCCCACCTGAAAATCGCTGGTTCGCCAACGCGCTGGCAATGCTCGGGCTCGTACTGATCGGCTGGTCCGTTGGCACGTACACGGCCGACACGCCGTTTCCGGGGCTTGCCGCTGTGCCGGCGTGCCTTGGCGCGGCGCTGCTGATTTATGTGGGCGGCAATCGCGACGTGCTGGCGGCCCGATTGCTCAGCACGCCGGCCTTCGTGTTCGTCGGCCTGATCTCCTACTCATTGTACCTGTGGCACTGGCCGCTTTATGTTTTCGCGAAGTACTACCTTTCCGCGCCACCGGACGCGGCGCAGGCGGTGCTGCTTATCCTGGCGTCGATCGCACTGTCATGGGCTTCTTACCGGTTTGTCGAGCAACCGTTCCGTCGCAACAAAACCGTGTTCACCGGCAGGCGGCTGTTCGCGATGGCAGGTGGTGCGATTGCCGCCTGCGTTGCGCTCGGAGCCGTGGTCATCGCCGGAAACGGCTTGCCGCAGCGCTACCCGGCAGACATCCGCACATTGCTGGCAGGTGCAGACGACCGCGAGCATCGGCGCGCCCACTGCTTCAATCTCTCGCCCGATCAGGTGCGCGCGGGACGCCTGTGTCGGATCGGCGATCCGAGCGCGAAGGTGGATTTTGTCTTCTGGGGCGATTCCCACGCCGACGCGCTGCTGCCTGCGATCGATCTTGCAGCCAAGGCGAAGCGGCGCGCTGGATTGTTCGCCTCGCGCTCGGCGTGCCCGCCGTTGATCGGTGTCGAGCGGGTCGATGCCGCCAACGGCCAATGCCGCGCCTTCAACGATGCCGTGGCGAAGCGAATCGCCGCGTCAGACATTCGTGAGGTGATCCTCGCCGCGCGATGGGCGCGGGATGCCGAAGGCACAGGCTACGGCGATGAAGATCAGGCGACCGCGTTCCTTGCCGATGACCAGTCGCACAGGCGCTCGATTGCCGAGAACCATGCCGTGTTCCTGCGCGGCCTCTCGCGCACCTTGGCTTGGCTCGATCAAGCCGGCAAGAAAGTCGTGATCGTCGGGCCTGTTCCGGAAGTCTCCCGCTACGTGCCGGAGACCTTGGCCAAGGTGAAGTATTTCGGATTGCGTCAGGATGTCCGCCCGACCGTCGCCGAGTTCGAGCGACGGCAGCATTTTGTGCTTGCGGCACTGGCGGAGGCCGCCACGCGGTATCATGCGACGATGCTCTATCCGCACCAGTGGCTCTGTACGGTGGGCCGTTGTGCCGTCGAACAAAACGGCCGCGCCCTTTACGTCGATACCAATCATCTGAGCTCCTACGGGACCCGTCTCCTCGCACCCAAAATGAAGGCGGCGTTCTGAATTGTTGGGGATTGACTTGGCAGTATCGTGAACATAAAAGGAACGAAAAGGCCGCCCCAGTAGCAGGATTTCGCTGCGGCGGGCTAGGGTCAATGGAACGGGTGCTCGGAAGGACGGATCATGGCTGGCAGCGTCAACAAGGTGATTTTGGTGGGAAATCTGGGACGCGACCCTGAAACCCGGCGGATGCCAAGCGGCGATCCCCTCGTCAACCTCTCCGTGGCCACCTCGGAATCCTGGCGCGACAAGGCCTCGGGCGAGCGCAAGGAAAAGACCGAGTGGCACCGGGTGGTGGTGTTCAACGACCGGGTTGCCGACGTGGCCGAGCGGTTCTTGAAGAAGGGGGCCAAGATCTATGTGGAGGGTTCGCTGCAGACGCGGAAGTGGACCGACCAGCAGGGCCAGGAGCG